>JAXDPL010000063.1:0-10524 GCA_034668385.1 Sphingomonadales bacterium | reverse complement strand
TGGCTCCGCTCCCCCCTCCGCCGCCACCGGCGCCGACATACTCGCCGCCTCCGCCGCCCGCGGTGAGGCCGGTCAGCGGCCGTTCGCGCCTCTTTGTCGACGCAGTGCGTCGAGTGCAGCTCGCTTTGCGTGCTCGCGGCTATTATGACGCCGCCGCCGACGGAGCGGTGGGGCCGGCGACTCGAGCGGCGGTCGACGCCTTCCAGCGCGCGCATGGATTGGAGCCGACGGGAACCATTACCCTCGAGGTTCTGGACGCTCTCCAGCTCAGCGTGGCGGGCTGCACGCCAGAGTAGGGCCCCGCTTCATCGCCGTCGCCCACCTGTTCGGCTGGCGCCCGCGCGAGGGCTGGCCCGATCCGCCGTCCGGCGGTGCCGGATAGCCGCCGGGTTGCCCTCCGAAAAAATGGCGTTATTCTAAGCACATCAATCGGAGCCGCCGGTGATTCGCCGGCGGGGGCAGGGGATTAAACATGCTGCGTCGTCTCATCGCGCTGGCTGCGGCCGGCGCTCTCCTCATAGGCGCGCCGGCCACGGCGCAGATCGGCAGCCACAAGGACGTCGCAAAGAGCGGCTTCACCTTCCCCGCGACCGGGCCGGTCAAGATCCTCGTCTTTCGCCCCGACGTTCAGGTCGGCTCGCAGACCGCCGGCGGAATGAACGAGCCCAATGCCGACTGGACCGCCACCGCCCGCAAGCAGCTCACCCAGGCCCTCGCCCGCGCCCAGCAGGCGCGCTCGAACGAGCTGGTGATGATGCCCGAGCTCGAGGGCGACCAGGCGGCCCTGCTCAACGACTACCGCACCCTGTTCCGGGCGGTCGCCTCTGCGGTCATCCAGCACAAATTGTTCGTCGGCAACCGCCTGCCGACCAAGAAAACCGAGTTCAACTGGACGCTTGGGCCGGGCGCTTCGAAGCTCGCCGAGATCGGCGGCGGCGATTACGGCCTCTTCATCTTCAGCAACGACAGCTACGGATCGGCCGGCCGCAAGGCGGTGCAGATGGTCGGCTTCCTGTTCGGCGTGCCGGTCCAGGTCGGAGTCCATACCGGCTATGCCGGCCTCGTCGACCTCCACACCGGCGAGCTGGTCTGGATCAACGCCGACATGCGGATGGGCGGCGACGTGCGCGAGGCGGACGGCGCCGACAAGCGCATCCGCGAGCTGCTGAACGGCTTCCCCGCCCGCGCCGGCGCGACTGCGGCCGCGGCTCAGACGAGCGCGGCGAGATGAGCCGCCGCGGTCGCCTCGCGGCGGCCCTCTTGGCCGCCGCCTGCGCCTCGCTCGTCGCCGCCGGCCCGGCCAGCGCCGGCGATTCCCCGAAGCCCAAGCTGCAGGCGCTGGAGCCCGGCGCTCCCCCACCCTGGACTCCCGGCTACCAGCCGCTCGACAAGGACGAGAAGGGCCTGTGGATGGAGGCGGACGAGGCGGAGCGGACGCTCAAGGCCTCCAACTTCGTCGTCCATGACGAGGCGCTCACCGCCTATATCAAGTCGGTGCTCTGCCGCACCGTCGGCGACGACCGCTGCCACGCGGCGCGAATCTACGTCATCCGCACCCCGTTCATGAACGCCAGCATGGCGCCCAACGGCATGATGCAGGTGTGGACCGGGCTGCTGCTCCGGGTCCGCGACGAGGCGCAGCTCGCCGCCGTGCTCGGCCACGAATTCGGCCATTTCGAGCATCGCGACACGCTCCGCCAGTTCCGCGACCTCAAGGGCAAGACCAGCGCCATGGCCTGGCTCTCCTTCCTCCCCTACGGAGTCGGGCTGATCGCCCAGTTCGCCGTGATCGGCGGCGCGTTCGAATATAGCCGCGACATGGAGCGCGACGCCGACATCGAGGGGCTCCGCTTCATGACCCGCGGCGGCTATTCGCCCCGCGCCGCGCCGACGGTCTGGACCCAGTTCCGCGCCGAGCAGGACGCCACCGCCGTCGCCCGCCAGCGGAAGAGCCGCAAGGACAAGAATGGCGGCTTCTTCGCCACCCATCCCAATTCGGCCGAGCGGGTCGAATATCTGACCCACGCAGCCCAGGGCATCCCCAACCCGCCCACTCGCTTCGGCGAGGCGGAATATCGCGCGGCCATGGCCAATTGGTGGGCGCCTTTGATCGACGACCAGATCAAGCTCAACGATTTCGGCGGCACCGAATTCCTGCTGGGCTCGCTCGCCGGCGGGACCTGGACCCCGGAATTGCTCTACGCCCGCGGCGAGCTCTACCGCGCCCGCGGCGCCCCCGGCGATTTCGACAAGGCGGCGGGCTTCTACCGCCAGGCGCTCGATCAGGGCTCGACCCTGCCCGAGCTTCGCCGCGGCCTCGGCCTCGCCTTGATCCGCGCCGGCCATCCCGAGGACGGCCGCAAGGCCCTGAAAGACTATCTCGCAATGAAACCGGACGCCGTCGACGCGAAGATGATGGCGATGCTGGCTGGAGGAGAATGAGAATGAACAAGACCCGTCTCGCCCCGCTCGCCGCCGTTGCGCTGGCCGCGGCGCCGGTCGCCGCCGCCAACTGGGCGGTGGTCGCCCCCAACCAGTCGATGGCCGTCGCCGGAAGCACGATGACGGTCGCTCCGCGCACCCCCTGGAACCGGGCGACCCACAAGATCGGTCCCAAGGCGGAGGCGTGGACCCAGGACGGCTTCACCTTGAACGAGCTCGACCTCATCGCCGGGATCGCCCCGGGCGAGGCGCTGGTCAAGGAGCGCAACAAGAAGGACAAGCCGCTGCCCAAGTTCAGCGCGTCCATGACCCCGCCCGACATCGTCCAGATGTTCGAGGCGACCGACCGCATCCTGCTCAACACCAGCCTGTTCGAAATCGACAAGGTCGAGCCCGCCAAGCTCGGCGGCCGCGACGGCTTCCGCTTCGAATATCATTACGTCGTCCAGGACGACGAGGTCCGCCGCAAGGGCGAGGCGCGCGCGGCCGTGGTCGGCGGCAAGCTCTACATGATCAACTACAGCGCCCCCGCCATCCATTATTACGACACCGGCATCGACGAGGTGCGGGCGATGATGGACGGCGCCCGGCTCTGAGCGGAGCATTGACGGTAGAGAGTCACCCCGGCGAAAGCCGGGGCCCACGAACACCGCCGCAAGAGGAAGAGGCGAGGCGGCTCTCGCTGGTCCTCGCAATCCGAGTTCATGGGTCCCGGCCTTCGTCGGGATGACTCGCGCTTGTGATCAATCCCAGCCGTCCCGCCAGCCGGGCGGGAAGAAGTGGCGATAGGGGCGCGCTTCGTCGACGGCGCGGGCGAAGGCCGGACGGTCGCGGAGGCGGCCGTAATAGGCCGCGAGCGCCGGCCGGTCGTCGAACGGCACCAGCATGCCGGCATAGAACAAGGCCGGCGCCGCGGCGCAGTCGGCGAGGCTGAAGTCCGGTCCGGCCGCCCACTCTCCCTGCGTCTCCGCCAGGTGGCGGTCGAGGATCGCCCAGGCCTTGGCGAGCTGCGCCTTCCTCTGCTCCACTCCGAACGCATCCCTCGCGCCTTCGGGCCGGAAATGGTCGGCGACGATGCCCTGCATCGGAGTCTCGACATAATTGTCGAAGAAGCGGTCCCAGAGCCGCACCCTCAGCGCCCATTCCGGCTCTCCCGGCACCAAAGGCGGCGGACCGGGACGCGCCCGGTCGAGATATTCGACGATCAGGCTGGCCTCCGGGACCGTCAGCCCCGCCGCTTCGTCGCGCAGCACCGGAAACTTGCCGAGCGGCCACAGAGCCTCCAGCGCCGCCTTCTGCGCGGGATCGGAGAAATCGACCTCGACGGGCTCGAACGGCACCTCCCGCTCGTAGAGCGCGATCAGCGCCTTCTGGCAGTAGGAGGAGAAAGGGTGGAAATAGAGCTTGAAGGTCATGGACCGGCTCTCCCCGAGCGCGGCCGCGGCGTCAACCGTTCGTCGTTTCCGGCGCGCAACATTCATCTTTGATTCAACTCGTCTATGGAAAAACACGATTCGTCGCAGCGATCGCTGCGGCGAGTCGAGGAAGAAGACGATGTTGAGGCCCGTACCCGCTTTCGATCCCGCCCGCCGGGGGCTGCTCATGCTCTATCATGCGGGCGAAGTGAACCGGTGCCCGGGCTGCGGCCGCACCCACTGGCATGTCGGCCGGCTGTCGGCGGAATGCGCCTTCTGCGGCACCGCGCTGGCGCTGGCCGAGACCGGAATGACCGGAGTCGGCTTGTTCCGCCATCCCGAGCCCGCCTTCGACGAAGCCGCCTGAGCCTTCAGTCGATCCTGAGGCGCACGAACAGAATCCCCGACAGCCGGTTTCCGCGATAAGTGGAGTCGAGGCCGGCCGGCACCAGGCTGAGGCTCGCCGAGGCGCCGACGCCGATCGCGGCGTGCGGCGCCACCTCGAAATCGCGGACCCCGCCCACGCTCAATTTGCCCACGGTAAAGACCGAGCCGGGCTGCAATTCGTCGCTCTCGATCCGTTCGGCGCGGCCGAACAGGGTCCAACCGTTTCGTGCCCAGGCCAGCTCGGCGAGAAGGGCGTCGAGCGCCCGGCCGCGCGCGGCGGTGCGCCGGCCCCAGGCGACGGTGGCGTAAATCCGGCCGGTCCCGGCGCGCTTGGTCAGCATCGCGCTCGCCGACCAGCGGGTGACGTCGACGCCCGGTTCCAGTTGCTCGGGGCTCTTCTGTCGCGCCCAGCTCGCCTGCAGCGACAGCTCGGGTACCGGATTCCAGCTGGCCCGAAGGGCGGTGGAATCGAGCGGGCCGGTCTCGATGTCCCCGCGGTGCTGGTCCGGCTCTCGACCGTTGAAGCGCGACGCCTCGAGCTTCACCCTCCCAACCACCGCGCCCACGGTGACGACTCCGAAGCTGACATGGGTCGAATCGAGCCAGTGATGGCTGATCGGCGCCTCCGGATCGTCCATCGCGGCGGGGCGGTGCATATAGGCCGCCGGGCCGAAGGCCGGAGCGCCGGGCAGGCCGGCATAGAGAAAGAGCTTCGCGTCCGTCCCCAGCCTGAGGTCGAACCGAGCCGACAGCTCGCCGACGAGATCGTGCGGATGCTGGCGGTCGACCAGCAAAGTCCGCCCATCCGCGGTCTCGCCGGCGGCGAGCAGCAACGGATAGCCGCGCGCGCCCATCAATGGGTCGGGGCTCAGCATCGCCCGCAGCTCGACCCGGCCCTCCCGTCCCAGCGGCCGCGACGCCATCGCCATCGCCATTCCGGAGACGAAGGCCTTCTCGCCACCGCGCGGCCCGCTCTGCCGATCGTAGACCGCGTTCAGCCGCGCATGGGCCATCAGCATCCATGCCCCGGCCCTGGCGTAAGGGCCCCCGTGCAGCGTGAGGTCCGGCTGCCAAGCCGTGCCGCTGTCGCTGTCCCGGCTGAGCCGCTCGGCGACCGGATCCGCATCCATTCCTGGCATGTCCATGCCGTCCATGTCGTGCTGCTCGGCCGCCTTCTGCCCGGCCGGCGGGGGCGGCGGGGGAGGGGACGGCATCGCCATCCCCGGCATGTCCTGGGCGGCAAGCAGCAGGGCGATAAAGGGAGTCACCCAAGCGCCTTAGCGCTGCTGCGGCCGGCCTTCTACCCTGCCAGCTCCGGCAGCCCGTCCAGCGCCGCGTAGGTCCGGGCCAGGTCCGTCCCGGCCAGCACGTCGAGCAGCGCGTCGAAGCCGTCGATGACGAAATAGCCACGCTGGAAGGCGTCGGAGCGATAGGGGGTGCGGAGCACCGCGCCCAGGTCGAACGGCCGCCGCCACGGCGCCGGGTCGTCGAGCGCGAAGCCCGCCTCGCCGAAGCTCGAGGCGAGCCCCGCGCCGTAGATCTTGAGCGCCCCGTCCTCGCGGGCGAGGCCGAACTCGATCGTGTACCAGTAGAGCCGCGACAGCCGGTGGAGGTTGCCCGACTCGAGCGCGGCGAGGCCCTGGTGGCCGAGCGCCTCGAGCACGTCGGCGACGCGCGGCTGGGCGAGCAGCGGGACATGGCCGAACACGTCGTGGAAGACGTCCGGCTCTTCGAGATAATCGAGCTGGCCTGCTGATCGGATGAAGTTGCCGGCGGGGAATTGCCGCCGGCTCAGGTGGCGGAAGAACACTTCGTCCGGCACCAGCCCCGGCACCGCCACCACCGTCCAGCCGGTGCGCGGGAACAGCCGTGCGTTGAGCTCGTCGAAATCGGGGATTCCGGGATGGGCCAGGCGGAGCAGGTCCAATCCCTCCTCGAAGGCGCGGACGGCGCGGCCGGCCAGCTTCTTCTGCTGCCGCGCGAAGAGCAGGTCCCAGACGCGGTGGTCCTCGGGCGTGAAATGCGCCCAGTTCTGCGGGATGGTCCAATCGCCCCGCCTCGGCGCCGTGTCGGCAAAGTCCCTGAACATCTTGAAACTCCCTGGAATGTGGAAAACCCCGCCCGGAAGGTCCGGACGGGGCGGTTGAGCTTGGCTTTTGAGAGCGTGCGCTAGGTTTCCCGTCCGTATGGCGAGCGGGCGTAATAATAAGTGGCCGCGGCGGCGGCGGGGTTGGTCCCGAACTGGATCGCGGACTGGATCATGTCGCTCCAACTTTCGGCGGACGCGCCGGCTCTGTCAACGCCCCGTCTCGCAGGCCCCGCCCGAACCTCGCCTGAACAGAACAAAATCGGTGACAGCTACCGATTTTTCGAGGTCGGAACCGAGACGGAAAATCGGTACCTGGCACCGATTTGGGAAATCCGTACCTGGCACCGATTTCTTCCTTTTCATGGTCCCGGCCTCCACCGGGATGACTCGGTAGGGCCTGATACAATTTGGTGCAAATTCGCGCCCTTGCCGGGATAGGCGTGGGACACCGCAGGCGCATTTCCTTCTCAACGCCGGACGAACTGCCAAGGCGTTTCGAAGGAGAAGCAAGATGAAGACGATGATCAAGTCCCTGATCCTGGGCACCGCCGCCGCTTCGGTCCTCGCCGCCGCGCCGGCCTCCGCCGCCGACTTCGGCCGCCACGACAACGATCGCGGCCGCATCGAGCGGGTCGAGACCAACCGCTTCGTCCAGCGCGACAACGGGCGCCGGATGGTCCAGGTCCGCCAGGTCCAGACCCGCAAATGGGCCCGCGGCCAGCGCTTCGACAGCCGCTATGCGCAGAGCTACCGGGTGATCGCCAACCCGCGCGCCTACCGGCTCCACGACGCTCCCCGCGGCTACCGCTGGGTCCAGTCGGGCAACGACGCGGTGCTGGTCGCCGTCGTCAGCGGCCTGATCGGCGCGGTGCTCGCCAACGCCTTCTGAGCGAAGGCATGACAAGGAGGCCCCGGGACGGCACGTTCCGGGGCCTTCGTCGTTTCACCAGCGCAACCATGACCCGCACTCCCCACATCCTCGTCGTCGACGACGAACGCGACATTCGCGATCCGCTCGCCGCCTATCTCGCGAAGAACGGCCTGCGCGTGACCAAGGCGGAGGACGCCGCCGCCGCGCGCCGGCTGCTCGCCGCCCACGCCGTCGACCTCATCCTGCTCGACATCATGATGCCGGGCGAGGACGGACTGTCGCTGGCCGGCTTCGTCCGGGCGACCAGCGGCACGCCGGTCATCCTGCTCACCGCCAAGGCGGAGGAGACGGACCGGATCGTCGGCCTGGAGCTGGGGGCCGACGATTACGTCGTGAAGCCGTTCAACCCCCGCGAGCTCCTCGCCCGCATCAAGGCGGTGCTGCGCCGGTCGGAGGGCTCGGCCCGGCCGGTCCACGCCCCCGACGCCGACGCTTATGCCTTCGGGCCCTGGGTGCTGAGGACCGGCGAGCGCGAGCTGGTCGGCGAGGACGGGGTGGCCGTGCCGCTCTCGACCGGCGAGTACAATCTGCTGCTCGCCTTCGTCACCCACCCGAAGCGGGTGCTCAGCCGCGAGCAATTGCTCGATCTGACCCAGGGCCGCGACCTCGCCGCCTTCGAGCGCAGCGTCGACAACGCGATGAGCCGCCTCCGGCGCAAGATCGAGGCCGACCCGGCCGATCCGAAGCTGCTCAAGACGGTGTGGGGCGGCGGCTACCAGCTGGCCGCCGAGGTGCGGCAGCTGTGAGAGGCCTGCTTCCGCGCAGCCTGATCGGCCAGATGGCGCTTCTGATCGGCGCGGCCCTGCTCGTCGCCCAGCTCGCCAATTTCGCCCTCGTGCTCAACGAGCGGCAGAAATTGAGCCTCGCCCAGAACCAGGGTCCGGCCGTCTCCCGCTACGCGGGCACCGCCGCCGATCTCGTCCAGGCGCCGCGCGAGTTCCGCCCCGCGGTGCTCGAGGATGCCTCGCGCCGCGGTGCCAGCTTCCGGATCGAGCCGGCCAGCGCCGTGGCGGCCGACGGCATCCGGGAGCCGCGAGTCGAGGCCCGCCTCGCCGACTCGCTCGCCTCGGCCGGAGTCCGCGCCGTCGAGGTCCGCGCCGCCTTCGGGCCGGCCCGGGGACGGGGCGGCCGCGCTCTGCTGCTGTCCGCTCACCTGACGCCCGGCGAATGGCTCAATGGGCGCCTCGTCACTCCGGCGCCCGATCCGTGGCTCGCCTTCCGCCTCGGCGCAGCGACCCTGTTTCTCTACCTCGTCGTGCTCGGCGCCACCCTGTTCCTCGCCGCGCGCATCGTCCGGCCGCTTCGCGACCTCGCCGGCGCCGCCGAAAGCTTCGGCGGCCGCGCATCGCCGCCGGTGGTCGAGCCGCGCGGCCCCGGCGACCTCCGCCGGGCGATCGAGGCGTTCAACGCGATGAATGCGCGGGTCGCGGCGCTGCTCGACGAGAAGGACCGGATGCTCGGCGCGATCGGCCATGACCTTCGGACCCCGCTCGCGTCGCTGCGCCTGCGCGCCGAGGCGGTCGAGGAAGGCGAGACCCGCGACCGGATCATCGCGATCACCGAGGAGATGACCGCGATGCTCGAGGACATCCTCGTCCTCGCCCGTTCCGGCCGGCTGCGCGAGCCGCCGCGCCGGGTCGACGTCGCAGCGCTCGCCGGGACCGTCGCCGACGAGTTTTCGGAGCTCGGCGCCAGTGTGACCTTCGCGAGCGAGGGCCGCGCGGTCGCCTCGATCCGCGCCGACCTGCTCCGCCGGGCGCTTCGCAACCTCGTCGACAACGCCGTCAAATATGGCGGCTCGACCGAGGTGCGGGTAAGGGCAGGGGAGAGGGAGATGGTCCGGATCGAGGTCGCCGACCGCGGCCCCGGCCTGCCGCCGGCACAGCTCGCCCGCGCGGCCGAGCCCTTCTACCGCGCCGAGGAATCGCGCAGCCGCTCGACCGGCGGCGCCGGCCTCGGCCTCGCCATCGCCCACGCCGTCGCCGAAAGCCACGGCGGCTCCCTCATCCTCGCCAACCGCGAAGGCGGCGGCCTCGTCGCCACGCTCACTTTGCCCGGTGACAGTCACTCCAACTCGACGTCGGAATGACTAAACCGCTCCGGCGCCCGCGACGATCGCCTCGGCCTGCGCGAACAAGGCCGGATCGACGTCGGCGTCCGCCGCCGCGGCATTCTCGGCGAGCTGCTCGGGCCGCGAGGCGCCGACGATGGCGGAGGCGACGTTCGGTTCGCGCAGCACCCAGGCGAGAGCGAATTGCGCGAGGCTGAGGCCGGCTTGCTCGGCGAGCGGCTTCAGCTTCTGGACCGCCTCCAGCACCTCGTCCTTGAGCAGGCGGTCCATCCAGCCGCCCATCGACTCGCTGGTCGCCCGGCTGTCGGCCGGCGGCGGCGCTCCGGGCCGGTATTTACCGGTCAGCACGCCCTGCGCCAGCGGCGACCACACGATCTGCGAGATCCCGTTCGCCGCGCAGAGCGGGATCACCTCTTTCTCCGGCTCGCGCCACAGCAGGGAATATTGCGGCTGGCTGGAGACGAACTTGGCGACGCCGGTCAAGTCGAGCGCGGCCCGGATCCGGTCCGCCGGCCATTCCGAAAAGCCGATGTAGCGCGCCTTGCCGCTCTCGACCGCGCGGGTCAGCGCCGCCATCGTCTCCTCGAGCGGCGTATCCCAATCGTACCGGTGGCATTGGTACAGATCGACGTAATCCGTGCGCAGCCGTTTGAGCGAGGCGTCGAGCTGCTTCTCGATCTGCGCCCGCGACAGGCCGCTGTCGCTGTCGGACATCGGGAAGAAGACCTTGGTGGCGAGCACGTAGGTATCGCGCGGCCGGTCCTTGAGCACCTCGCCGAGGAAGTCCTCCGCCGCCCCGCGCCCGTAGACGTTGGCGGTGTCGATCAGGTTGATCCCGAGGTCGAACGCCGCATCGACCACCGCCCGCGACCGGTCGGCCTCGACTCCCACTCCGAAGGTGAGCCACGAGCCCAGCGAGATCGCCGAGACCTCGAGATCGCTCGAGCCGAGCCGGCGGTAGCGCATGATCATCCTCCCTCGCGTGACGGGCGGGTAATGCCGCGCCCGCGCGCTTCGTTCCAGCCTCAGCGCGGGAAGAAGCGCGGGCCCTCGTCGATATGGCCGACCTCGAGCGACAGAGCGTGGTCGACATGGATCGGGATTCCGGCCGCGGCGAGCTGCCGGCAGAACCAGACGTCCTCCCGGTCGCCGCCGAACCAGGGCCTGGGCACCCGCTCGAGCGCTTTCG
>JAXDPL010000062.1:0-15806 GCA_034668385.1 Sphingomonadales bacterium | reverse complement strand
CGGTGTTCAACTCCGCCGCGCCGCCGCCGAGGCGGGCCAGCGTCTCGGCATCGAAGACCAGGCGGACGAGCGTGCCGCCGCCCTTATTGTCCTCGAATTCGATGCTTCCGAAATGCTCCTCCACGATCTTCTTGACGATGGCGAGGCCAAGCCCGGTCCCTTTCACCCGAGTGGTGACGTAGGGCTCGATAAGCCTTGACCGCTCGACGGGCAGCCCCATGCCCGTGTCGGCGATCTCGATGCACAGCCGTCCCTCCCCTTCGAGGATTCGGATGGCGATCGAGTCCGGCCCATCTCCTTTGCCTTCTTCCCGTTTCTGCTGAATGGCTTCGACGCCGTTCTTGACGATATTGGTGAGCGCCTGGCCGAGCTGCCGCCGGTCGCAGACGAGCAACGGCGACGGCTCGGGCGCCTCGAGCCGGAACGCGATGTCCGGGTGTGCGACCTCGTGCAGGAACAGAGCGTGGCGGGCGATCTCGGCGACCGGCTCCTCGTTGAACACCGGCTTGGGCATGCGCGCGAACGAGGAGAATTCGTCGACCATCCGCCGGAGGTCGCCGACCTGTCGGACGATCGTCCCGGTCAGCTGCTCGAACGTCTCGGGATCCGAGCCGATCTCCTTGCCGTAGCGGCGCTGCAACCGTTCGGCGGCGAGCTGGATCGGGGTCAGCGGGTTCTTGATCTCGTGGGCTATCCGGCGGGCGACGTCGGACCAGGCGGCTCGGCGCTGGTCGAGCAATTGCTCGGTGATGTCGTCGAAGGTGAGCACGTGCCCCCCCTCCACCTTGACCCTCTTCACCGCCAGCGTCCTGGGCTCCCCGGCCGACGCGAGCTGGACGATCCCTTCCCGCTCGTCGCTGTCGAGCTGGGCATCGAGCTCGGGCGCCAGCCGCGCGAGCGGCTGGCCGACGGCTTTGTCCTTCGCCGTCTTGAGCAAGGCCTCGGCCGAGCTATTGATCAGCCGGATGTGCCGGTTGCGGTCTACCGAGACGACGCCCGCCGTAACCCCCGACAGCACCGCCTCGATGAACGCCCGCCGGCTGTCGAGCTGCGAATTGGCCGAGACGAGGGCGCCGGTCTGCTCCTCGAGTCGGCGGGTCATGCGATTAAAGGCGGTGCCCAATGTTCCAATCTCGTCGCGGTTCGGCGACGCGGGAACTCGGGCGCTGAGATCGCCCGCTCCGACGCTCTTGGCGGCGTCGACCAGTTGCCCGAGCGGACGTACGAGCCGATCGGCGAGCGCAAGCGCGATCCAGATCGCAATGCCGACGATAAGCAGCGATACGACGAGCAACGCCGCGTTGAATCGGAATTGCAGAGTCCGAGCGCGGTTAAGCGTCTTCTGGTAGTCGCTTGCTGCGTTCCTGGCATTGGCGAGCGCCGTTATTGCCTCTGGCGCAACGTCGCGAGAGCCGTAAGCGTAGATGGCCGCTTGCGGGTCGAGGCGAACCACCGCTTCGATACGGTCCCTCGCCGACTGGAACACGTGCACTTGGCCCGCCCCCATCGCGACGAGCATTTTCGGGTCCAATTGCGCGCCTAGGGGCCGATGATCTGGGTTCCACTTCACGCGCTGATGAAGGTGGCCTCGGGGGTCCAACGTAAGAACCGCCGCCTCCTTGAGCTGACGTCCCGCGACTTGGTTCAGGAGCTCGTTGTAGAAACGGCCGCTGTCGAGACCGTACCAGTTAATCCGCTGGACGAGGTCCGCGCCCATCACCTCGACGTCAACGCGGATTCGTCGAACATGCTCGCGCTCGTAGATCTGCGAAACATTTTCCGCACTGGTGAGAACCGTCTTCGCGCGCTCGGAAAACCAGAACTGCATGCCGTTCTGGAAAAGAAGGGAGGCGAAGATCACGACCAGCAAAGTCGGAACGCTGGCAATGGCGGAGAAGAGCGCCACGAGGCGGACGTGCAGCCGTCCCCTCCCCCCGGCTGGAGAGTGCGCGGCACGGCGCATCGCCACCCGACGGGCGATGAGGACCATCAACCCCATTGCCGGAACGAGATTGGCGACCAGCATTCCCGCCACGGTCGGCGGACTCAGCAGCGAGCTGGGGCTGCCCTGGCCGCGGATGATGAAGTAGCTCGCGCCCGCAATCGCGATCAGCGCGAGCAGGGTGAGGAGTTCCAAAAGCGGTACGAAACGGCTGCGGTGGATGGCCACCGCCAAACGGCGCCGCCAGCGAGGTCGGGATTCGGCTTTGATCGGCGCGGCGGCGTTCACAAAGCCGAGCTACCACAACGTTGTGGCAAAAAGAACACAGGAGTCGCGCGAAAGCCGCTCGGCCTGGCGCTCGCCTCCCTCAGGCCGCCACCTTCCTGAGCCACGGCGCGTAATATTCGTACAGCATCGCCCTGGCCCGCTTCGCGTCCGGCTCCTTGTTGAAGGCGTTGCGGAACTCGGCCGAGCCGTGCAGGCCGCGCGTGTACCAGCCGATATGCTTGCGGGCGATGTTGACCCCGGTCTCCTCGCCGTAGAGCGCGAGCATCGCATCATACTGATCGGTAATCACGGCATATTGTTCGTCGAGGTCGGGGTCGGCCAGGCGCTCGCCGGTCTTGAGCCAGTGCATCACCTGGCTCAGCAGCCACGGGCGGCCGTAGGCGCCCCGGCCGATCATCACGCCGTCGGCGCCGGAGAAGCGGAGCGCGGCCTCGACATCCTCGATCGAGCAGATGTCGCCGTTGACGATGACGGGGACCTCGACCGCCTCCTTGACCCGGCGGACGAAGGCCCAGTCCGCCTCGCCCTTGTACATCTGGTTGCGGGTGCGGCCGTGGACCGTGATCATCTTCACGCCGAGATCGACGGCGATGCGGGCGAGCTCGGGCGCGTTGAGGCTGGCATGGTCCCAGCCCATCCGCATCTTCAGGGTCACCGGCACGGCGACGGCTTTCACCGTCGTCTCAACGATCTGCGCGGCGAGCTTCAGGTCGCGCATCAGCGCGGAGCCGGCGTCGCCGTTGACCACCTTGCGGACCGGGCAGCCCATGTTGATGTCGATGATCGCGGCGCCGCGGTCCTCGTTGAGCTTGGCGGCCTCGCCCATCTCGCGCGGCGTGCAGCCGGCGAGCTGCATCGAGACCGGATCCTCGATCGGGTCCCAGGCCGCCTTCTGGAGCGACTGGCGGGTCTCGCGGATCGCCGCCTGGCTCGCGATCATCTCGGTGACGGTGAGCCCCGCGCCGTAGCTCTTGACGACGCGTCGGAACGGCCGGTCGGTAACGCCGGTCATCGGCGCCAGGATGACCGGCGCCTCGATCCGCACCGGACCGATCGAGATGGGGGCGAGCTTGCGCATGAGAGGGCGCGAAATAGGGGCAAAGGCGGTTTCGGGCAAGGACCCGCGCCCCTCCCCTCCCTTGCGGGGCAGGAGACTGGAACCTACGGCGGCCCCATGGCCCAAGCGAAAAAGATCGTCGCCCTGGTCGTCGCCGCGGGGAGCGGCACGCGGGCGGGCGGTGACTTGCCGAAGCAGTATCGCCGGCTCGGCGGCAAGGCGGTGCTCGCCCATGCGGTCGAGCATCTCCGCCGCGCGGGGGCCGACGACATAAGGGTGGTGATCGGCCCGGGCCAGGAGGGACTGTACGAAGCGGCGATCGAGGGCCGCGCCCTTCCCTCCTCCATTCTCGGCGGTGCCGAGCGAAGGCAATCGGTGCTGAACGGTCTCGAGGCGATCGCGGCCGCGGGCGGTACGGACATCGTCCTCATCCACGACGCCGCCCGGCCGTTCGTCACTCTCGACGTCTGGGAGCGCCTGATCGCCGCGCTGGAGGACAGCGACCTCGCCGTTCCGGCCCTGCCGGGCGTCGACACGCTTGTTCGCGGGCGCCAGGCGGGCAATGCGACCGAGCTTGGGGAGGCGATCGACCGGTGCGGCCTCTACCGGGTGCAGACTCCGCAGGCCTGCCGCTTCGAGGCGATCCTCGCCGCCCACCGCGCCTGGACCGGCGGCGAAGCGACGGATGACGCCCAGGTCGGCCGCGCCTTCGGTCTCAGAGCGGTCATCGTGCCGGGCGACCCTGGGCTCGAAAAGCTCACCTACGAGGAGGATTTCGCCCGGGCGGAGGCGATGCTCGCCGCCCGCCTCGCCAGCCGCACCGGAATGGGCTTCGACGTCCACGCCTTCGCGCCGGGGGACGGGCTGTGGCTCGGCGGCGTGCTCGTGCCGTACGACAAGGGCCTGGCCGGCCACAGCGACGCCGACGTCCTGCTCCACGCGATCACCGACGCCCTGCTCGGCGCGATCGGCGAGGGCGACATCGGAGTCCATTTCCCGCCGTCCGACCCGCAATGGAAAGCCGCCCCCTCCTCGCTCTTCGTCGAGCATGCCCGCGCGCTGATCGAGGCGCGCGGCGGGCGGATCGACCATGTCGACGCGACCCTCGTCTGCGAGGCGCCGAAGCTCGGCCCTCATCGCGAGGCGATCCGCGCGCGGACCGCCTCGCTGTTGCGGGTGCCGGTGGGTAGGGTTAGCATCAAGGCGACGACGACCGAGCGGCTCGGCTTCGCCGGGCGCGGCGAAGGCATCGCCGCCATGGCCGTCGCGACCGTGAGATTGCCGGAGGATCCATGCTGAAAGCGTTAGCCCTCGCCGCCCTGCTCGCCGCTCCGGCCACCACTGGGCCTCCGCCCCCGAAGCCCTGCGTCTCGAAGGCGCAGGTGCGGGACATGGTCATGGTCCTGTCCCCCTATGTCGTCGATGCGGTGGCGAAAAGATGCGGGCCCGCCCTCCCCGCGACGGCTTTCGTGAACGCCGGCGCGCCCGCGCTCAGCGCCCGGCTCAAGGCGGAGAGCGCCGGCCGGGAAGCGTCCGCCGTCGCCGCCTTGAAGGTGTTTGCGGGCGACAAGGTGCCGCCGGTCCAGGACCAGGCCGCCCTGCTGACCGTCATGGGCCAGATGATGGGCGCCATGGCGACGGACAAGCTGCCGCTCGACAAGTGCGCCGGGATCAGCGAGATTCTCCAGGCGGTTTCGCCACTGCCGGCGGAGAATTTCGGGCAGCTGTTCGCGACTATCATTCAGATGGCCGGGGTCGGCAAGGACAGCAAGTCCCCCGGCATCTGCCCCGGTGGCTGAGGCGCGGGACTCGGTCCTGCCCGACGCGCTGGTCGAGGCCGCGCGCAGGGTGATCGAGGCCAATCGCGCGGCCGGGCTGACCGTCGCGGTCGCCGAGAGCTGCACCGGCGGCCTCGTCGCGGCGGCCCTGACCGAGATTCCGGGCTCGTCCGACGTGCTCGACGCCGCCTTCGTCACCTACTCCAACGAAGCCAAGATGAGCCTGCTCGGAGTCAGCGAGGAGGTCATCGAGACGTTCGGCGCGGTCTCGGTCGCCGCCGCCTGGGGCATGGCGCGCGGCGCTCTGGCCAAATGCCGGGCGGACGTCGCGGTGGCGGTCACCGGCATCGCCGGGCCGGCGGGCGGAAGCGAGCGCAAGCCGGTCGGCACCGTCGTCTTCGCTCGCGCCCGACGCGCCGCCGACGCCAGGGAGATCGTCGCCGACGTCAAGGAGTTCGGCGATCTCGGCCGCGGCGGCGTTCGGCTTCAGGCGGCGCTCTGCGCGCTCGAATTGCTCATGCCGCCCTCAGACCGGCCGGGGCCGTAAAGCGCGCGCGCCCGGTCCTCGAACGCCGAGATCATGCGGCGCAGCGCCCGGTCGAACATCTGGCCGGCAAGCGCCTCGAACAGCCGGTTCTGGAAGGCGAAATCGACGCAGAAATCGACCTCGCTTCCGCCCTTCCCGTCGGCGCGGAAGGCCCAGCTGTTCTGGAGATATTTGAGCGGCCCCTCGATATATTCGGTCCTGATCTTGACCGGCCGCTGCTTCTCGACCCGCGAGGTGAAGGTCTCCTTGATCGCCTTGAAGCCGACGACCAGGTCGGCGATCATCAACGTATCGCTGTCCGAGCGCACCCGCGTCGCGGCGACCCAGGGCAGGAATTCCTGATAGCGCCCGACATCGGCGACGAGATCGAACAATTGCTCGGGCGTCCAGGGCAGGTTCCGGGTCTCGGTATGCCGCGGCATGACCGGCTCAACGCGCGCCGGCGAGCTTGGCTTCGCGCGCCGCCTTCATCTTCGCGAAGTCGTCGCCGGCGTGGTAGCTGGAGCGGGTGAGCGGGGTGGCGGCGACCAGCAGGAATCCCTTGGCGCGGGCGATCGAGGCGTAGGCGGAGAAGGCCGCCGGAGTGACGAACTCCTCGACCCGCGCGTGGCGCGGCGTCGGCTGGAGGTACTGGCCCATGGTCAGGAAATCGACGTCGGCCGAGCGCATGTCGTCCATCACCTGGTGGACTTCGAGCCGCTGCTCGCCGAGCCCGACCATCAGCCCCGATTTGGTGAAGATGGTCGGGTCCTGCCGCTTGACGCTCTCGAGCAGGCGAAGCGAGGCGTAATAGCGGGCCCCCGGGCGGATCGTCGGATAGAGGCGCGGCACGGTCTCGAGATTGTGGTTGTAGACGTCGGGCCGCGCCGCGACGATGGCCTCGACCGCCGCCTCGGGCTTGTTGCGGAAATCGGGCGTCAGGATCTCGATCGTGGTCGAGGGCGTGTTGCGCCGCAGCGCCTCGATCACCCTCACGAACTGCCTCGCGCCGCCGTCCGGCAGGTCGTCGCGGTCGACCGAGGTGACGACGATATGGGTGAGCCCGAGCTCCGCCGCGGCCGTCGCGACATGCTCCGGCTCGAGCGGATCGACCGCGCGCGGCATCCCCGTCTTGACGTTGCAGAAGGCGCAGGCCCTTGTGCAGGTGTCGCCCAGGATCATCACCGTGGCGTGCTTCTTGGTCCAGCATTCGCCGATATTGGGGCAGGCCGCTTCCTCGCAGACGGTGGCGAGGTTTAGCCTGCGCATGAGCTTCTTCGTCTCAGCGAAGCCCACACTGGTCGGCGCCTTGACCCTTAACCAGTCGGGCTTACGCGGCCTGGGGACGGCGATCGGATCGGCTTCGCTCATGGCGGCCAGATAGCGAGTGGCACGGCCTCTTGCCACCCCTCCCCTCGTCCGGCTAGCGGCGGGCCATGCCTCGCCTCACCGCCATGCTCGACGGCTACCGCCGCTTCCGCGAGACCGGCTGGACGCGCGAGCGGGAGCGCTGGTCGGAGCTTGCCGAAGGCCAGAGCCCGGACATCCTCGTCATCGCCTGCTCGGACAGCCGGGTCGACCCGGCGACCATCTTCGACGCCAAGCCGGGCGAGATGTTCGTCATCCGCAACGTCGCCGCTTTGGTCCCGCCCTACGAGCCCGACGCCCAATATCACGGCGTCTCCGCCGCGCTCGAATTCGCCGTCACCCAGCTCGAGGTGAAGGAGATCCTGGTCATGGGTCACGGCTTCTGCGGCGGCTGCGCGGCCTCGCTGACCGGTCAGTTCGACTCCGCGCGCGAGGGCGAGGGCCATTTCATCGCCCACTGGATCGACCTGCTCGACGAGGCCCGCGACAAGGTCCGCGCCGAGCACGCGACGCTCGACCGCGCCGCCTTCCAGGCGATGGAGCGCGAGGGCGTCCGAGTATCGCTGCGCAACCTTCGCACCTTCCCCTGGGTACGCGAGCGCGAGGCCGACGGGCGGCTGACCCTCCACGGCGCCGTCTTCTCGATCTCCGACGGCATCCTCTATCTCTGCGACGAGGCGAAGGGCGGCTTCGCTCCGGCCTAGGGAACGCGCCGCGCGGTGATGATCGTGATCCGCGGCGCCAGCATCTGGCCGCGCATCGCCCCTTCCCCTTCGGTCGGCGAGGTCGGCGAGGCGAGAATCCGGCGGACGACGTCCATCCCCTCCACGACATGGCCGAAAACGGCGTAGCCGAGCCCGTCGCCGGCCGAACCGGGGCCGGCGTCGAGATAATGCTGGTCGCCGACCATGATCGTGAAGTCGCCGCGCGCCGTGCCGACCGCGAAGCGCGGCGCGGAGAGCGCGCCGTCGACATGGCTGAGACCGGTCTGGCTGGTCGGCTCGTGGGCGATCGGCGGGAACAGCTTGTTCGCGTCGCGCACCCCGCCCTGGACCAGCCCCGCCTCCGGCCCGGTGTGCATCGCCCGGTAGAATTCGGCGCCGTCGAGGCGCTTGGTGTCGACATAATGGAGGAAGTTGCGGGCGGTGATCGGCGCGCGTTCAATCTCGACCGCGACGACGACGTCGCCGATGCTGGTGTGGAGCCGGACCTTCTGTGTCGCCGGCGGCTGCGCCCAGGCCGGCGCGGCCAGGCAGAGCAGGAGGGCGAAGAGCCACCGCCCGATCATCGCGTCGCCTCCCGCCCGGCGACGCTGCGCCGGGCGCCGTAGGCGAAATAGAGGATGAGGCCGACGACATGGGCGCACAGGAAGTAGATCTGGGTCGTGCGCGGCAGGCTGTAGAAGAGGTAGAGGCAGCCGAGGATCCCGAACGGCCCGACGATCCAGGCGAGCGGAGTCCTGAACTTTCGCTCCGCGCCCGGCGCGCGCCGCCGCATCACCAGCATGCAGGCTCCGACCGCGATGAAGGCGGTGAGCGTCCCGGCATTGGCCAAAGCGGCCAGCTGCGCCAGCGGAACGATCCCGGCCAGCACCCCGACGAGGATGGCCGTGAACAAGGTGATCCTGACCGGCGTGCCCCGGCTCGAAACCCTCGCGAGGCTCGGCGGCAGCAGCCGGTCACGCGCCATCACGAAGAAAATCCGGCTCTGGCCGTAGAAGAAGGCGAGGATCACGGTCGGGAGGGCGATTACCGCCGAGAGCGCGAGGTAGCGAGCCACCCACGGCCGACCCAGCTCACGCAGGATCAGAGCGAGCGGCTCGGGACTGTTGGCGAACCGGGTGAACGAGACGGCGCCGATCGCCGCTCCGGCGACCGCCATGTAGATGATCACGCAGGCGACCATCGAGCCGACGATCCCGATCGACAGGTCGCGGCCCGGATTCTTCGTCTCCTCGGCGGCCGTGGCGATGGCGTCGAACCCGTAGAAGGCGAAAAAGATGATCGCCGCCGCCGCCATCACCCCCACCTCGGAGCCGGACGCCCCGCTCTTGGGGAACCCGTAGGGCATGAACGGATGGAAATTGGCTTCCTTGAAATAGGGCGCAGTCACCGCCACGAAGACGATCAGGGCGACGATCTTGACCAGCACGAGGACCGCGTTGACCGTCGCGCTCTCCTTGGTGCCGTAGATCAGCATCGCGGCGACCAGGGCGATGATGAAGATCGCCGGCAGGTTGACGATGCCGCCGAGCCCCGGTCCCTGCGCCAGCGCCATCGGGAAGCCGAGCGCGTCGTGAAGCAAGGGCGCGGCATAGCCCGACCAGCCGACCGCGACCGCGCTCACCACCAGCGAATATTCGAGGATCAGGCTCCATCCGACGATCCAGGCGAGAAGCTCGCCGACGACGACGTAGGTGTAGGTGTAGGCGCTGCCCGAGGCCGGGATCATCGTCGCCATCTCGGCATAAGCGAGAGCGGCGCAGGCGCAGATCAGCCCGGCGATGGCGAAGGAGAGGATGACGGCCGGCCCCGCCTTGGCCGCGCCGACCCCGGTCAAAGTGAGGATTCCGGTGCCCACGATCGCTCCGACTCCGAGCGCGATCAGGTGCGGCCAGCCGAGGCTGCGCTTCAGCCGATGCTCGGCGGGCATGTCCTCGTCGGCCACCACCGCCTTGCGCGCGAACAGGTCCATGCCCCCTCCCCTTGCTTGTCGTCGGCGAACGATAGGCAAGCGAAGCGGCGCTGAACAGGCCCTCGCCGCTTGCGCGCGCCGCCGGGCGATGCGACAAGCCGTCGCCGCCATGAAAGCCCTGCTCCCGGCCCTCGTCCTGCTGCTGTCCGCCTGCACGGCGCAGGTGACTCATCCGACCAAGAGCCTGGCCGAGCAACAGACCGACATCGACTTCTGCACCCGCGAGGCCAACCACAAATATTGGATGGACCCGATCGCCGCCCTGCTCCACGCTTACGATTGCCTCGAGGCCAAGGGCTACAAGCGGACCAACCGCCACGTCTCCGAGCGGGTCGAGAGCGCGGTGCGCGGCAAGGACAGGCCGCCGACGCGGCCGAGCGCGCCGTGCCGAGTCCCCTGCCTCTGAACCGCGCTGGAGCGGTCGCTCAGTAGATGTAGCCCTGGCGGGCCAGGAAATCCTTTTCCTGGCGGGTACGGGGCGGTGCATGGCGGCGAGGCGGATGGTAGGCGCGCGGACGCGGCCGGTCCGGGCGCAGCTGCATCTCGGCGGTTTCGACGACCGGAGCCGGCTCGCGCAGCGACAAAGAGGGCGCCGGCAGCGGGGCTGGGAGCGCGCTCATCCGCCGCTCGGCCGCGGCCGCCTCGTCGGCGGTGCGCATCGCGTTTTCGTCCGCCTGGGTCGGCTGGCTGCCGAGGCTCGGCGATGGCGCGTCGGCGGCCTTCGCCAGCTCCGAAGCCGCGGGCGCCACTCCGATGCCCTTGCTGGCGATCACCGCGAGCATGGCGGTGAGCAACAGAGCGACGATCCAGCCGCCCCAGCCGAACATCTTCGATTGCCGGGGCACCTCCAGCGCCTGGTAATGGGCGATGCGCATGTCCTTTTGGCGAATATATTCGGTGCGGTCATATTCGGCGCGGCGGCCGGCGTCGCGGAGCACCGCATAGGCCTGGTTGATGTCCGCCGCGCTCGCCCCGCCCTCGGCCGCGGCGCCCTGGTCGGGATGATATTTCTTCATGAGCGCGCGATAGGCCGCCTCGATGACGACCAGTTCCGCATCGGGCGAGACGTTCAGCGTGTCGTAATGGCTGCGAGCCGCGGGCATCCCCCTCTCCTTGCCGGAGATAGCGAGGGAATTCCAGCGTTAGAGGCGAAGCGGAAAGCGCCGCTCAGCGCGTCGGGACCGGGTCCCCTGCGGGCGCGTCGGCCGAAGCGAGCGCGGGCGCGCCTTCCGGGTCGGAGCTGCGGTGGATCCGTACCCCTTCCGGCGTGTCCGGGGCCGCGCGGGCCGGAGCGCCGGCGCGGTGGACCCGGACCGGGGCTCCGTCGTCCACCTCGGCGAGGGTGACGGCCGGCGCCGCGGCGCGGTGCACGGCGACTCCGAAAGCGGTCTCGGCCGGCGCGTCGGCGGGATTGCCAAGCGGCTCGGCGGCGGCGCGGGCGAAGGCCTCGGCGCCGACATAGGGCCGCTGGAACGACTTGGGATCGCCCCATTCGCCGCGCCAGCGGTAGAAGACGTGTGCGCCGATCGTCACCGCCTTGGTCAAAGCGTCGGCCCACCAGGGATGAATGGCGGTGGTGTGATAATGGGTGGCGAGGCCGACCGGCTCGTAGACGTAGCCGGCGAGCGCCTGGGCGGCGATCCGGCGGGCGCGGTCCCACGGCCCCGGCTCGCGGCCGCGGGCGAGCGAACCGTCGCAGGTGAAGCTGAACTGGCAGCCCGTCGCCCGGTTCGAGCCCTGGTAGACGACTCCGCAGACGCTCTTCGGAAAGGCCGGGTGCCGGACCCGGTTCAGAACCACCTGGGCGACGGCGCGCTGGCCGTCCTCGCTCTCCGAGCGCGCCTCGTAATAGACGGCGGCGGTGAGGCAATCGAGCGCCGAGCGCACGTCATTGGTCGAAGCGGGACCGATGTCGAACGGCCTGGCCGGCGAGCCGACCGCGATCTCCTCGGCCATGACCTCGGGCGGCGGCGGCTCCTCGGCGGCGACCGGCAGCGAGATCGTCTGGAATCCGGGCCTGGCCGAAGGTGCGGCGGGGGCCGCGACGGGGGCGACGCTCATCGCCAACTGCTGCCCGAACGCCGCCGGAACGCACGACGCGCTCAGGAGCAGGATCGGCCAACCGAGCATTGCCTTGCTGTGCATGAGAAGCCGCGCACCCCGTCCGTGAACGGCCTTCTCTAGGCGCGAGGTCTTAGAGGATGGTTAATTTTGCGGCCCGCGCATAGCTTGCGCCCCTTCCCGGTTAAGAAGTTGGTCGATCGATAATTCTCGTGGTTCTCAACGTGACTCTAGAAGTGATAGGCGACCGCGGCCGCCCAATGGTCGCTGTGCCGGTGGTAAGCGGCTCGGGCCGTGGCCCGCCAATTCCTCTCCCACGCCTCGCTCGGCCCCGTAGACGCCAACTCGGGCCAGCTACTGAGCCATCGCTTCTCATCGTCGGTTGAGCCGGGCGGAAGCACGATCGTATGAGGGACGCGAGGGCCCTTGGCGGCATCTAATTCATCACCGAGGGTCGCGACCATCTCGATGTTGTTGTCGTTCGGCACGTCGATCTCTGGGTTCGGTTCCTGACCGCAAGCCTCCTCCAATGCATTGGCTAGTGTCTCGAACGCGGCACGGCCCAAGCTCGGACCCGACGAGATCGCGGCGCGGCTGCGGACGCCGTGACGTGGCGCACCGGTAATCGCGCCGTCGAAGCATCCGCCCAGATCCCACCAGTCCCACTCTCCCAACGCATTGAGCCAGCGGCCGAACCCATTGGTGACCGGGTGGCGTTCGAACGGGCGGAGGAATCGTTCGGCGAAGCGGCCAAGATCAGGCTCTATTTGGGCGAAGCAAACCGTCCATTTGACCTTCCCGCGTCGCTCCATTTCGGCGAGGACGGCGGAGCTATCCAGATACCAGCTGTCGCCGCCGCTGATCCGCAGGCCTTTGTCTCGCGTAAAGGTGTACCGCGCCTCGTGCATCTCGCGGATGTGTGCCGTCTCGTCATGGAAGCGCAGCCATTCGTCCGGCACGTCCCCGCGCCGCCCCCGCCGGAAACGCGCAAGCGAGGCGGCAATCGCCTCAGCGGGGGAAGTGTCCGTGAACGGGAGAATGACATAGGCAAGGCCGAACACCCAAGCAGGTTAGCCGAGGACGTCCCCTCCTCATAGATGGTGCAGCTGTCCACTGAGTGACGGGATGTGAACCTCAGCCTGCGGATTGAGGCGGCGACGATCGAGGAGCGAGCGCCGGAAACAGCCGGGATAGATTAACTACCCGGGTTTAGCTCTCTTGAGGTACTTAGCTAGCTCATCGTTGCGAACCTGCTTCCAACGCTCCGCGCTGTTAAATTTCATCTTAGAAGAGTTATGCTTCGTGCCGAGAATATTTATTAGAAGTGCCTCTAAATCAGCAATCGTAGTATGCGTATTATCAGTTATATCCTCCTCATGATCGCTAATGGCAGACACTCCCGTATTCTTGTCTGGGCTAATGATACTGTTGAAGCCGAACCACGAGAAGCGATCCCAACAATCTCCCAGATCATCTTCGATATGATCCCGCAGTCTCTTACCCAGTCCTTGAGCGCGAGTGAGCCCTGTATAGCAAGGCCCGTATTCATCATATAAGATGTAGATTCCCTGCTGCTTCCGGAAATTACAAACCCTAAGTGACCCGCGGTTTTGGCCAAGTCGGCCGAGCAGCCTGAAAGTATCTCTGTTGCCTTGACCTGGCTGCCAAGTCACCTCGTCTCGGCGCCAGAACAACCCAAAGCTCGTTACGCGCATTTGGTCCTCCTACCCCCTTAACGCGTCAGCTTCCGGTAGGTCACCCGGTGCGGCCGGTCCGCCTCGGGACCCAGGCGGCGCAGCTTGTCTTCCTCATAGGCTTCGAAATTGCCTTCGAACCATTCGACGTGGCTGTCGCCCTCGAAGGCGAGGATGTGGGTGGCGAGGCGGTCGAGGAAGAAGCGATCGTGGCTGATCACCACCGCGCAGCCGGCGAAATTCTCCAGCGCCTCCTCGAGCGCGCGAAGCGTCTCGACGTCGAGGTCGTTGGTCGGCTCATCGAGCAGAAGGACGTTGCCGCCCTCCTTCAGCATCTTGGCCATGTGCACCCGGTTGCGCTCGCCGCCGGACAATTGCCCGACCTTCTTCTGCTGGTCCGGGCCCCTGAAGTTGAACGCGCCGACATAGGCGCGCGTCCCCACCTCGTGCTTGCCGAAGCGGAAGACGTCGGCGCCGCCCGATATCTCCTCCCAGACGTTCTTGTTGGGCGACAAAGCGTCGCGGCTCTGGTCGACATAGCCGAGGTGCACTGTGTCGCCGATGCGGATGCTGCCCGCGTCCGGCTGCTCGGCGCCGGTGATCAGCTTGAACAAGGTGGTCTTGCCGGCGCCGTTGGGGCCGATCACCCCGACGATTCCGCCGGGCGGCAAGGTGAAGCTGAGGGCGTCGAACAGCAATTTGTCGCCATAGGCCTTTGACAGGCCCTTGGCCTCGATCACCGTTCCGCCCAAACGCTCGGGCATCTGGATGAGGATCTGGGCCTTGCCCGGGGTGCGGTTCTCCTGCGCCTCGACCAGCTCGTCGAACGCCCGGATCCGGGCCTTCGACTTGGCCTGGCGCGCCTTGGGGCTGCGCCGGATCCATTCGAGCTCGTCGGCGATCGCCTTCTGCTTGCCCTGCTCCTCGCGCTCCTCCTGCTGCAGCCTCTTAACCTTCTTCTCCAAGTATCCGGAATAATTGGATTCGTAGACGTAGTAGCGGCCTCGGTCGAGCTCCAGCACCCAGTTCACCACATGGTCGAGGAAATAGCGGTCGTGGGTGACGAGGATGACGTTGCCGGGATAGTCGACGAGATGCTTTTCGAGCCACTGGACGCTCTCGGCGTCCAGATGGTTGGTCGGCTCGTCGAGCAGCAGGATGTCGGGCTTCTCGAGCAGCAGCCGGGTCAAAGCCACCCGCCTTTTCTCGCCGCCCGAGAGATTGCCGACCGCGGCATCGCCCGGCGGGCAGCGCAGCGCGTCCATTGCGATCTCGAGCTGGTTGTCGAGGGTCCAGCCGTCGACCGCGTCGATCTTCTCCTGCAGCTCGCCCATCTCGGTCATCAGCGCGTCGAAGTCGGCGTCCGCGGGCGGATCGCCCATGAGGGTCGAAATCTCGTTGAAGCGGTCCATCATGTCGGCGACGGGGCGGACCGCCTCGAGCACATTCTCCTTGACCGTCTTGGAAGGATCGAGTTGCGGCTCCTGCTCGAGATAGCCGACCCTTATCCCCTCGCCCGGCCAGGCCTCGCCCTGAAACTCGGTGTCGCGCCCGGCCATCACCTTCATCAAAGTCGACTTGCCCGAGCCGTTCGGCCCGATGATCGCGATCTTGGCGTCGGGATAGAATTGCAGGTTGATGTTGCTCAGGATCGGCTTGGGCTGACCGGGGAAGGTCTTGGTCAGGTTCTTCATGACGAAGCTATACTGTGCGGCCATGGCGGCGCTCGTTCTCCGGGAGGGTGCGAGGATCGGCGCCTAACTAGGGATGCCGAGCCCGATTGTCACCCGCCTTGGGGCGCATTAGGGCCGCGGCCATGACCAGGCCCCTTCCCCTCCTCGCCGCCCTTGCTTTCCTCACCGCCGCGAACCCGCCGCCGGAAGCCGAGCGCCTGCGCGATTCGGCGCTCAAGTCGGACGAGGTCGCCTGGGATATCGTCGAGGGCCTCACCACCGAGATCGGCCAGCGCCTCGCCGGCACCGACCGCGAGGCGGCCGCGCGCGAATGGGCGGTGCGCAAATTGAAGAGCCTCGGTTTCCGCAACGTCCATGTCGAGGAGGCGCGGATGCAGGGCTGGGTGCGCGGCGCCGAGACCGCCGAGATCGTCTCGCCCTTCCCGCAGCGGCTCGTCCTCGCCGCTTTGGGATCGAGCGGCGCCACTCCGCCGGGCGGCCTCACCGCGGATGTCGTCGGCTTCGACAGCGTCGACGCGCTCACCGCCGCGCCGGAGGCCTCGGTCAGGGGCAAGATCGTCTTCGTCAGCCACGCGATGGCGCCGGCGCAGGACGGCTCGGGCTACGGCTATTACGGCGCCGTCCGGCGCAGCGCCCCGGCCATCGCCGCCCGCAAGGGCGCCGCCGCGGTGGTGATCCGCTCGCTGGGCACCGACTACCACCGC
>JAXDPL010000061.1:0-7067 GCA_034668385.1 Sphingomonadales bacterium | reverse complement strand
GCCGGCGGGCGAAACTCGCCGGCCAGCGCGCGCCCCCAGAGACGCTGTCAGTTATCCCAAAGGGATGAGGGGGCGCATAGCAGCGGGGGGAAGGAATGGCAAGGGCGGGAGGAGTCGGGAGTAGTAGGTCAGTTTGGGAAATCGGACATGCAATAATAGCCCAACCAATGCTATACACCCCCACCATGACAACACTTCAGACTAAGATTACCTTCAAATGCAAGAAGTGCAAAACCAAGGGCTCTGCTGTCCTGTCGGAGACGGATCATCCGTACAACACCGACACCTATGTTCACGACGTAACGGACGGATTCCGAGTGGCGAATCCCCTCTATCCGAGCGCGGATGTCTTCTGCACGAAATGCGGTAGGAAGGTCTTATGATGGGCAAACCGGCCAAGCTCTCTCGCAATTCCAACCAGCTGGCGTCGATGACTGGTAAGACGCCTAATCTGAAAGAACGGAGGCCGGCATGAGCATGAGCTTTTCTGTTCGCGTCACGGATGACGATGGCCAGCCTATCGAGGGCGTGAACGTCACAGCGGACTTCGGAATCTTCAACGGTCAAGCGGATGCATATACCGGCTATAATGGCTGGGCCGAGATCGACACCTCTGGTGACTATGTCACCTGTACAATCTTCGTGGGAGGCGAGAACCAGGGCGAATACGCCGTCCGTGACGGAGCCACATTCTCTTTTTCTGTCTAAGGCTACCAAGCCATTGGACTGCGATCGCGAATCGCTCATTCCGCCGCGTAGACGCTGATCGGGTCGCTGGCCGGAAAGGTTTCTTCGAGCGCTTCATCGAGAAGCTCGTCCTGAGTGGGGCCGCCCGGCCGCCCGCGAAGCGCCGCAGGAAAGGTCTTGCCGCGGACGGTTGAGGGCGAATCCCCTGACTCTTGACTCATGTCCTGAACTGCGCCGCCTCTTCCGAGCCGCCGGTGGCGTCGCCCTCGCTGTAGCTGTGGGCGCCGACGCCGGCGAGCCGCCCGCCCTCGACGATCAGATATTCGTCGCGGATCGGCCGCCCTTCGAACCAGCATTCGAGAATCTCGCGGGTGCCCGCGGCGTAGCGGGACTGGGCGGAGAGGGAGGAGCCGGAGATGTGCGGGGTCATGCCGTTGTGGGGCATGGTGCGCCAGGGATGGTCGCGCGGGGCGGGCTGGGGGAACCAGACGTCGCCGGCATAGCCCGCCAGCCTTCCTTCCTCGAGGGCTCGGGCGACGGCGTCGCGGTCGACGATCTTGCCGCGCGCCGTGTTGACCAGATAGGCGCCGCGCTTCATCCGCGCGATCATCGCCGCGTCGAACAGGTTCTCCGTTTCCGGGTGGAGCGGGCAGTTGATGGTGACGACGTCGCAGACGGCGACCATGTCCTCGACGCTGTCGTGCCAGGCGACTCCCAGCTCCGCCTCGACCTCCGGCGGCAGCCGGTGGCGGTCGTGATAATGGAGATGGACGTCGAACGGCTTCATCCGCCGAAGCACCGCCGTGCCGATCCGGCCGGCGGCGACGGTGCCGACATGCATGCCCTCGACGTCGAACGAGCGGGTGACGCAGTCTGCGATGTTCCAGCCGCCGCTGCGGGCGACGTCGTGCGAGGGGATGTAGTTGCGGACCAAAGCGAGGATCGACATCACGACATGCTCGGCGACGCTGATCGAGTTGCACCAGGTCACTTCGGCGACGGTGATTCCGCGCTCGATCGCCGCCTGCAGGTCGACATGGTCGGAGCCGATGCCGGCGGTGACGGCGAGCTTGAGCTTGGCCGCCTTGGCGATCCTCTCGCGGGTGAGATAGGCGGGCCAGAAGGGCTGGGAGATGACGACGTCGGCATCGGCGAGCTCGCGTTCGAAGACGGAGTCCGGTCCGTCCTTGTCGGAGGTGACGACGAGCTGGTGCCCCTCCCCTTCCAGCCAGGCGCGCAGGCCGAGCGCGCCGGTCACGCTACCGATCAGCTGGCCCGGAGCGAAGTCGATCGCCTTGGGCGTGGGCAGCGTCTGCCCGTCGGGGTAACGCTCGATCGTCGGCAGCCCGTCGCGCGGGCCGCCGGTCGGATAGCCGTCTTCGGGATCGTCGTAGAGGACGCACAGGATCTTCGCCATCTTCCCCCCGAGGTGCAAAGCGCCATCCTACACGAGACCGGCCACCTCTGGGGACTTATCTCAATCCCGATAGTCCAGCGACGAATACCAGTCCGTCCCCGCCCACTGCCCGTACCGCCGATCAGCCCCCGAGCTCGCACGTTCCGCCTCTGCACAACCGGCGGAAAGCTGGCTCCGCTGCAAAGGTTTGCGTGCGCCCCTCCAAAGGCCGCGCCTTCTACCTCTCCACCACCTCCGCGCTCCCCCTCCTCATCTGACGATGGGGAGGCAGTGAACCCCGCCCCGGCTGGCTGAATGTCGATACGGCCTAGCGCCGCGGCCGCGTCCGATTCTCGAACTCGCGCTTCGCCGCCGCCAGCGCGCTCTGGAAGCCGGGGTCCGCAGCCTCGCGCGCCATCAAGGCGGCGGCGGCGAGGCGGCCGGCTTCGACGTCGGAGCGGTAGTGGAAGCCGCAGACGACCCGGCTGTCGCCGAAGGCGATGCCGCGAGCGATCAGCCGGTCGGCGCGGTCGGGGGCGAGCGCGGTCAAGACCGAGGCCCAGATCCAGCCGACCATGGCGTGGGTCGAGGGGTAGGAGCCGGTCTGGGGCAAGTGGAACTTGATGTCGTCGGCGGTGAGCGGGCAGTGCTTTTCGGCCGGCCACATCACGAACGGGCGGATTCGGCCGGTGCCGGCCGGAGGCGCCGATTGCTTGACCGGAGCGACCAGCACTTCGGCGTCCTTCACAACCCGGCCGATCAGCGTGAGGGTGAACGGCGTATCCTTCTCGGTTAGCGTCGCGCCGAGCGCGTCGGCGAAGCGCGGTGCGACCGCGGGCGGCAGATAGACGTCGTCGGCAGCGGCCTCGGCCCCGCGCGGGCCGTCGACAAGGGGGCGGGTATCGAGGAAGACGACGCGGTCCTGGGCTTCGGCGAGCGACCCGGGCGGCGGCGCGGGCGGGACAAGCAGATGGACGTCGAGCGGCTGCGCCAGGAAGCCGCCGGGCGCCTGCGCCGACGCCGGTCCAGCGAGCAGGGCCGCCGCTGCCACAAGCCGGAAGGCGTGCCGTCCAAAGTCCCGAATCCGCATAAATCCACTCCCCTTCGTTGTGCGGCGACGCCTAGCATGGCGCGCCTTATTCGTTCTAGGCTCGACGACGGGAGGAACCTGGATGATCGCAATATCCCTCATCGCCGCCGGGCTGGCGGCCGCTCCGGCCTCCGGCTGCGCCGACGCGATACGCTACGCCCTCGATCGAAGCGCATTCAGGACCGACGGATCCAACCGGACGATCCCGCCGGCACGGCTCGAGCCGTTCCGGCAGAAGGCGGCGAAGTCGTTCCGCGACGCCGCCGACGGCCTCTGCGCCCGCAAGGCGATTCCCGCCGGCAAGGTGGCGCAGATCAAGCGGGTCGTAATCCAGAACGCCGGCGGCGCGATGGAACCTCAGTTCTACGAAGCGCGCGAGTTCGGCCCGCACAGCCTGGTCTTCCAGTGGGTCTTCGCCGAGGGTCCGCTCTCGGTTCCCGACCGGCGCGACATCGAAGACGCACTCGTCTGCCGCTATCATCCCGAGCACAAGGGCTGCGACGAACCGGGCGACTGAAGCCCCTAGTCACCCCGGCGCAGGCCGGGGCCCATGAAGACCGCCGATTCAGGCGAGCCTGTCCAGCAGCGCCTTGAAGCCCGGATCGCCGCGCGCCGGGTCGAGCAGCGGATCGATCCAGATGTAATAGAGACCGACATCGCCCGCCTCTCGCGCGCGCTTGAGCGTCGAGACCGCGCCGTCGAGGTCGCCGAGCTGGGCCTGGACCTCCGCCTGCTGGTAGAGGTTGCTGTCGCCGAAGCCGCGGACCAGCTGGCCGAGCAGGGTCCGGGCCTCGTCCTGTCGGCCGCTCCGCGCGGCGACGACGGCGAGGCCGGTGAGCTTCGCCCAGCCGACCGTCTCCAGCCGGTACTCCGCCTGTGCCCCGGCGAGATCGCCGCGCATCATCAGCGCATCGCCGATCACCGAATGGGCGAGGGTCATCTTGGGACTCAACGCCAAAGCGCGGCGCATCGCATCGACGGCTCCCGCGAAATCGTGCGCCGCGTAGAGGCCGAGGCCGAGCGACTTGTGGGCTCGCGGGTTCAGGGGATCGAGGTTGACCGCGCTGCGCAGCGCCTCGAGCCCCTCCTGCGCCTTACCGGTCCGGCAGGCGTAGAGGCCGTAGCGGATGAGGATGTCGGCGCTTCCGCCGCCGAGCTCCAGCGAACGCTTAAACGGCGCCGCCGCCCCGGCGAAGTCGAAATTGGCGTAGACCAGCGTGTAAGCGAGCGTCGACTGGGCGTCGGCGGAATCGGGCGCGAGCTCGACCGCGCGGCGGGCCGAGGCCAGCGCCTGGTCGTGAGTCGGGCGCAGCTGGTCGGCGGGGAGGAAGGCGTTGGCGAGCGCGATCAGGGCGATCGCCCGAGACGCATGGGCGCTCGCATAGGTCGGATCGGCCGCCAAAGCGGCGTCGAAATAGGCCAAAGCCTGGCGCCAGTCCGCCTCGCTGGCGCTCATGTCGACCAGCTGGCGCCCACGCAGATACTGGTCGTAGGCGGCGGTGTTCGACGTGCCGCCGCTGGCGATCCGCGGGACGTCGCCGCCGCCCAGCTGGACCTGAAGCGCCTGGGCGACGGCGGCGGCGATGCCCTGCTGGACCGCGAAGATGTCGTCGAGCTTGCGGTCGTAGGTCTCCGACCAGGTCTTGAAGCCGGTGCGGGTGTCGATCAGGCTGGCGCTGACCCGGATGAGGTTGCCGTCGCGCCTGACGCTTCCATCGAGCACGTAGGCGACCCCGAGGCGCTGGGCGATGGTGGCGACGTCGACGCCCTTGTCCTTGAACGAGAAGGAGGAGGTGCGGGCGGCGACCTGCAGCTGGCGGATGTGGGCGAGCGCGTCGAGCACCTCCTCCGAGAGGCCGTCGGAGAAATAATCCTGCTTGGGATCGCCGCTGAGATTGGCGAAGGGCAGGACGGCGACGCTGTTGCGGGGCGCGGCGGGCAAGGCCGCGCCGGGCGGAGCGACCGCCGCCTTGGCCGGCGTGTCGGCATGGGCGGCGCCGTCGGGGCCGTTCATTCCGAAATAGCGGCTGGCGCCCAGGAACAGCAGAGCGAGCAAAATCAGGCCGCCGACGATGAACGGCAGCGGATCGACCTCGCCGGCGCGGGCATGGCCCCCCTCGCCTTCGTGGACGCGGTGCTCGGCGCGCGAGGCGGGCTCGGTCTCGGGCAGGTCGATCTCGCCGATCCGGGCGAACACGCCCGAACTCGAGGCGAGCACCATCGCCGGCAGGAAGCCGACGACGAGCAGCCAGAAGACGAAACGCATCGCCCAGTGCGGCATGTCGAGGATCAGGGAGAGGAGGTGGCCCACCTCCAGGATCAGCCAGGAGGTGACGAGATAGGTGGCGGCCGCGCGCGGGACCCCGCGCGCGCTGAGCTTCGGCCATAGCGATGCGGTCGCCATCGAGCCCCCTCCCAATTGCCACGGACCTTCGAGAATAGCTCAGCTTGGCCGCGGACCCTAACCCAAAATGCCAAGCGCAGCGCGCAGCCTGCGACAGACTCGACAAAAGCCGACTTATGCGGGACAAACCCCGCTTCCCTTGCGGAGGGTCTACGACATGGCGAAGCAAACAACGGGCGGACGCGGCGGCGATACGGGCGGACGCGGCGGAGACACGGGCGGACGCGGCGGAGACACCGGCGGACGCGGCGGAGACAAGGGCAAGGCCGGCGGCAAGGCGCGCGGCGGAGACACGGGCGGGCGTGGCGGCGACACCGGCGGCAAGGGCTGACGCCGGGACGCCCGTGATGCCCAAAGCTCGCCCGGCGCGCGCCGCGGCGATCCGATTGAGCGTCGTCAACGGCGATTTCTCCTTCGCCAATTGCCCGGTCGTCGTCGGGCATTTCCTCGGCGATTCGATCGCCGGCGCCGAAGCCCAGCTCGATTTCACTTTGGCCGGAGCGCTCAAGAAGCATTACGCGCTCGGCCTCTATCCCGGCTCGGTGGGATCGGCGGCGGTCGTCGCTCCGGCGGGGGGAAGCGTGTCCGTCGCGGTGGTCGTCGGGCTCGGCGACATCGGCAGCTTCAGCGCGGGAGCGATCCGGACCGCCTTGCTCGCCGGCCTACTCCAGCTCGCCGTCTCGCCGGCTGGCGCGGGCGGCGAGGCGGCGCTCGTCCTGCTCGGCGGCCGCGCCGGCACGGTCTCGGTATCGGACACGCTCGAAGCGATGCTGGCCGCCCTCGCCGAGGCGCAGCGCCGCCTCTGCGCGCAGGGGATGGCGCCGCTCGCCGCGATCCGCTTCATGTCGGTCTACGAGGATGACGCGCACCGCATCTGGCATACGCTCCGGCGCGACCTCGCCCGGCCGCGTTATGCCGGCCTGTTCGAGCTCGACGGCGAGATCGCCTACGCCGCCGGCGCCCAGAAACGGCTGATGCGGATGGAGGATCCGGATTCCTGGCAGGCGGTCCAGATCGTCGCCGCCGACGCCGGCGAGGGCGAGGCCGGCTTCCGCTTCACCGCGATCGGCGACCAGGCGCGGGCCGACGGCTATTCGATCGCCGCCGACCGCGGCTTCGTGAAGCAGTTCGTCGCCGCCGCCCAGCACCGCAAGCTCGACGAGGCGCCGACCCGCGCCCTCTTCCACCTGATCTGGCCGGCCGAGCTCAAGCGGTCGAGCGAGGAGGACCGCAACATCCGGCTGATCCTCGATGAGGCAGCGGCCGCCCTCCCCTTCGAGCTGATGGACGACCGGCCGGCCGACTCCGGACCCGAACAGGCCAAGACCGATCCGCCGGCGGTCCGCCGCGGCATGCTTCGCCAGCTCATCCAGACCCGCTTCGCCCGGCTGGAGGCGACCCCGCACGGCGCGCACCGGGCGCTGGTGATCGGAGATCCGCGCGGCGGCCCGCCCGCCGACGACTTCCCCGAGCTTCCCGGAGCGCGGGTC
>JAXDPL010000060.1:0-14001 GCA_034668385.1 Sphingomonadales bacterium | reverse complement strand
ATATCCGACGGGCGAGCGGGACGAAGGTGCGCCGGCCGCCGTTCACCGTCGGGACGCCGCTGTCGAAGAAGCCGTTGATATGCTCGACCCGCGTCGCCTGGCCGCTCGCCTCGATGCCGGCGAGGAGGACGTGGCGCAGCGGGCCGGTCCTCACCCGCCAGACGAGGTCGGCCTGGCCGATCAGGTTGCGGCGCTTCGTCCAATCCTCATAGGCCTCGATGCCTACCGAGGGCACGCCGCCGACCAGGGCGACCGGGGTCTGCGCCATCGCGTTGCGGTAATATTTGTCATAGTCGCCATAGAGGCCTCGCGCCGTGAGGGTGAGCGCGTCGGTGAAGCGGTGCTCGACCTCGGCCTTGAGGACATGGGCCCGGAAGGCCGTGCGGTTGAGGCCGGGGTCTCCGAAGAAGGCGTCGCGATAGCCGCCGAGCGGGGGCGCCGGATCGGCGAGCGTGCCCGCCCTGGCGGAGGGTACGCCGCGGTCGACCACCCGCCGGTCGTCGTCATATTCGTAGCCGAGGTCGATCCGGGTCCGCTCGCCGGTCCAGGCGAGGGTCGGATTCACGCCGATGCGGCGGCCGTCGTAAACGTCGCGAAAGTTGCGCAGCGCCTCGTAGGCGGCGTTGAGGCGGGCGGAGACGCCGCCGCCGAGCGGCCGGTCGAGGTCGGCGTCGGCGAACCAGGCGCCTTTGCTGTCGGCCGAGAGGTCGGCGCGGGCGAAGGCTCGGGCGCCAGGGCGCTTGGTGACCCGGTTGACGATTCCGCCGCCGCCGCCGCGGCCGAAGATCATCGCATTGGGCCCCTTGAGGATCTCGACCCGCTCGAGATTGTAGAGGCCGCGATAATATTGGACGTCGTCGCGCAGGCCGTCGACGAAGAAGTCGGCGGTCGAACTGTTGCCCCTGAGGATGATCTGGTCGCGGTGGCCCTCGCCCTGGCTGATCACCGCGCCCGGCACGTAGCGCAGGACGTCGCCGATCGAGCGCAAAGCCTGGTCGTCGATCTGCTCCTGGGTCACCACCGAAACGGCCTGAGGCACGTCCTTGAGGTCGGTCGGAGTGCGCGTGGCGCTGCTCGTCTCCCGGATCGTGTAGGAGTCGCGCGCGCCGGTGACGACGATCGGCTCGGCCTCGACCTCCGCCGCCGCGGCGGCCATCGGCTCAGCCGCGGACGCGGGGGCGGCGAGGCCGGCGACGAGCGCCGCGGCGGAAACCAGACGAACGATTACGGACACTCCCTTTGACGAGCGCCCTATCGCTGTTGATAATCATTCGCAATAGCGTTTCGCCAGCAGCAACGGCAGGCCGCCCCCGGGCCTTAGTGTGACCATACCGTGCACTTTCACCTCCCGCCCGGGCGCCGGCGCGAAGCGCCAGGCGCGGAGCCAATGCGCGAGGATGGTCAGCGCCTCGGCGGTGGCGAAGCGGGCGCCGACGCACAGCCGCGGGCCGCCGCCGAACGGGATGTACTGGAAGCGATGGCGACCGGCGCGCCGCTCCGGCGCGAAGCGGTCGGGGTCGAAGACGTCGGGCGATTCCCACAAGGCCGCGTGGCGGTGGAGCAGCCACGGCCAGATCGAGACGATGTCGCCCTCGCGCACCTCATGGTCGCCGAGCCGGTCGGCCGCGACGGCCTGGCGATCGAAGCGCGGCGCCGGCGGGTACAGGCGGAGCGATTCCTCCAGCACCCTGCGGAGCAGCGGAAGCCGGTCGGGGAGGTCTGCGCCCTCGCCCGCCGCCAGCGCGGCTTCGGCTTCGGCGGCGAGGCGCTCCTGCCATTCGGGCTGCTCCGAAAGCAGATAGAGCGTCCACGTCATCGCATTGGCGGTGGTCTCGTGCCCGGCGAGGTAGAAGGTCATCGCATTGTCGGCCGCGAGCGTCGCCGCCTCGGCCGGCTCGAAGCGTGCGCCGAGGCCGCGGATCAGCCGGCCGAGGAAATCGTCCGGGCCGCCGTCCGGAAGCCGCTCGCGCACCACCGCCTCGATCGTGCTCCTCAGGTAGATCTGGCCGCGCCGGCCGCGCCAGCCGCGCGGAGTCCAGGGGATTCGCGGCAGGCCGAGCATCGCCTGGATGCGCGCCTCGCTGAACCCTTCGAGCGCGGCGGCGATATGGGCCATCGCCGCCTCGCTGGTCAGCCGCGCGTCGCCGCTGAACAGCGTGTTGGAGATGATCCGCATCGTCGCCCGGGTCGCCTCGAGCGCCATGTTGCGCACGCCCGGCGCCCAGCGCGCCAGAGCGTCGCGCCCGACCTCGCCGAACTCCGGAACGAGGCCGTCGACCGCGGCCGGCGCGAAATTGGCGGCGACGATCTTCCTCTGCTCGCGCCACAGGCCGCCGTCCGAGGTCAGCAGCCCCCGGCCGACCGCCGGCGCGAGCAGCGCCTTGATCAGCGGCGGCTTCTGGTAGTTGGCGGCATTGTCGAGCAGCACACGCTGCACGAGGTCCGGATCGAGCGGGATGTGGACGTTGAAGCCGAGGATCTTGCGGCGGATGTAGCTTTCCCGGAACGCCAGCTCGGACCAGCCGTAGACCGCCGTCCGCGCCCGCTCTCCGAAGAAGCCTCGCCACGCCGGCACCGGCCCGGCGCCGCGCGGCGGATGGGTGGGGGTGAAGCGCGTGGCGGGCGAGGCGTCTGCGGGCATGGTGGGTACAGGGTAGCACGGGCACACGACGGACGGCGAGCGGGCGTTGACAGGGGCGCCGTCCTCTATATATTTCGCACAAGTAGGAGACAGAGAGAGGTCAATCGTGTCGCTCGAGTCGTTCAAGGCGTCTGAGAAGGGCGCAAAGCTTGCGAGCCTTTTCGGCTCGGACGACGCCGTCGGTCGGATGATCTGCAAATCGGAAGCAGGCCGGCCGGCCGTCGAGGCCATCGGACGGGATGTCCAAGCCCGCGTCGGCCATCTCGACGACGACGAAAAGAAGCTGGTCGGCCGTTGGGCGAAGGAGGTGCTCGTTCCAAAAGGATGGGTTCCCGACCGTAAGGGGCGGGTCGCACCGGGTCATTTCTTTTCGCGCGGCACGATCTATCGTCCTTTGCGGCGCAATCGCGCAGGCGACGGAGAGGCGAGGCTGGCGAGGGCGCAGGGGATCGTCGCGCGCTTTTCCAACCCGCCGATCGGCTCGGAGGAACTCGTGGCGGAGCGGCGGCGCGCCTTCGAAGCCGACCGGTGAGGACCGTCCTCGACGCCTCGGCGCTGCTCGCGGGCCTGCTGAAGGAACCTGGTGCGGCGCGGGTCGCCGAGGCCCTCGACGCCGCGGTCATGTCGGCCGTGAACGTCGCGGAAGTGGCCGCCGCCCTTGCCAGGAATGGCGCGGGCGAGCGCGAGGTTCGATCCGCCTTGCGCGCCGTGGCCGTCACGACCTTGCCCGCCGATGAGGAACTGGCGATCGAGGCGGGGCTGCTCCGTTCGGTTACCGATCGTGCCGGGCTGTCGCTCGGCGACCGTTTCTGCCTGGCGCTGGCACGCCGCCTGGGGGCGCCCGCCCTGACCACCGACCGCATGTGGCTGGAGGTGGCGGACGAAATAGGCGTCGAAGTCGAGCTGATCCGCTGAAGCCCGCTGGGTTTAGTCTTACCCGTTCATCCTGAGTAGGGACTGAGCCTGGCGAAGTCCCGTATCGAAGGACGGCCCTTCGATACGCCGTTTCGACAAGCTCAACGGCTACTCAGGATGAGCGGGAATTATTCAAACTCAACACCCAAGCTCTGAAGCCTTACTCCGCGGCAAGCAATCGTTCCGCGCCGCCCAAGTCGACGCTGACCAGCCGGCTGACGCCTTTCTCGACCATGGTCACGCCGAACAGCCGGTGCATCCGGCTCATCGTCACCGCATTGTGGGTGACGATCAGGTAGCGCGTGTCGGTCTCGCCGGTCATCCGGTCGAGCAGGTCGCAGAAGCGCTCGATATTGGCGTCGTCGAGCGGCGCGTCGACCTCGTCGAGGACGCAGATCGGCGCCGGATTGGTGAGGAAGAGGGCGAAGATCAGGGCGATGGCGGTCAGCGCCTGCTCGCCGCCGGAGAGCAAGGTGAGGGTGGCGAGGCGCTTGCCCGGCGGCTGCGCCATGATCTCGAGGCCGGCTTCGAGCGGATCGTCCGATTCGACCAGCTCGAGATGGGCCTGGCCGCCTTCGAACAGGGTGGTGAACAGGCTCCGGAAATGGCGGTCGACCGCCTCGAAGGCGGCGAGCAGGCGGGCGCGGCCCTCGCGGTTGAGGCTGCCGATCGAGCCGCGCAGCCGATGGATCGCCTGGCCCAGCTCCTCGCGCTCGGCCTGGCTGGCGGCGCGGTTCTCGTCGAGCTCGGCGAGCTCGCTTTCGGCGACGAGGTTGACCGGTCCGATCCGCTCGCGCTCCTGCATCATCCGCTCGTGGCGGGAGGATTCGTTGGCGGCCTCGCCGATTCCGACCTCGTCGAAGCCGAGCTTTTCGGGGAGCAATGGCGGCGGGCATTCGAACCGCTCGCCGGAGATCCGCCCCATCTCGATCCGCCGCGCTTCCTGATTCTCGTGGCGGGCGGCGGCGCCGGCACGGGTCTCGCGGGCGGTGGCGAGCGCCTCGCCGACCTCGGCGAGCCGGGCCTCGGTCGCGCGCAGCGCCGCCTCGCCCTCGCGCTCGGCCCCGGCGGCAGCATCGGCGGCGGCGGCGGCCTCCGTGGCCTCCGCTTCGATCCGTTCGATCTGCCGGGCGATCGCCTCGGGCGCGTCGGCGAGCCGCTCCGCCTCCGCCTCCGCCTCGGCGATGCGCCGGCCCATGTCCTTGCCGCGCTTCTCGGCCTCCGCCGCTCGGACGGTCCATTGCTCCGCCTCCTTGCGGGCCGCGTCGGCGCGCTGCCGGTCGGCGCTGACCGCCCGCACGTGGGTCGCGGCTTCCGCGCGCACCTCGGCGAGGGCCTGCTGCGCCGTCTCGGCCTCGGCCCGCAGGCCGGCGACCCGCGCCTCCGTCGCCGCGGCGTCGGGAAGCGCGGCGGCGACGGCCTCGGCCGCATCGAGCGCCTTGCGCGCCTCGTCCGCATCGGCCCGCGCCTGCCCGACCCGTTCGGCGAGGCCGGTGCGGCGGATGTCGAGCCGCTCGATCTCGGTGCGCGCCATATCTTCGGCCCGCGCCGCCTCGCGAATGGCGGCCGAGGCCTCGGCCTCGCTGCGCCGGGCGGCATCGGCCGCTTCGCGCGCGGCCTGCATCGCCGTCAGCGCCTGCGCGGTGCGCGCCTCGGCCGCGTCGACGGCGTCGGCCGCCACCGGCAGCGCCTGCTCGATCTCGGCGAGGCGGTTGACCCGGATCAGGCGCTCGGCGGCCGCGGCGCCGAGGCCGCTGGCGACGAACCCGTCCCAGCGCCGAAGCCTGCCGTCGCGAGTCACCAGCCGCTGGCCCACGGCCAGCTTCTGCCCCTCGTCGCGCTCGACAACCGCGACCTGCGCCAGCCGCCGCGCCAGCGCCGCCGGGGCGGTGACCTGGTCGGCGAGCCGCTCGGTGCCCGGCGGCAACGCCGGATCGCCCGACTGGGTCTCCGCGCCCGCCCAGCGCCTCGGCGCGTCTCCCTCCAGCGCCGCGTCGAGATCGTCGCCGAGCGCGGCGGCGAGCGCCCGCTCGTAGCCGGGCGCCGCCTTGACATGGTTTATCGCCCGGTCGCCGCTCGTGCCTTCGACCGCCTTGATCAGGGCCTTGGCTTCGGATTCGAGCGCCGCCAGCGCCGCCCGCGCCGAAGCGCCTTCGCTCTCGGCGGCGTCGCGCGCGGCCGCCGCCTGCTGGCGCCGCGCCTCGGCTGCCGCGATCGCCTCGCCGGCCGCGCCGAGCCGAGCCTCCGCGGCCTCCCGCCGCGCCTTGGCGACGGCCAGCGTTTCAACCAGCGGCGCTTCCTCGCCGAGGGCGCCCATCTGTTCGGCCAGCCTCGCCACCTCCGCCTCGGCGCGGGCGAGCCGGCTGTGCGCCGTCTCCAGCGCCGCCTGCGCGACCCGCGCCTCGGCCTGCTCGGCCGCCTGCACGGCGCGCGCCTTGCCGAGCTCGCTCTCCGCCGCTCGGGCGACGTCCTCGAGCTCGACGGTGCGGATGTCGATCGTCCCGCGCGCCGCTTCGGCGGCCTCGAGGCGGGCGGCAATGTCGCGTGCTTCCTGGTCGAGCCGCTCGAGGGCCGCCTTCGCGTCCGCGCCGAGCGCCGCTTCGCGTTCCCGGTCGCCCTGCAGCGTGACCCGCCGGTCGGCGAGATCGCCGATGCGCCGCGCCAGCGCGTCGCGCTCCGCCCTCAACGTCGCCAGCCGGTGCCCGAGCGAACTCGCCTGCTCGCGCGCCGCCTGAGCCGCCGAGCGCTTCTCGGCCAGCGCCTGGACCGCCTGCGCCTGATAGGCCGCGGCCGCGCGCTGCGCCTCTGCGGATCGCTCGACCGCGGCGCTCGCCGCCTCGGCTTCCTGCTTCGCAGCGTCCGCCGCCGCCGCCGCCTCGCGCCAGCGGGCGAAGATCATCCGCCCTTCCGCCACCCGGATCTGGTCGGAGAGCTTGCGGTAGCGCTCGGCCGCCTTGGCCTGGCGGCGGAGCGCCGCGGCGCGCAGCTCCATGTCGCCGAGCAATTCGTCGAGCCGGGCGAGGTTGGTCTCGGTCTGCCGCAATTTCTGCTCGGCGTCGCGGCGGCGGACGTGGAGGCCGGAAATGCCGGCGGCTTCCTCCAGCATCATCCGCCGCTCGGTCGGCTTGGCGGCGATGACCTGGCTGATCTTGCCCTGGCTGACGAGCGCGGGTGAATGGGCGCCGGTGGCGGCGTCGGCGAACAGCAAGGCGACGTCCTTGGCGCGCACGTCGCGGCCGTTGACCCGGTAGGCTGAGCCCGCGCCGCGCTCGATCCGGCGGGTGACCTCGACGTCGCCGACCGGCGCCAGGGTGACGTCGCCGGGCATGTCCTCGGCGGTCCGCTCGAGCAGCAGAGAGACCTCGGCGAAATCGCGCGCCGGCCGCATCGCGGTGCCGGCGAAGATGACGTCGTCCATGCCGGCGCCGCGCATCGACTTGGGGCTCGATTCGCCCATCACCCAGCGAATCGCCTCGAGCACGTTCGACTTGCCGCAGCCGTTCGGCCCGACGACTCCGGTGAGGCCCGGCTCGACCCTGAGCTCGGCGGGCTCGACGAAGCTCTTGAAGCCGCTGAGCTTCAGCCGCTTTATCTGCACGACGCGCCCCCCGCCGCCATCCTAGCCGCCCACCGCCTGGCGGATCAGCGGCTCGACCCCGGCCCATTCGTTGACGTCGAGCATGGTGCCGTTGAGGAAGAAAGTGGGCGTACCGGTCACGCCGAGCGCCTGGCCCGCCTGCTCCATCGAGCCCAGCCGGTCGAATGCCGCCTGGTCGGCGAGGCACTGCCTGCCGCGCGCGGGCGGGACTCCGAAGCGGGCGGCGATCTGGAACAGCCCGCCCACCTCGGCCAGGCGGATCAGCCGCTGTTCGACCGTCATGGCCGCGATCGCGTCGCGCTGCCCCTGCGGCAGACGCGCGATCGGGTCGATCCAATGCGAGCGGGTCGCGTAGAGAGACGCGGTCATCCGGAAGAAGCCGCCGGCGCCGCTGCAGCGGGCGAGCAGGCTCGCGGCGACGTCCGTGCCGTTCAGGATGTAATTGCGAAACTCGTAGCTCACCTTGCCGGTGCGGACGTAGCGGGCGACCAGCGCCGGCTCGCCCTCGCGCGCGAAGGCGGCGCAATGGATGCAGGTGAGCGAGCCATATTCGACGAGCTTCACCTGCGCCGCCGGATTGCCCATCCGAAAGCCGCCCTCGGAAGTCGCGGCGACGGTTCGCGACCAGTCGCGCGCGGCGGGGGCCGCCCGCCGTGCGGGAGCGGCGGCGGCCGGGGCGGCGAGCCCGGGCAGGGCGAGAGCCGCGAGAAGGTGCGCCGCCCGACTCACGGAATGGCGCTCCTCAGCTGCGGCTCGAGCGCCGCCCACCCCGCCGTATCCGGGACGATCTTGCCGTTGATGAAGAAGGTCGGCGTGCCGGTGACGCCCTGCTTGGTGCCGAGATCGGTGAGGGCGACCAGCTTGTTGAGGTTGGCCGGATCGCCCAGGCAAGCGTCGATCTTCGCCTGCGGCATGCCGCGCTGGCGGAAGAATTCGTCGAGCCCGGCGACCTTGACGAGCTCTTTCGGCCGCTCGGTCGCCGGCAGCTCGGAAATCTGCTGACCCTGCGCCTGGGACATCGCCTGCAGGCGGCCGGACCAATTGGGCTGATCGGCATAGAGCTCCTCCGAGAGGCGGAAGAACGGCGTCGGCCCCTGGCAGCGGAGCAGCATCGACGGGCCGGGATCGCTCGGAAACAGCAGATAGGGCCGGAATTCCCAGCTGACCTGGCCGCTCTTCACATATTTGTCGCGCAGCGGCGGCAGGCCCTGTTCCTCGAACTCGCGGCAGTGCGGGCAGCTGACCGAGGCATATTCGACGAGCTTCACCGGCGCGTTGGGATTGCCCATGAGCATGCCGCCCTCGGGAGTCTCTGCGACGGTCTGGGTCCAGTCGCCGTTCGGCGCCGGGATCTGCTTCAGCGGCGCGCTGCTGACCTCGGTGCTGCTGTTGTTGCCGCCACCGCCGCAGCCGGCGGCGAGGAGGGCCAGGGCCGCGGCCCCGATCGCGATAGTGGCTCTCATTTCTTCCTCTCTCCAATCGTGCCGACGACGGGGATGGCCGTCGTCGCAGGCGCCGCACTCTCCGCGACGCCCCTTGCCAAAGCCTCGAGGCAGGCGCGCAGCTCCGGATCGGCGACCGCGCGCAGCGATTCGCCAAGCTCCGCCGGCAGCGGCCGGAGCGAGGGAGGCGCCGGCCGCGGCTTCGCCGGGCGAAGCTGAACCATGCCTTGCCGGAACTGCACCCGCTCGACCGCCGGATAGCCGAAGAAGCGGTTGACCCGTTCGACGATCGTCGGCGCGACATGCTGCATCATCGTCGAATGCGCCCCTTCGACGAGGAGGTGGAGCACGCCGCACGAGCGCTTGCCGTGGGGGAAGCGGATCGATTCGGGCGAGGAGACCTGCGCGTAACGGTCGCCGACGATCTCGCGCCAGCGGCTGACGATCGAGGACTGGACGAAGCCGAAGCGCCGGAAGGCCGCTCCGCCGATCTCCGGCAGCATGTCGGAAACCGCTCGGGCGCGATAGGCGCGCGGCTTCGCGGCCGCCTCCTTTTTCGTCCGTCCGCCCGATTTCACCATGGCTTCGACCATGGCATAGCGGAACCATGGCCGTCGATGCTTCCGAGGCGCTTCTGCGCTGGTTTGCTGTGGATAAGCGGCGATTGCCGTGGAGAAATACCGAAGGCGACGCGCGCGACCCCTATCGGGTGTGGCTGTCCGAGATCATGCTCCAGCAGACGACGGTGCCGCACGCTCTCCCCTATTTCGAGGCGTTCACCCGGCGCTGGCCCGACGTCGAGGCGCTGGCGGCGGCGCCCGAGGCGGAGGTGATGGCCGCCTGGGCGGGCCTCGGTTATTATGCCCGAGCCCGCAACCTCGTCGCCTGCGCCCGCGTGGTGGCCGGGCAGTTCGGCGGGCGGTTTCCCGACACCGAGGAAGGGCTGCGCGCTCTGCCGGGCATCGGCCGCTACACGGCGGCGGCGATCGCCGCGATCGCCTTCGGGAAAAGGGCGGTGGTGGTCGATTCCAATGTCGAGCGTGTCGTCGCCCGGCTGTTCGCGGTGGAGGCGCCGCTGCCGGGCGCGCGGGAGGCGATCTACCGCCTCGCCGACCGTCTCACTCCGGCGGAACGGGCCGGCGATTTCGCCGAAGCGATGATGGACCTCGGCTCGGCGATCTGCACGCCGCGCTCGCCCGATTGCGGCCGCTGCCCGCTCGCCGCGACGTGCCTGGGGCGCGCGGCGGGGGAGCCGGAGCGCTTCCCGGTCAAGGCCGCGAAGGCGCCCAGGCCGCGGCGCGAAGGAATCGCTTATTGGCTCGAGCATGACGGCGACGTCCTCCTCGTCCGGCGCCCCGCCAGGGGCCTGCTCGGCGGAATGCTGGCGCTGCCGGAAGCGCCGCCGGCCGCGGCCGACTGGCGCGAGGCGGGGGCGGTCGACCATGTCTTCACCCATTTCGCGCTCACCATGCGGCTGCTCTGCGCCGCGGCCGAGACGAGGCAGGATGGCCTGTGGTGGCCGGTCGAGCGGCTCGGCGAGGCCGGCCTTCCCACCCTGTTCGCCAAGCTGGCGGCGAGGGGGCGCGAGTGGCGAGAGGCGGCATGAGGCCCGGCTTCACCGGCGCCGGACTCGACCGGGCGGACCATCTCCGTCTCGACGAGGCGCGGCTGGCGGAGCTGGCGGCGGCGGCGGATGCCCGACTGCTTCGGCTCGCCGGCCTCGACCCCTTGCTCGACGCGGAGGAAAGGCTCGCCTGGGACACGCTCGAAGCGGTGGAGGAGGAGCTGATCTTCCTCGGCCTGCTGGGCGGCGTCCCGCTGTTCGCGCCGGTGCCGCGGATCGAGCCGGGGCAGCGCGCCTGGAGCGTGTTCGCCATCCTCGGCCGGATGGCGCCCGAGGATGCGGCCGTCTGGGGCGCGGCGCGGAGCCTGATCGAGTGGCACAACCGCCACCTTTTCTGCGGCCGCTGCGGCGCCGCGACCCGCCTGTTCCGCGCCGGCTGGGGGCGGAGCTGCACGGGTTGCGGCCTCGATCATTTCCCCCGCGTCGATCCGGTCGTGATCATGCTCGCCGAGCGCGACGGCAAGGTGCTGCTCGGCCGCCAGCCGCAATATCCGCCCGGCCGCTATTCGGCTCTGGCCGGCTTCGTCGAGCCGGGGGAATCGATCGAGGAAGCGGTGGCGCGGGAAATCAAGGAGGAAGCCGGGCTCGTCGTCGAGCGGGTCCGCTACGTCGCCAGCCAGCCCTGGCCCTTCCCCGGCCAGCTGATGATCGCCTGCCTCGCCGAGGCCGCGCCGGGCGAGGTGTCGCTGGACCGCAACGAGCTCGAGGACGCGATCTGGGCCGATCGCTCCGAGGTCGCCGCGGCGCTGGCCGGAGAGTCCGGCGCGCCGTTCCTCGCGCCGCCGCCTTTCGCCATCGCCAACACCCTGCTGAGGGCCTGGGCGGACGGTCTTGCTCCGGCGGACGGCGCTGCTTAAAGGGGCGCGCAGCTTCACATCCGCGCGGGGGGTCCGCCTCCCCCCGCGTCTCTAACTGAGGTCTGACAGGGCATGGACGATCGCGCGAACACGATTGCGGGCTGGGTGCTGGGCGCGGGAATCGTCGCGCTCGGCGTCACGATCGTCACCGGCGAGATGTTCCGCCAGGAAAGGCCGGAGAAGATGGGCTATCCGGTCGCCGGCGTGGTGGAGCCGGGCGAGGCTGGCGCGCCCGCCGCCGAGCAGCCCGCCGCTTTCTACCTCGCCTCGGGCGACGCGCAGGCCGGCGAGCAGGTATTCAAGAAGTGCGCCGCCTGCCACGTCGCCACCAAGGGCGGCGCCAACGGCACCGGCCCGGAGCTGTGGGGCGTCGTCGGCTCCCCGATCGCCAAGCGCCCGACCGGCTTCGCTTATTCGCCGGCGCTTTCCGGCAAGGGCGGCAATTGGGACTGGAACAACATCTTCGCCTGGCTCAAGTCGCCCCGCGACTTCGCGCCGGGCACCAAGATGACCTTCGCCGGCCTCCCCAAGCCCGAGGACCGGGCCAACGTCATCGCGTATCTGAACAAGCAGAGCGACGCTCCGCTGCCGCTTCCCGCCAAGCCCGCCGCGGCGCCGGCCGCGGGCGCCAATCCGGCCCAGGCCGCCGCCGAGGCGAAGAGCGCTCCGGCCGGCGCCGAGCAGGCCAAGACCCAGCCGGTGCTCAACGAGGCCCAGGCGACCCCCGGCAAGAACGTCAAGGACCAGGCCGCCCCCAGCGACCAGCGCGCGGGCCAGGCGAAGAAATAGTCCCGGGGCCGACGCCCCTCATTCGAAGGCCGCGAGGAAAGCCGCCTTGGCCAACGTCACCGTCATCGGCGCCCAGTGGGGCGACGAGGGGAAAGGCAAGATCGTCGACTGGCTGGCGAGCCGGGCCGACGTCGTCGCCCGATTCCAGGGCGGCCACAATGCCGGCCACACGCTCGTCGTCGGCAACCAGACCTACAAATTGTCGCTGCTCCCCTCCGGAATCGTCCGCGGCACCCTGTCGGTGATCGGCAACGGAGTCGTCCTCGACCCCTGGGCGCTGAAGGCGGAGTGCGAGCGGCTCGCGGAGCAGGGTGTGTCGGTCAGCCCCGAGACCCTCCAGATCGCCGAGACCTGCCCGCTCATCCTCCCCTTCCACCGCGACCTCGACGCGCTCCGCGAGGACGCGTCCGGCGCCGGCAAGATCGGCACCACCCGGCGCGGCATCGGCCCGGCCTACGAGGACAAGGTCGGGCGCCGGGCGATCCGGGTCTGCGACCTCGCCCATCTCGGCGAGCTCGGGCCGCAGCTCGACCGCCTCTGCGCCCACCACGACGCGCTTCGCGCCGGCTTCGGCGAACCGCCGATCGACCGCGCCGGTCTCGAGGATCAGCTGAGGGAGATCGCCGCTTTCGTGCTCCAATTCGCCCGACCGGTCTGGCTCACCCTCAACGAGGCCTGGGCACGGGGGAAGCGCATCCTGTTCGAGGGCGCCCAGGGCGTGCTGCTCGACGTCGACCACGGCACCTATCCGTTCGTCACCTCGTCCAACACCGTCGCCGGCACCGCCGCCGGCGGCAGCGGCATGGGGCCGGCCGCGGCCGGCTTCGTGCTCGGCATCGTCAAGGCCTATACGACCCGGGTCGGCGCCGGCCCCTTCCCGACCGAGCTCGAGGATGAGATCGGCCAGCGGCTCGGCGAGCGAGGCCGCGAGTTCGGGACGGTGACGGGGCGCAAGCGCCGCTGCGGCTGGTTCGACGCGGTGCTCGTCCGCCAATCCTGCGCGGTCGCCGGAGTGACCGGGATCGCGCTGACCAAGCTCGACGTGCTCGACGGTTTGGACGAGATCCGGATCTGCACCGGCTATCGCCTGCGGGGCGAAGCGCTCACCCATTTCCCGGCCCACGCGGCCGACCAGGCGGCGGTCGAGCCGGTCTACGAAAGCATGGACGGCTGGAGCGAATCGACCGGAGGCGCGCGCAGCTGGGCGCAGCTCCCCGCCCAGGCGATCAAATACATACGCCGCGTCGAGGAGCTGATCCGCACGCCCGTCGCCTTGGTGTCGACCAGCCCGGAGCGGGAGGACACGATCCTCGTCCGGGACCCGTTCCGCGACTGAACCCGGCAGCCCGCCCCGCGTTTCTGCTGCATTGCACAAAAACCCCTTGAACAGGCGGCTCCAGCCTATTATGTTGCATTGCAGCAAAGAAACCAGGGAGCCCGAAATGGCCGATCAGAAGACCGAGACCCAGCCCGCCAAGGCCGACGCGCCGAAGCCGGCGGAGACCACGGCACCGGCCGTCAAGGCCGAGGCGCCCAAGGCCGCCGCGGCTCAGCCGGGCGCCAAGGCGGAAGCCAAGGCCCCGGCCGCCGCGCCCAAGGCCGCCCGCGCCAAGGCGCCGGCGCGCCGCAAGCCGGCCCGCAAGGCCGCCGCTCCGGCGAAGGCCGCTCCGGCCCGCGCCGCCAAGGCCGCCCGCAAGATCGTGACCAAGACCCGCAAGATCAAGAATGAAGGAACCCAGACCATGAAGAACGAAGCCAACAAGGTTGCCGACCGCTTCCAGCAGGTGTTCGGCGACGTCAACGAGCGCGCCCGCACCCAGATCGAGCGCAACACCCGCTTCGCCGAGGAGCTGACCGAGCTCGGCCGCGGCAATGTCGAGGCGATCGTCGCCTCCACCAAGGTCGCCGCCAAGGGCGTCGAGAAGATCGGCCACGAGGTCGCCGAGCTGAGCCGCAAGAGCTTCGAGGAGGCCTCGGCCGCCCTCCGCGGCTTCGCCGAGATCAAGTCGCCGACCGACCTGTTCCGCCTGCAGGGCGAGTTCGCCCGCGGCCAGTTCGACACCTTCGTCGCCGAGGGCGCGAAGCTGTCCGAGGCGATGATCAAGCTGGCCGGCGACGTCGCCGAGCCGCTCGCC
>JAXDPL010000059.1:0-6472 GCA_034668385.1 Sphingomonadales bacterium | reverse complement strand
CGGCGGCGTCCCGGTCGGCTAGCGCAGCCGCTTCGCCACCGTCTCGCCCTCCAGGGTCACGGTCGCCGGGTGGTGCTTGTCGAGCCAGCGCTTGATGATCCGCAAATTGCGCGAGTTGGAGCGGAAGAAGAAATCGGGGATCGCGCCGATCCACGGGATCGCGCCGAGCAGGAAGTCGATCCCGACATTGCCGCCCATCCGCGCGATCTGCCATTTGGGCATTCCGAGGTTGCGCGCCTCCCAGACGATCCACGCGCCGAGCGCGGCGGCCACCACGTCGCCGGCCACCGGCACAAGGTCGAGGATGACGTCGAGCCCGATCTGCCGGTTGAGCCCCGGCACCACGAACATGCGTTCGAGCAGCCTCTCCATCGCCTCGACCCGCCGCCTCACCGACTGCGGATCCCGGCCGATCGGCAGCTGCGCGGCGATCGCTTCGAACTGGTCCTGGGCCCTGGGCATGTCGGTTCCTTCGCGCGTTCTCAAGGGGCGCTGGCGACCAGCTCCCCGGCGGGGTGGCGGCCGAAGACGTTGGGCCGGAAGCCGGCGAGGCGGTTGCCGGCCAGCGACCAGCGCACCGGCGCCGCCAGCGGGATGAACGGCGCTGCGCCCGCAAGGGTCCGGTCCGCGCCCGAAAGCTGCTCGCGCCTCTTGTCCTGATCGGGGGCGGTGCGCGCCGCTTCCATCGCCTGATCCGCGGCCGGATCGCAGACCGCGCTGGAATCGCAAGAGAAATGCCTGAGGTACCAGCTGGCGAGGCTGATCGGCGCCACTTCGTCGATGAAGTGGAGGTCGGCCGGTTCGTTCGGCCGCGCCCGCGCCGCCTCGACTCCGATCGTCGCCCAGTCCCGGCGGAGCAATGCGAAGACCAGCCGCCAGCCCGGACCCTCCGGCATGGCGACGCGGATGCGGAGCCTTTTGCCCTTGAGGATCGGCGCCAGCGCCCGCGCCGCGGCGGCGCGGCGGGCGGGGAGGGGGCTCGCCGTCCAGGCCGGCGCGGCCGGCGCGGCGAGGCCTTCGATCCCCGCCGGAAGCAGGGTCTCGCGCGCCTGCAGGCCCGGAACGCCGAGGGCGGCGACCAGCGCCGGGCGGTCGATCGCCATGGCCAGGGCCTGGCGGACCTCGGCCCTCGCCAGCGGCCCCGCCCCGGGGCGCCCGAAGCTGAGGCCGAACAGTCCCGCCACCGGATCGAAAACGAGGCTCCCTCGCGGCACGTCGGCGGCCCGGGCGATCGGAAGGTCGCCGAACGTTCCGCCGAGCACCAGCTGGCTTTGCCCGGCCTCGAACCGCGCCACCGCCATCGCCGCCGCCTCGCCGCGCAGCAGCACCGGAGTCGCGGCCGCTTCCTGGTCTTCGTCGTCGCGGCGGGGCGCGGTGAGCAGGAAGGCGTCGCCGCTCGGCTTCGCGACGAAGGGGCCGGCGCCGGCCCCGCCGCGCACGATCGCCATCTCCGGCTGGGCGAGCAGCTGCAGGAAGTTGGGCCTCGGCGCCTTGAGGCTGATCTCGAGCACTTCGTCGGTCATCGTCTCGATCTCGTCGATCACGCCGAGCAGCGGCTTCAGCGGATTGGTGCTGGCCGGCGCCGCCGCGGCCTTGAGGCGCGCGACGACCTGCTCGGCGGTGATCGGGCTTCCGTCGGGCCATTTCGCCCGCTCGAGCCGGAAGGTGTAGCGCAGCCCGTCGTTGGAGACGATCCAGCTCTGGGCTAGGCCGGGCGCCACGTCGCCGGTCGCGTCGAACCGCACCAGGCCCTGGGCGGCGTTCTCGAGCAGATAGGCCGAGGGCGCGTCGAGGCGCTCGCGATTGGGGTTGGCAAGGCGCGGCGCGGCGCCGATCGCGCTCACCGTCACTGGTCCCGTCTCGTCCTTGCGGCAGCCGGCGAGGGCGAGCAGCGACAAGGCGGCGAGGGTCAGGAGGCGGCGTGCCATGGCTCCCCGCGATAAACGAGCTTCGCCGCCCAGGGTAGCGCCGCTTTCGGCCCGCGATCGCCGCCCCGTTCGTCAGCCATTTTTACGGGTCCTTCATCTTTGCCCGCCTAGTCTCGGCCATTGGACGAGGATCGTGCGCGATGTACCGCGAGTCCCCACTCTTCAAGACCCGCAAGGCGGCCCGGCGCCGCATCTCGGAGCAGGCCGCGCTGAGCCAGCAGAGCTGGTACAGCATCGACGTGCGCGTCTGCGACGTCTCGACCGGCGGCTTCATGGCGGAATGCCCCGATCCGGTCAGGATCGGAAGCTACGTCTCGCTCGACGTGCCGGGAATCGGCGCCGTCCGCGCCCAGGTCCGCTGGCAATTGGGCGGCCGGATGGGCGGCATGTTCCTCGATCCGATCAGCCTCGCCAAATGCGAATGGACCGCGGTCAAGGCGGAGGGGCCGAAGCAAGCCGTCGAGGCCTGAGATGTGGTGCGGACGGCGGGACTTGAACCCGCACGCCCCGAGGGGCAGGAGATTTTAAGTCTCCGGCGTCTACCGGTTCCGCCACGTCCGCACGAAAACAGATGATAGCGGTCCCGGCGCTGCGCGAGAAGCGACGAGTTCGCCCTCCTCCCGCGATTTGACTTTAGCGCATTGAAGAACCGTGTCATTCTCCCGCCGTCGGGTGGGGGCCCATGACATGGATACGGTCGCTCCGTTTCGCGCCTTCGTCAGCTATTGCCACGCCGACCGCGCCTTCGCGGCCGGGCTTCAGCGCCGCCTCGAGACATACCGGCTGCCGCGCCGGCTCGCCGGCGAAGTGGCGCCGCTGCCCGGCCAGGCGCCGGGGCGGATCGGCCCGGTCTTCCGCGACCGGCCGGACCTCTCGGCGGCCGAGGACCTCTCCGCGGCGGTGCGCGACGCCATCGGCCGCTCGTCCGCCCTGGTCGTCGTCGCCTCGCCGGAGGCGGCGAAATCGGTCTGGGTCGCGCGCGAGATCGAACTGTTCCGCGCGCTCCATCCGGAGGCGCCGATCCTCGTCGCCCTCGCCCGCGGCGAGCCGCGCGAGGCGCTCCCCGAAACCCTGCGCCGCGACGACACGGAGCCGCTGTGCGCCGATTTCCGCAAGGAGGGCGACGGCAAGCGCCTCGCCTTCCTCAAGATCGTCGCCGGCCTAACCCACCTCCCCCTCGACGCCCTCGTCCAGCGCGACGCCCAGCGCCGCGTGAGGCGCGTGACGGCCGTCACGGGTGCGGCCGGCGTGCTGCTGCTAATCCTGGCCCTGCTGCTCGTCATGGCGCTGCGGGCCCGCCAGGAGGCGGATCGCCAACGCCTGGAGGCGGAACGGCAGCGGAGCGGCGCGGAAGGCCTGGTCGAATATATGCTCACGGACCTGCGAGAGAGGCTGAAGGGGGTCGGGCGGCCCGACGTGATGGCCGCCGTTAACGAGCGCGCCCTCGCCTATTACGCGTCGCAGGGCGATCTCAGCCGCCTTTCGGACGAAAGCCTCGATCGACGGGCGCGCGTACTCCACGCGATGGGCGAGGACGACGACAATCGAGGACAGCTGGACAAGGCGCTCGCGAAGTTCGTTGAAGCGCATCGCACCACAGCGGCAATCTTGGCGAAGCGGCCCGGCGACCCAGAGCGCATTTTTGCCCACGCGCAAAGCGAATATTGGGTGGGTTACGCTGCTTGGAGGAAGAAAGACCGCGCCACAGCGGCACGGCATTGGCAAGCCTATCTACGTCAATCGCGAGCGCTTGCGTCAGAGGAACCTTCAAACGTTCGCGGCCGGGTCGAACAAGGCTATGCCGAAGGCAATCTTTGCGATCTCGATTATTACAACGCGTACGATTTGACCAAGGCAGCGGATCATTGCCAAAAAGCTATTGATTTCATGAAGGCCGCGCTCACCGCGGCGCCGGCCAACCCAAAGATCTCCCAAGACCTCGCCAATCGTCATGGCTGGATGGCTCGCGTCCAATTGGCGCAAAAGGATTATGCCGGCGCTGTGGCGAGTCGCGAGGCGGAAATCGTGCTCCTCGACCGCTTGCTGGCATCCGACCCAAACAATCTGGAATATGCCAAGCGTCGCGTGTGGTCGGATATTGGCCTCGCCACGATCTCGATCGCGAGAAGTCAGCCAGCTCGAGCGGCGAATTTGCTCGCGCAACGCTGGTCCGCGTTTCGGTCAAACATGACTGACGGTCGGTCGGAGGAACTCTGGGATACGGGCCTGCGAACTCTGTTCTTTCTCGCCAAGGCGCAGCGACTGGCGAAGCTGGAACATCGCGCCACCGACGCAGAGATCGATCTATTCCAACGGCGGTACCTTCAGCTGTTTCCGGCCGAAGCAAGAGAAATAGAAACGATACGCCGCCAGATCGAACGATGAAGGAGGAGTGTCATGGAGATTGATCGACGGCACGTACTTGTGGGTGCCAGCGCGTTGGCGCTCTCCAGCTGCGGACGCGGCGAGAAAGGGAATAGGCATGTCTACCCGTTTTCCGACCCCACGGATCGCATCCGGGCCTTTGACGCAGGCGGGACGAACCTGAACGTCGGCGATAATCCCTGGCGGGCATTCGACCAAGAAGTCGACGACGAAACTCCACGGCCCGTCGCAACCTTCAATCCCGATTATATCGCAATACTCCATATTGAGGTAACTGCCACTCCATTCAAACTGGTGGCAAAACGAGCCCATTTTCCGGTCGACGTAACTGCAGCGAACGACTTGAGCGGCATCTCCACGAGGGTCCTGGAGGTCATCAAGTACCTTCACGGCGAGATCACTAAACCGGGTTATTTAGACCTGAATATGGTCAAGGATGGCCTATACCAACTGGGATTTAGCAGACCACATCACTTTATAATATATATAAAGAATAAAGGAGTAGCCTACGGCAAGTACCCGATATGGTTCGGACACAAACTGTTAAACCCTCGCCCAAGCGGGGGTTTTGACGCAGACAATAACCGTAGCTTCTTTGAAGCTAAGCTTAGCCCAAGTTATTCAATCGGCATAGATGTCGCCGACAAATTCGTCTACGTGAAGAACTACTTCTATACAGCAGACGAGACTAACGACGACCTGGCTCCCGAGAATCGTCGGAAAATCGTGGGCGAAAAATTAACGTACGCACTGAACATAAATGCAATCATTGAGTCTTCTGACAACCCGGCAATACAGATCCCTCTTACGATCGACCCCGATACGGGCAACATGGGCGGCGGTGGAGGGGGATCCTTACCCTGAATGGGTGAAACAAGGATCAGTGATTAAGTTCGAGCGCATCGCCCACCTCGAACTGCAATTCCGCTCGCCGTTTGTTGATCCGAAGCGAAATGGAGGCAAGAAGATGGGTACCTTTCCTGCCTATGAAGCTTCAGGCATCCACACGGACCCCGATCAACGTCGATATCCCCGTGGCACCGTGGCCGGGGATTTCATGCCGCGTTATGTGTGTTTGGTCTATACGAGCTTCGTCCCCACCGGGCTCGTCGCCAAGCACGCCTATTTCTCGATGCCTGCCAACCTTCAGGCCTTTGCCACCACCGAGTTTTCAGCAGTTTCCTCTAGCGGAAACTGGGCGAGCGCACCGATTCGGCAGGATGTCAATTTCGAGAACTTCACGTTCGGTAGCCAGCAACTCATTGTCTTTCACGTGGATCCGGGCGGGACGCCGGTGAGGTTTGATCCGGCGAACCTCGTCCAATTCGCCGAGTTCAGCGCACAGGGGGCGCCGAGGGCGCGCAACAACTCCTTTTTGAACGCCGAGCTCCGCTCTTGGCCGGGCAAGGAGGTGCTCGTTCTCGAGAATTGGTTCGTCGACGACAACGGACAGCCGATCGCTCCGCCGCTTGAGTTCCTCCATACGATGAACGTGCATCTGCTGATGCGATGCGCTCTGGCAGGAGCGGACGACAGGCCGCATGAACTGCCTGTGATTCTCGATCCGGATACCGGAAACGGCACTGGAAACGAACCTTAAGCCGGAAGAGTGGCGGCTTAGGGCGAGGTCGCGTCCCTTACTCCGCCGCCGCCGGGGCGCCGTCCTGCAGGTTCAGGCGCTCGCGCATTTCCTTGCCGGGTTTGAAATAGGGCACGCGCTTGGCCGAGACGTCGACGGTGTCGCCAGTGCGGGGGTTGCGGCCCTTGCGGGCGTCGCGGTCGCGGGTCGAGAAGGCGCCGAAGCCGCGGAGCTCGACCCGGCCGCCATTCTGCAGCTGGGCGATGATCGAATCGAAGAAGGCGGAGACCACCCGCTCGATCTCCTTGCCGGTGAGATCGGGATGGTCGTCGCAAAGCTTCTGGACCAGCTCGGAACGGATCACGGCTCCCCCCTTTCAAAGGATGAACACGCCTGCGCACAAGGCGGCGGCGGACCCCCTCCGCCACCGTTGATCCAGGTTAAACCGGAGATTTCGCGGAAACGCAATATCCGAGGTTGGTAAGCGGCGAGAAAATTTCACCTTTTCTGGGCGCGCCAAAAAAAAGGCGGGCGCCTCGGCGCCCGCCCGCAAGAAAGTCGTTCCGGAGCCGTTACTTTT
>JAXDPL010000058.1:0-15957 GCA_034668385.1 Sphingomonadales bacterium | reverse complement strand
GCGGAAGATCGACGTCTCCTGCGGCAGGTAGCCGAGGCCGAGGATGGCGCGGCGGTACATGGGCAGGCCGGTGATGTCGTTGCCGTCGAGCAGGATCCGGCCGCGATCGGGTTTCACCAGCCCCATGATCGAATAGAAGCAGGTCGTCTTGCCGGCGCCGTTGGGCCCGAGCAGGCCGACTACCTCGCCGCGCGCGACGGCGAGCGAGACCTCCTGCAGCACCACCTTGCGGTCGTAGGACTTGGCGATCGAGACGACGGCGAGGCCGCGTGTCGGCGTGTCGGGGGCGCTCGCCTCCTCAACCCGGTGAATGACGCTGGCCTCGTTCAACGCTCGCTCCCGCCTCGTCGCCACACTTAGGCGCGCCGGACGCCCGCCTCAACTGGCAAGCTTCGTGCATGGAGGTTAAATTTCGGCAGGGCAGCGGAAAAAAGCGGCGCTCAGTCGTGGCGCTGCGGCACCGTGAAGGTGCCGGAGACCCGGCCGTTGCTTCCGGGTCCGCCGCCGTCGACCACCGCGCGCCCGGAGCGCAGGTCGATCACCAGCCGGCCGCCCTTCACCCGCGAATCCCCGCGCACCAGCGATACTCCGCCGACCAGGGTGATGATCCGCTGGTCGAGATCGTAGATGCCGACGTCGCCGCTCGCGCGCTCGCCAGGGCTGGTGACGACGACTCCGCCGGTCGCGTCGAGCCGCTTGATCTGCACCCCGCCCTGGTTGGCGTAGGCCACCGTGACCCGCGCCGCGGTCAGGGTCATCTCGGCCTGGCGGGCGACGACGTTTCCGGAGAAGATGGCGCGGTCGGCGCGGTCCTGCACCTCGATGCGGTCGGCCGAGACGTCGACCGGCGCGTTGCTGTTATGGCCCTTGAGCACCGAGCTCTGGCCGCTCGCCGGGGCGGGTACGGCCGGGCGGGCGTGCGCGGCCGCGACGACGGCGAGGACGGGAAAGACGGCTTTCATTTCTTCTTCCTGAGGCCGCCCTGCGCGATATGCAAGCGGGCGCGGCCGGAGAGCGTCACCTGCCGGTTGCGGAGATCCGCGGTCATCGCTCCGGCTGAAAAGCTGCCGAGCGGCATCCGGCCCTGGACTCCGTTGCTGCCGGCGAGGCGGTGGGTGTTCAGGTCGAGGTTCACGTTACTGGTCTCGAGATGATAGCCGTTGGCGCCGTTGACCGTGATGGGCCCGACCACATCGGCCTTCTGCTGGTCCATATGGTACCGGGCCCGCCCAGCGGCGATCGTCGCCGGTCCTTCCGCCAGCTGGATCTGGGCGGCCATTCCGTCGATGTCGATGATCGGCACGTTCGAGGTTTTCTGCACGGCCTTCTGCGCTTCGACCGTGAAAGTCCGCCCCTGGTCGTCGACGCCGCGATATTGCGCCGTCTGGGTCTTCATCCGCTCGTGGGCGACGTCGACTTTCTTCTTGTCGAGCAGGAAGCTCACCTCCTTGTTCTCGCTCAAGGGCGAGAGGAGAAGGTAGGCGAGAAGCACGCCCACCGCGAGCGGCAGGGCGATCTTGAGCAGCCGGACGAGCCAGTCGTGGACGCTGCCGGGTCTCGCCCAGCCGCGCTTCACCACCCGGTCGCGCTCGGCGAGCTCAGACATGGGCGAAGATGTCGACCTCCGCCCAGCCCGCGAGGTCGAGCATCGCCCGGTGGGGAAGGAAGTCGAAGCAGGCGCGGGCGAGGCCGGTTCGGCCCTCGCGCTCGAGCCTTTCGTCCAGTCTCTCCTTCAGCTGGTGGAGGTAGCGCACGTCGGAGGCGGCATAATCCTTCTGAGCGTCCGAAAGCTCCGGCGCCCCCCAGTCGGAGCTCTGCTGCTGCTTGGAGATGTCGATCTGCAGCAACTCCTTGATCAGCTCCTTGAGGCCGTGGCGGTCGGTATAGGTCCTGACCAGCCGCGAGGCCGTCTTGGTGCAATAGACCGGCTCCGCCATCACGCCGAGATAGGCGCGCATCGCGGCGAGGTCGAAGCGGGCGAAATGGTAGAGCTTGAGCCGCGCCGGGTCGGTCAGCACGGCCTTGAGGTTCGGCGCCGAATAGTCGCTCTTCGGGCCGAAGCGGACGAGATGCTCGTCGCCGCCGCCGTCCGAGATCTGGACGAGGCATAGCCGGTCGCGGCCCGGATAGAGCCCCATCGCCTCGGTATCGACGGCGACGGGCCCTGGGGCGAGGACGCCCTCGGGCAGATCCTCTTCATGGAAATGGACGGTCATGAAGGCGAGATAGGCCGAAGCGCCGCCCGCCTCAATGGCCGCCGGTCTGCCTACGCCGCCGGCGGGCCAGCATGTTCAGGCCTTCGACCGCGCCGGAAAAGGCCATCGCCGCGTAGATATAGCCCTTGGGCACGTGCATCCCGAAGCCGTCGGCGATCAGCACCGCGCCGATCATAAGAAGGAATCCCAGCGCGAGCATCACCACGGTCGGGTTGCGGTTGATGAAGTTGGCGACCGGGTCCGCCGCGAACAGCATGACCCCCACCGCGACGATCACCGCCACCACCATGATCGCCAGCTCCTCGGTCATCCCCACCGCGGTCAGGATCGAATCGATCGAGAAAACGACGTCGAGCGCGAGGATCTGGACGATCGCCGCGCCGAAGCCGAGGACGGCGCGCGACGTGTCGAACAGGTCGTCCTCGCCGCCCGGCTGGACGTTGTGGTGGATCTCCTTGGTCGCCTTCCAGAGAAGGAACAGGCCGCCGGCGATCAGGATCATGTCGCGCCACGAGAAAGCGGTCTCGAAGCTCGGCTGGCCATGCGGGCCCGGCGGCCCGGCGAGGCCGAGGTCGAACACCGGCGCGGTCAGCCCGACCAGCCAGGCGATCGTCGAGAGCAGGGCCAGCCTCAGGATCAGCGCCAGGGCGATGCCGATCCGCCTTGCCTTGCTCCGGTGCGCCTCGGGCAGCTTGTTCGACAGGATCGAGACGAAGATCAGATTGTCGATGCCGAGCACCACCTCCATGACGATGAGGGTGGCGAGCGCCGCCCAGGCCTCGGGCTGCGCGAAGGTCTCGAAGAGGTTGGCCATGGGTCTTCCGGCGCGATGAATGGGGGCCCGCCTGTGCCCCAGCCGGCGGCGGCGTGCCACCCCCGCTCGCGGCGGAAAGGGCGGCGGCGCGAATCCCCTCGCCGGGTTGGTCTTTTTGCGCTATGTGAGTCGGGAGTGCGCCCCATGGAACGGCGCATGAGGCCGTTTGCGCGAAAGCCCCGCGCGGTGGTTCTGAGGGAGCATAGGGCGCGGAAAGTTATTGAAGACCATGGGTTTCGACAGAGGGCGTCGCGGGGAGCGCGGCGGGCGCGGCAGAGACAAGCGCGACGGATTCGGAGACGACAGTTTCTACGCAGGCGGTGACGACCGGAGCGGCGGCGGCGGCGGTGGCGGCGGCTATCGCGGTGCCGGCGGCGGGGGTGGCTATGGCGACCGCGGCGGCTTCGGCGGCGGCGGCGGTGGCGGCGGCTTCCGTGGCGGTGGCGGCGGTGGCGGCTTCGGCGGCGGCGGTGGCGGCGGCTTCCGCGGCGGAGGCGCCGGCGGAATGCCTCCGCAGGTCGTCGGCGAAGGCAAGGGCGTCGTCAAATTCTTCAACGGACAGAAGGGCTTCGGCTTCATCGTCCGCGACGATGGCGGGGAGGACGTGTTCGTCCACATCTCCGCGGTCGAGCAGGCGGGCCTCACCGGCCTCGCCGAGGGCCAGCCGCTCTCGTTCACGCTCGTCGATCGCGGCGGGCGGATCTCGGCGACCGACCTCAAGATCGAGGGCGATCCGCTTCCGGTCACCGAGCGTCCGCGCGAGCCGCGTCCGGGCGGCGCGGGCGGCGGCTTCGGCGGCGGGCCGCAGCGCCAGCTGACCGGCGAGAAGGCGCAGGGCACGGTCAAGTTCTTCAACGCCATGAAGGGCTTCGGCTTCATCGCCCGCGACGACGGGCAGCCCGACGCCTTCGTCCACATCTCCGCCGTCGAGCGGGCCGGCCTCAACGGCCTGAACGAGGGCGACCGGGTCGAGTTCGAGCTCGAGGTCGACCGCCGCGGCAAGACCGCCGCCGTCAACCTGGTGCCGATCCAGTAACCCATCTTCTTCGTGGGGCGAAGGAAGCCCGGCCGTCCCCGTGGACGGCCGGGCTTTTTCGTTTGCCGCGCCACGACTAGGCCGTAGCATCGGCCCTCATTGCTGACGGGAGCGGCTGAAATGGTCTGGCGGTGGGTATTGGCGTGCGCCGCCTGGCTCTGTTTGGGCGGCTTCGCGTCGGCCGGGCCCAGGCCTCTGGCGTCGATCGTGGTCACGCTCGCGGAGGACGGCGCGCACGTCGCCGTGAAGCTAGACCGGCCGGTGAACCGGTTCGAATTCGTCGCCGGGGACGTCGTCTGGGGAGACTATGCGGATCTTCTCACGCCCGACCTTACCTTCAAGGATCGCGTCGTCGAAGGCGCCGCGCCGTTTCGCACCTTCGAGTTGCGTTTGCGCCCGAGCAGCGAGGAGCATGACGCCAAATATTCGATCTTCTACCGCGTGGGCGGTGGCGGGGTCCTTTACGGACCGGGGCTCGCCGCGGATCCGGTGCGCTTCCGGACGCAGATTCGATTCCGCACTGTTCGCGGCCAAGTCCGCTATCCCGCCGGCAACGAACCGGCGAAAGGCCTCGTCTTCATCGGACCGCCGTCGATGGTTTCGGCAGGTGACGGCTTCGTCGCGGTGACCGATCCGGCGATGCCTGAATGGCTCGCCGGGCTCGCCCGCGCCGATCTCGCCGCGGCGGTGCGGCTCTATGGCGACACGCTAGGAACGCCGCTTCCGACGCGCCCGCTCCTCGTCATGAAATTCCAGGAGGACGCGCTCAGCACCTATGTCGGCGACGTGACTCCGGGGCCGGTCGTCGCCTTGCGCTTCCACGGCGCGAAATGGAGCAAGCCGGATGCCGAGGCGGCGCGGACGATCCACGCCTTCCTTCTTCACGAGGCCTTTCACTTCTGGAACGGCAGTCTCGCCACGCCGGCCGACGGCATCCCGACCTGGCTTCACGAAGGAGGCGCCGATTACGCCTCGCTGCTGGTCGGCGAGAGCGCCGGTCTAATGAGTGACGCGGAGGTACGGCAGCGGCTCGGCCAGGCGCTCAACCGCTGCCGCTCGGCGCTACAGGACCGCGGCGACCCGGCTCTGGGCAAGGCCGGCTTCCTTTCCTACTGGATTCGTTATCCGTGCGGGACCGTTCTGCACTGGGCGATCGACCTGACCCTGCGGGCCTCCGCCTCGCATCACACCTCGCTCGACGTCTGGACGGCGACGATCGCCGCGGCGCGGCGGAGGGCTTCTCACGACTATACGCTCGACGATTTCTACGCCGCCGCGGGGATTGCCGATCCGGGCCGGGTGACCCCGCTTGCCCTGGTCGTCGACACTGCGGGTCCCGAGCGCTGGCGACTGCTGCCGGAGGCGCTGAACGACCTGGGCGCCGACGTCGGCGCCCAAGTGACTGCGGTCGGCCGCCGTACGGCGATGCTGTTCCACCTGCTGCGCGAAAGCTGTGGACCTCCCGAAAAATCGGGCGGCTTCGGCTATTATGGCGTCGGCGAGACCGTAAAGTTGCAGTCGCCGGCGGCATGCGGTGTGCTGGCCGGCGACCCGGTGCTGAGAAAAGTGGCGGGCGGCGATCCCTTCGCGCCGAGCGCCGAGATCTATGCGGAGGTCCAGCGGCTCTGCGCCGCGGGCAAGCCGGTGACTTTCGTCACCGCCGACTCGCGCACCCTCGCCGCGCCCTGCCGCCGGCCGCTTCCCGACGCGCCTCCGGACTTCACCGTGCGCCGCTGGCTGCCGCCGGGAGCCGTTCCGCTTCCCCCGCGGGAGCGGGAGAAATGAGGCGCCAGCCCAATGCAGTTCCAGCGTGGAACGGGACCAAGGATGTCCCCGCCGCGTCGAGCCGCTCCGGTACTCCGACCTGGGCTTTCTCCAGAGTCACGACACCCTCGTTCAGAGGCAGACCATAGAAAAGCGGGCCGCTTTCGGAGGCGAAGGCCTCGAGCCGGTCGAGCGCATTCTCCTCCTCGAACACCGTTGCGTAGCTTTCCAGCGCATGCGGCGCGTTGAAGATTCCGGCGCAGCCGCAGGCCGATTCCTTTGCCTCGATCGCGTGCGGGGCGCTGTCGGTGCCGAGGAAGAATTTGGGCGAGCCCGAGGTCGCCGCGCGCCGCACCGCCAGCCGGTGCCTCTCGCGCTTCGCCACCGGCAGGCAATAGGCATGGGGCCTGAGCCCGCCCGCGAACAAGGCGTTGCGGTTGATGTGGAGGTGATGCGGAGTCACCGTCGCCGCGAGGTTGGGTCCTCCCGCCAACACGAAGTCCACCGCGTCGGCGGTGGTGACATGCTCGAACACCGCCTTCAGGCCCGGAAAGTCCCGGAGCAGCGGCGCGAACACGCGCTCGATGAACTCTTTCTCGCGGTCGAATATATCGACCGCTTGGTCCGCCACCTCGCCGTGGACCAGCAAGGGCATGCCGATCCGCTCCATCGTCTCGAGCACCCGGCGGATGTTGCGGATGTCGGTGACGCCGAAGGCGGAATTGGTGGTGGCGTGGGCCGGATAGAGCTTGGCGGCGATCCACACGCCCGACTCGTGCCCCCGGCGCACCTCCTCCGGTTCGAGACCGTCGGTCAGATAGCAGGTCATCAGCGGCGTGAAGCCGGGGCCCGCCGCCGCGAGGATGCGTTCGCGATAGGCCTCCGCCGCGTTCGCCGACGTGATGGGCGGCACCAGGTTCGGCATGATTATCGCGCGGGCGAACTGATGGGCCGTGAAGGGCGCAACCGCCTTCAGCATCGCCCCGTCGCGCAGGTGGACGTGCCAGTCGTCGGGACGGCGGAGGGTGAGGGTTTCGGTCATCGCTTGGGTTCGGCCCGACCGATCCCTATCAAGGGTGCATGGCCGCGACCACCCTTGCCGACCGCGCGATCCTCCGCCTTTCCGGCGAGGACGTGCGCGGCTTCCTGCAGGGGCTCGTCACCCACGACGTGGCGCTGCTCGCGCCGGAGCGGCCGCTCTGGGCCGGACTGCTGACCCCGCAGGGCAAGGCCTTGTTCGACTTCATCCTGTGGGCCGACGGCGACGACGTGCTGATCGACTGCGAGGCCGAAGCGGCGGACGACCTGGCGAAGCGCCTGACGCTCTACAGGCTTCGGCGGCGTATCACGATTGGGCGCGACGAGGAGCTGGCGGCGCACTGGTCGTTGGATGGTCGGGAGGGCCTACCCGACCCCCGGCTCCCCGAGCTCGGCCGCCGCTGGCTTGCGCCTCCCGGCGCACCGGCCGAGGGATGGCTGGAGCACCGTCTCCGCCTCGGCGTGACCGAGGGCCGCGCCGAGCTCGGCTCGGACAAGATTCTCTGGCTCGAATGCAACGCCGCCGAGCTGAACGGAGTCAGCTTCACCAAGGGCTGCTATGTCGGCCAGGAGAATACCGCCCGCATGAACTACCGCTCCAAGGTCAACCGCCGCCTCGTCGTCGTTCCGACCGACACGCCCGGCGAGCGGACCCGCATCCATTATCCCCGGCTGGGGTTGGCCGTGGAGCACCGGCGCGTCGAGGATCTCGGCAACGCGCTCCTGCCCGACTGGCTCGCGGCGGCGCTCAGCTGATCTCCGCGAAGGCGCGCGCCGGGAAGGTGCCCATTCCGGCGACCTTGGGCGGCGCGGCGGTGAAGCGGAAGCCCTCGTTCGGGAGCGCGGCGAGGTTCGTCATATGCTCGCAGATGAGGATTCCGGCGCCGAGCAGGATCGTGTGGACGGGGCGGGCGCGGACGGCGGTGTCGTCGATATTGTGGCTGTCGATGCCGACCAGAGCAGCGCGCCGCTCGGCGAGTAGGCGAGCTGCGGCCTCCGTGAGATAGGGATGGCCCGACTGATAGGCCTCGGTTCGCCAGTGGCGATCCCAGCCGGTGTGGACGAGCACCGCCTTGCCGGCGAGGTCGAGACCTTCGAACAGCTCCGGGCCGATCGCCGGGCCCTCGCTTCGCACGACGAGCCCGGGCAGGCCCGCCAGCCGATCCAGGCCCACCGCGGCGAGGTCGTCGCCTTCCTCGAAGCGGTGGAAGGGCGTGTCGAGATAGGTGCCGGTATTGGCGACCATGTCGATCCGGCCGATCTGGAAGCTCGAGCCGTCGTCATAATTGGCGGCGGAGTCCGCGCGGCTCCAATAGTCGCAGATGTGCGGTCCCGGCAGGCCCTTGTAGGTGGTCATGCCGTGCTCAATCGCGTGGCTGAGGTCGATCAGCTTCGAGCCCATAGCCGCCATAATGCCACGGCCGCGATCAGCAGCCAGAGGATATTGAGCGTCGCCGAGGGCAGGGCGCGGTGCCACAGGCCGTTCACCACGAAGCCTGCCGCTCCAATGAGGTTCATCCACTGGAAGGCGCGGGAGCGGCCGGTCAGCCGCCCGGTCGTCACCAGCAAATAGGCGAGGAGGATCAGGCCGGCCCCGAGCCAGCCCACGCCCTCGACGAAAAGCGTCGTGGCGCTCAGGCGGCGAGGTTCCTCAGCACGTAGTGGAGAATGCCGCCGTGGCGGAAATATTCGAGCTCGTTCAGAGTGTCGATCCTGACCCGGGCGGGGAAGGCGAATCGCGTGCCGTCTGTCCGGGTGACCTGGACTTGGATCTCCTGGCGCGGGGTGACCTCGGCGATGTCCTCCACGCTGACCTGCTCGCTGCCGTCGAACTGGGGCGGCGCGCCGACGAACTGGAGGGGGAGGACGCCCATCCCGACCAGGTTCGAGCGGTGGATCCGCTCGTAGGTCTCGGCGATGACGGCGCGGACTCCGAGAAGGACGGTGCCCTTGGCCGCCCAGTCGCGCGACGAGCCGGTGCCGTATTCCTTGCCGGCCACCACCACCAGCGGGACGCCCTCCGCCTTGTAGCGCATCGCCGCGTCGTAGATCGGCATCACCTCGCCGGAGGGGAGGTGCTTCGTCACCCCGCCCTCGATACCGGGGGTCATCCGGTTCTTGATTCGGATGTTCGCGAAGGTGCCGCGCATCATGACTTCGTGGTTGCCGCGGCGGGCGCCGTAGGAATTATAGTCGCCGCGGGCGACCTGATGCTCGGAAAGGTACTTGCCGGCGGGGCTGTCGGGCTTGATCGCTCCGGCCGGGGAGATGTGGTCGGTGGTGATCGAATCGCCGAAGATGGCGAGGAGGCGCGCCGAGGCGATGTCGGCGGGCGGCACCGGAGTCATCAACATGCCGTCGAAATAAGGCGGGTTCTGGATGTAGGTCGAGCCCGCCGACCAGGCATAGGTCTCGCCGCCGGCGAGCGGGATTCCACGCCACTTGTCGTCGCCCTGGTAGACGTCGGCGTAGCGCGCCCGGAACAGGTCGCCGTGGACGTAGGTGTCGATCAGCCGCCGCACCTCCTCGTTGGTCGGCCACACGTCCTTGAGATAGACGTCCGTCCCGTCCGAGCCCTGGCCGAGCGGGGTTTCGATCATGTCCTCGATCACGGTCCCTTTAAGCGCATAGGCGACGACGAGCGGCGGCGAGGCGAGATAATTGGCGCGCACGTCCGGCGACACCCAGCCCTCGAAATTGCGGTTGCCCGAGAGCACCGAGGCGGCGACCAGGTCGTTCTTGTTGATCGCCTCCGAGACCGGCGCGGGCAGCGGCCCCGAATTGCCGATGCAGGTCGTGCAGCCGTAGCCGGCGAGGTTGAAGCCCAAGGCGTCGAGGTCGGCCTGGAGGCCTGACTTGACCAGGTAATCGGTGACCACCTTCGAGCCCGGGGCGAGCGAGGTCTTGACCCAGGGCTTGCGCGTCAGCCCCTTCTCGCGCGCCTTGCGGGCGACGAGGCCCGCCGCGACCAGCACCGCCGGGTTCGAGGTGTTGGTGCAGGACGTGATCGCGGCGATGACGACGTCGCCGTGGCCGAGGTCGACCGGCGGCGCGTCGCCGACCGGTCCCTCCTCCTCGCCCTTCGCCGGAGCGGCGACTGGCACGCGGCGCTCCAATTCGGCGAGGGCGTGGCCATATTCCTTGGTGAAGTTGGCGACGAACTCCTCGTCGACACGGCTTAGCGGCACCTTGTCCTGCGGGCGCTTCGGCCCGGCCAGCGACGGCTCGACCGTCGCCATGTCGAGCTCGAGCGTGTCGGTGAACACCGGCTCGTGGATGTGGCCGGGCTCGAGCCACAGGCCCTGCGCCTTGGCATAGGCCTCGGTCAGGGCGACCTGCTCGTCCGGGCGGCCGGTCAGGCGGAGGTAGTCGATCGTCTTGGCGTCTACGGGGAAGAAGCCGCAGGTCGCGCCATATTCGGGCGCCATGTTGGCGATCGTCGCGCGGTCGGCGACCGAGAGGGCCGAGACTCCGTCGCCGTAGAATTCGACGAAGCGGCCGACCACGCCCTTCTGGCGCAGCGCGTGGGTGACGGTCAAAACGAGGTCGGTGGCGGTGATCCCCTCGGCCAGAGCCCCGGTCAGGTGGAAGCCGACCACCTCGGGGATCAGCATCGAGACCGGCTGGCCGAGCATCGCCGCCTCCGCCTCGATCCCGCCCACGCCCCAGCCGAGGACTCCGAGGCCGTTGACCATGGTGGTGTGGGAGTCGGTGCCGACCAGGGTATCCGGGTAGGCGACTTCGGCGCCGCTCTGGTCCTTCGACGACCACACGCCGCGGGCGATATATTCGAGGTTGACCTGGTGGCAGATGCCGGTGCCGGGCGGCACCACCTCGAAGTTGCGGAACGCCTTCGAGCCCCATTTGAGGAACTCGTAGCGCTCGTAATTGCGCTCATATTCGAGCGCGACGTTCCTCTCGAACGATTTGGGCGTCCCGAACTCGTCGACCATCACGCTATGGTCGATGACGAGGTGGACCGGGACGAGCGGGTTGATCTTCTCGGGATCGCCCTTCAGCGCCTTCATCGCGTCGCGCATCGCGGCGAGGTCGACGACCGCGGGCACGCCGGTGAAATCCTGCATCAGCACCCGGGCCGGCCGATACTGGATCTCGCGCGCCGGCCCGGCCGGATTGTCCTGCCAGGCGATAAGCGCCTCGATGTCGGCGCGGGTGACGGTCTTGCCGTCCTCGAAGCGGAGCAAATTCTCGAGCAGCACCTTCATCGAGAAGGGCAGGCGGGCGATCGGGCCGAGCGCGGCGGCGGCCTTCTCGAGGGCGTAATAAGCGTAGGTCTTCGAACCGACCTGAAGCTCGGAGCGGGTGTTGAGCGAGTCGTTGCCGACCGAGGTCATGGCGGGCCTTTCTCATGTTCGCAGGCTGCAAACCTGCGGCGCTCTAGCAACGCGGCGCGGGGGTGGGAAGGTCCGGACCGGGGGGGGCGACCGGCTTCGCCGCAGGGTGGTGCCTTGCGCCGGTCCTAGGGCTGTCCCGCCCGCCGCTTGCGCCAGCGTAGGAGTCCGGACACCGCGAAGACGGCGGCGACGACGCCCGGCACGACCCATTTGGGCTGGGAGAAAACGCCGGCGGCGACGAGGGCGGTCACGCCCCAGGCCAACGCCACCATCGAAGCGGTGGCGGCGAGGGCGGCGAGGGCGAAGAGGAGCTTGCGCATCGGCCCATACGTTAGCGCGCCTCGGCCGGGGCCGCGAGAGCGATCGGCCACCGTCGCTGCCTCCTAGTGACAGTGACTGTCACTCTGCCGATAACCTAGTCGCCGTCCGCGTTGTTGGCTTCGGAATCGGCTTCGGCCATGCGCTCGGGCCATTCCACCGCCTTTTCGGTCAGAACCTCGTTGCGCTTGTCGCGGCGGCGTTCCGCTTCGGCGCGGGCTTCGGCTTCGGCGCGGCCGGCCTGGGCCCGGGCGGCGGCGGCCTGCTCGGCCTGGCGCTCGCTGTCCCTGGCGACCTGCTCGCAGCCGGCGAGGGCGAGGAGGGCCGCCGACATGGCGGCGAGGGTGAGGGTGCGCATCGTGAATTCCCGTTCGCCGCCATCCCTTGTGGCGCGGCGGCCGCCGACGGGCAAGGGACGGGCGTCGGAAGCGCCGTCTCCCCGGCAACCGCCTCTCCCTGGAAATCGGTAGCTGTCCCCATTTTCACAGGCCAGTCCCCTCCCCGGCGGTCCGCTTGAATGCATGGCTCGCGGAGGTGTAATCGAAGGGCGTAATCGCGACGGAGGCTGCCATGTCCGCGACTCGCCCAATTCTCGCCGCCTTGGCCCTTCTCCTGGCGCTCCCGCCCGCCGCGGCCCTCGCCCAGCCCCGCTCGGCGGTCGACCTCGAGGCGCGGCTTCGCGCCCTCGAGGCCCGGGTCGCCGCGCTCGAAGGCCGCTCCGCCCCCGCCGCGGGCGCCGGCGCGTCCGCGGCGAACGGCCCCGCCTGCCGAAAGATCTACGTCCAGGCCGCCGCGATCCCCGACGGCGTGACCCTGACCGTCACGATCAACGGCGCCGTCGTCGGCACCTACAACAAGGCCGCCCATTCCGATCTCGAGGGCTTCATGCGCCCCGGCGCCAACACGATCGCCCTCGCTTTCTCCGCGCCGGGCACCGCCACCACCGGCGCCAGCCTCAACTGCCTCCCCCCGCTGCCCGCCACGTTGCGCAGCATCATCCTCGAACTCCACCCCACCGCCGGCCAGCTGAGGGCGGAGACGGCAATGGTGCTGGGCGGGGGGTAGGGGCCTGGGCCAGCAGGGTCCGCAGTTCCAAGCACGTATGCTTGTGCCTGAGTGCCTTTGCACCAGTAGTCTTATCTGCTGGACCAAGAGGAGGGTTCCCGCCGGCAGTTACTGTTGCGCCGCAAGGGCGGCTGACTCGAACGTCTTACCGAGAGACGCGATGAGGCGAGCATCATTGTCGTTCGCGAAGTGCAAACTAGTACCGGCGTTCTCTGTGAGTTGCATGAAGGTGAAGCTTGCTGGGCCGATTACGCTACCTTCGAGGCGTGCGCGTCGCAAATACTCTGCCGCAAGAGTCCGTCCCTCCGTGTCGCTATTGCTCACATATGCTTCCGCAAGCGAACATAAGAGGGATTCTTGCGGGAAGCGGCCACGCATTTCAGCGATGGTCTGCTGCGATCTTGCGCGCAACGCGCTGTAAAGAGCCAACCCAAACGATCCAGATGCGATGTCTTCTTCACGGGGCTCTTCAGACGGCACTGACCCGAGTAAAAGGAAACGCGCAAACGGGAGATCATCCTCATCCGCCAACTTTCGCAAGGCGCGAAGTGCACTAGCCTTCTCCTTCGGGAGGCCGTGTCGTGTTATGAAAGCGCTCTGCGCGGCCACTGCGGACGGAGTTATCGTGCGCAGCATCGAAGCAGCGTTCTGCTCATTCGCGGCCCGCTCGGGCTCGTTGGCACCGGGCCCCGCCAAGTCCAGCTCCTCTTTTAGCTCTGACCGGTCGGCCTCCCCGGCAGGATCGGCACTTAGGACCAGTATCGACTCAGTGATCACTTGCGCAAACGCTTGGTTGACAAGGTTCCGGAGGTGCTGCGATCCAGCGTCCGAACTGGCGCCCCCCTGTGCGAGGTCCACCGTTTGCAGGCCCTCGTGGTCCGCGCCGCCCGCTCCGACAGGGTCGGCCCAGAACAAGTTCTCCTCGTGCATCGAGTGATCCAGATCAATCACGTTTTCAATCGCGGTGTCGGCTAAGCCGGCTTCCATCCGCTGCAACTCCAGTGCTTCATCTGGGTCCTCACTGTCACGTAGCAGCCGACGAAGCATCGCGTTCGCAACCGGATTTCTGCCGGCGATACTTTTCAGCTTTTGCTTTGCTTCCTCAGTGTCTTGCGGCTTTCCACGCGAAAGGAGAAATTCCGACAGCATACAGACTGCGGATTCGTCCCGTTCCGCCGCTTTACGAAGCAGTCGTTCCACTCTACTTAGGTCCTTTGGGTCGCCTCTCCTTAAAAGGAGACCTCCCAACAACATCTTGCTGCGCGAATCCTCTTCATCTAGCTCGATCACTTCTTCAAGGATATTCACTGCTTCTTCCCAGTGCGCCGGACCCTTCCGCATAAACAGCCCAGCGAGCATGTTCATGCTCACGATATTTCGACGGCGCCAACCGTACTGCAAAAGTTGCTCGGCTCGCTCTGAGTCGTCAGCGTTGCCGGCCCGGAGTAGGAGCCCCGCCAGCATCGTCAGTGCGATTATGGATCCTGTTTTCTCAAGCGTTTCCTCAAGCAAGGCGCGCGCGTGTAGTCTTCGTTCGTCGCTCAACCAAATTTGGCAGAGGTTGACGGCGAGCACAGGCACTTCAGGGAACCGGTTGATGCTCTCCCACGCAACAAGCTCCGCCTCCTCGCTGCGTCGCAAAGCGACCAAGGCGTCTCGCCAGAGGCTCCAGCCGTGGGTGTTCTGGGGGTTCCACCGAAGCGTCGTCATGGCAAAATCAAGCGTCGTCTCGGCCCTTTGCTGCAACGGGGCACGGCCCACCCTGAGCAGCCGCTGACCAACGTTGCAGGCTGTCTTCGCCAAGGGACCGACAAGCCCGCGCTCTTGTGCCCACCGTTCGCGCTCGTCCACAAGCCTGCGAGCAGTCGCAATCGCCTCGCTCCCGTTCAAATCCGAGATTCGGCTTACGAAACTGAGCACCTCCTGCTTCCCCTCGTCGTCATGATGGGTGCGGCCACGGCGTGTCGCCGACACTTGGACGCCAGCGCTCTTCGCCCAGTCCCGGTAGAGATCCGGCGCCAGCTCGTTCTGCCGGGGCATTATTTTCTGTTTGAAGATCGTTTCCCAATGGTTCGGAAAGCGCGGGAAGGCGTGGCGCAGCGCGTTCCAGCGCCACTCAAATGCGTCTCCAAGATGGGTTCGATCAGACGCCCAATTGGCCAATGCGATCATGCACAGGCCCTCCTTAGACAGGTTTCTGTCGGGAATGGCGGGGAGCGGTAGCCGGCGAAGGCCAAGAATCGCAAGATCCACATAATGATCGGGATAGCTACGCCCGGCGCGGCCGCTGATCACGAGCCAGAAGGGAATATTGGCCTCGGGGCGACGTTCTTCGAGCCGCTCCTGCGTGAGGGCGAGCGTCCGCAGGAACGCCGCCCGCAGGTCTGCGTCCGTCCCAGGTACCTGCTGATCGGCCCATGAGTACCATTTGATGTATTCTTTCCACAGAAGACCAACGCAGGCCTTCACCGGGACACGAGTGATCGTGTCGAGTGCGCGAATGCCCCGAAGCACCTGGACCTGATGGTCGCGCCGATCGCGCGAGCGGTGCTTGCGTTGCCCCTCGAACCACTTCGAGAGCCCCTCGTCCAGAGCTTGTATAGAAGGATCAGAGGAGCCTAGGCCACTGAACAGGAGCTGGGCGGCGTCGCCCGGCTCACCGTGGCCATATGGCTCGATCGCCGCCTGTCCAGCCAAAAGCTTCGCGACCTCACGAACAGGGTGCTTCTCCAGAACCTGGAGCCATGGGTGCCGGAACGCGGCGTTCGGCGTCCCTAGCTCAGTCATGAACATCGGAGCCCATAAGCTCACCGAAGTCCGGCCTTTTGGCGGCGTTGCGCAACCGGCCGAGATGGTCATTCCGTAAGTCACGAAGCGACCAATTGGGGATGGGCGTGGTAATCTCACCGATCTTTAGAATGTGATCCGCCCGATAGGCAATTCGAGGATGAAGCAGCTCGAACACCAGCGGACGATCTGCCCGCGCGCGCGTCAGCGGCATGCAACGACCACCGTCGAGGTCGACAGGCGCGGAGAAGAAGTATGCGTATGGGCTTTGGTCGAGTACCGTCGGCTCGCAGAAAGCATGCGCGACATCGGCCCGTCCGCGCACGCCGGCGACAATCTCGGCGACGCGATAGCTCATGAGCGCGACTGGTATGGCGTAGCCCGGCGGAGGGCTGTAGCGGGAGAGTCCGAGCCGAGTTCGCAGCCGGTCTGCCCAATTGTCCGCGCGCAGGTCGGCGTCGATTTCTGAAGCAAAGGCGGCGAATCGCGGAGGCCGCGGCGGGTAGCGGTTCCAAGCCTCCAGAAAATCCCGCAAGGCACCGGCATCAGCCGAGCTGCGGCCCT
>JAXDPL010000057.1:0-3048 GCA_034668385.1 Sphingomonadales bacterium | reverse complement strand
TAACATGTGCCACCCCGTCCGCAGCAAAAAAATGGCGATCGCCAAGGCCTCACCGAGGTAGCTTACTCCCGCTGGACATATCCAGCGGAAAATGGTCCGCATCGGCATTATGGCAGACCGCATTGTCCGACCGGACCGACGCGAGCTTCTGGCCGGACTGGGCGCAGCGGCGCTCGGTCCAGCCCTGCCCCGGATCGCCGCCGCCCAGGGGCGAGCATCTCTCACGCTGCAGGCCAAAGCGGGTATCATCGCGTTGCGCCCGGGAGAGCCGGATACGCCGGTATGGGCGCTTCAGCCTGCGCCGGATCACAAGTTCCGCTTCAAGCGCGGCGACCAGCTTGAAATCACGCTGGCAAACGAATTGCCGGGACCGGCGGCGCTCAATTGGCACGGGATCGATGGCGTCCCGGCGGCCGAACCCCTGCTGGCGCGCTCCCCGCTCTCACCCGGCGCCAAAGAAAGCCTCGTGATTCCATTGCGTCAGGCGGGTACCTTCCTGGGCGATCTCCGCCTGCTCGGCGACGGTCAAGCCCGGCCGTCCCTAGGGCGGGCGCTGGTCGTAGCGGAAAGCGAGCCGGTGGCGGTCGACCGCGACGAAGTGCTCCTGATCGAGGATTGGCGGATACGCCCGGATGGGACCGCGGTCGCGCCGGGAATCGATCCGAAGGACACCAAGCCGGTCTATACCGTCAACGGCCTCATCAGCCCGGAGATCGCGGTGCGGACCCACGAGCGGCTGCGGCTCCGCTTCATCAATGGCTGCCAACGCGCCGTCGTGGCGGTAAAAGTCGAGGGCCACGAGGTCCGCGTCATGTCCCTCGACAGCCAGCCGGCCGAGCCGTTCCCGGCCCGTGGCGGCGCCATTGTGCTGGCGCCGGGAGGACGGGCCGACGCCTTCATCGACGCCGCCGGCCCGCCCGGCTCACCCTCATCCATCCTGCTGCATGACGGCGCCGAATCCCGCCCGGTCGCCCGGCTGGTCGCCTCGAGGGAGCCGCCGCTCCGGGATGCGCCGCTGCCGGCCGCGTCCCCGCTGCCCTCCAATGACCTACCGGCTAAGCTCGACCTCAGGAACGCGCTACGCTTCGACTTGTCCCTGGGCGGGCCGGCGCAAGCCGATTGGGTGCCGCCCACGAGCTTTGCCGCGTCTGCGGCCCCGGCCTTCCGCGCCAGGGCGGGCCGCACCGTCGTCCTGGCCCTGACCAATCGCGCCGAGATCCCCACCGTATTCCACCTCCATGGGCATCACTTCAGGCTGCTGGACCGGCTCGACGATGGCTGGAAGCCGTTCTGGCTGGATACGCTGGCTGTGGCGCCCGGCCAGACCCAGCGCATTGCGTTCGCCGCCGAACATGCCGGGCGCTGGCTGCTGGAATCCACGGCCACCGACTGGACGGCGCCGCGTCTGGTGCGATGGTACAGTGTCGAGTAAGGATCAGATCACACAGTAGTCGATGCCGAACTCGTCGTAGAGACGCCTGAACACCGCCGGCAGCACCTCGGGCAGGTCCTCGGCGATCAGGCCGGGACCGGCCTCGCGCGCCGCCTCGCCATGCATCCAAACCCCCATGCCGGCGGCCTCGAACGCCGGCACGCCTTGCGCCAGCAGCCCGCCGATCATTCCCGACAACACGTCGCCCGCCCCGGCGGTGGCGAGCCAGGGCGGCGCATTGGAGGCGATGGTGGCGCGGCCGTCCGGTGACGCCACCACCGTATCCGGCCCCTTGAGCAGGACGATGGCGCCGGAGCGTTCGGCGGCGACGCGCACCCGCTCGAGCTTGGAGCGAAGCGGATGCTTGTTGCTGATGTCGCTGAACAGCCGCGGAAATTCTCCCTCGTGCGGGGTGAGGACGACCTGCGGGTCATGCGACGCCTTGATCGCTTCGAACAGGCGATCGGGCGCTTCCGCAAAGCTCGTCAGTGCGTCCGCATCCAGCACCAGGCCGCGCTGCGTGGACAGGGCGGCGAGGACAAAATCGCGGGTCCGCTGGCCGACGCCGGCGCCCGGCCCGATCACGGAGGCGTTGAGCCGCTTGTCGCTCATCAGCTCGGCAAATTCGGCGACCATGTCGACGCGTCGAACCATCACGGCGGTCAGCGCGGCGGCGTTCACCGCGAGCGCATCGCTCGGCGAGGCCAGCGTGAGGAGGCCGGCGCCCGCACGCAACGCGCCGCGCGCCGACATCCGCGCCGCGCCGGTGGCCGCGATGTCGCCGGAGACGACGACGGCATGGCCACGGGCATATTTGTGGGCATCGATCCGCGGCACCGGAAACGACTGGCGCCAGAACTGCGGAATGTTTTCGAAAGTTTTCGGTTTGATTTCGTCCAATACGCGCGGATCGATGCCGATATCCGCGACGCGCACCCGGCCGCAATGAATCCGGCCGGGCAGCAGCAGATGTCCGGGCTTGCGGCGGAAGAAGGTCACGGTCTCGGTGGCGCGAACCGCGATGCCCATGACGGCACCGCTGTCGCCGTTGATGCCGCTCGGCAGGTCGACGGCAAGAACGGGGGCGCCGTTGGCGTTGATCGCCTCGATCATGTCGTGCGGCTCGCCCTTCACCGGCCGATCGAGGCCGGCGCCGAACAGCGCGTCGATGATCAGGGCCGGCTTGCCGATCGCCTGGGGATTGAACGGCAGCACCGGATATTTCCATCCGCGGGCGGCCGAGGCCGCATCGCCCTGCAGGCTGTCGCGGTCGCACAACAGGATGACCGAGACATCGCGGCCGCGCGCGGCCAGTTCCGCCGCCGCGACAAAACCGTCGCCGCCATTGTTGCCCCGGCCGGCGACCACGAGGATCGGTCCCTCCTCCGCGAGGTCCATCGCGGCCTCCGCGACCGCCTGACCCGCGCTCAGCATCAACGCGAAGCCGGGGGTGCCCGCGGCAATGGTGAGCCGATCGGCGCGCTGCATTTCAGCGGTGTTCAGAACTTCCATTGCCAAATCCCTAGCACAATCGCCTTATCCTGAGGCATTCCTCACGGTCTACGTAGATCGACTCCGGTCCACTGCATAGTGATTGATCGATTTGCCTATTTCAT
>JAXDPL010000056.1:0-5800 GCA_034668385.1 Sphingomonadales bacterium | reverse complement strand
TCAGCCCGAACGGGTTAGGGGGCGGCGACGCAAACCGTTCGGGCTGAGCTTGTCGAAGCCCTTCACTTCTTCGAGCTTCGAAATGACCGATACATTCCTCACCGGCCGGCTCGCTTTGGTGACCGGCGCGAGCCGCGGGATCGGGGCGGCGACGGCCGAGGCCCTGGGCGGGGCCGGCGCGCATGTCGTGATCACCGCGCGCACCGCCGCCGACCTGGAAGCGGTCGAGGAGCGGATCCACCAAGCGGGCGGGAGCGCGACCATCGCGCCGCTCGACCTTACCGAAAGCGACAGCATCGCGCGCCTCGCCGCGGCGGTCGGCGAGCGCTGGAAGGCGCTCGACATCCTCGTGCTCAACGCCGCCACCCTCGGTTCGCTGACGCCGGTGGCGCAGATCGACGGCAAGGAGTTCAACCGGATCCTGACCCTCAACCTGCTCGCCAGCCAGGCGGTGATCGCGGCGTTCGACCCGCTGCTGCGCCGGAGCGAGGCCGGGCGGCTGATCGCCCTCACCTCGTCCGTCGGCAAGAATCCCCGCGCTTATTGGGGTGCCTACGGCGCTTCGAAGGCGGCGCTGGAGACCCTGGTCCTGTCTTATGCCGAGGAGGTCGCCAACCTGGCGCCGCTGAAGGTCGCCATCGTCGACCCAGGAGCGACGGCCACCAAGATGCGGCAGCGCGCCTATCCTGGCGAAGACCAGGCCGAGCTGAAGCCGCCGGCCGCCGTGGCCGACAGGATCGTCGCCATGCTGGGCGAGGATTTCGAGAGCGGATACCGGCTCGAGCTGGGCCGTTAGGTCATCCGCTCATCCTGAGTAGGGACTGAGCCTGGCGAAGGCCCGTATCGAAGGAGTGATCAGGTGAAACATGCCCCCGGCATGTTTCAGGATCGTCCGGGGAACGATCCGACCTGATTCACCTTCGATACGCCGCTTCGACTTCGCTCAGCGGCTACTCAGGATGAGCGGTGGAGCCCTTCAAACTCATCCACAATACTGTCACCGAAGCTCAGACGATCGAGCCGGTCGAGGTCCGGGTCTTCACCTCGATCTCGACCGTCGTCTCCATGCGGTGAACGAGCAATCTCTTGCCGAGCCGCGGGTCGAGGAAATCCTTGAGCAAGGGCGGGCGCGCGGCGCGGAAATAGAAAGCCGCATCCTCCATCACGTCCTCGTTGGCCGCGATCTGAAGCTCGTCCTTGCGGGTCACGGTCTGGACGACCGCCGGGGCGTGGGTGATCCCCGCCGCAAGCAGGGTGTAGGCGCGGTGATAGCCGTTCTGGAGCAGCAGCCGGCCGTCGCTCTTGACCACGGAAACGAAGTTCGAGCCGAAGCCGATGGGGATGGCGAGGATGTGGGTGGTCGGCCCGAACGTCGCCAGGCCGGGGACCTGGTCGGGGCTCAGCACGGCGGCGTGGTGGAGGCGGAAATCGGTCGATTCGGAGGTGAAGACCCAGCGGTCGCGCGCCACCTTCCTCACCCGCGCCGAAGGCAGCTCGCGCTCGGTCGGCAGGCAGAAATGGAACAGGGCTTCGGGAGTCGGCTCGCCGCCCAGGCGCTGGCGCAGCGATCCCGAGAAGCCGGCGCTGACGCTCGACTGGGAGACGATCAGTTTCTCCAGCTCGACCAGACGGATCTCGACCGGCAGCGTATCGTAGGTGTCGCGGAAATAGGGATAGTCCCGAAGCGCCTTCGCCAGCGGCCGCATCGCCCTGGGGAGCGGCAGGCAATCGGCGGCGTCGGCGATCCCCGCCTCGGTCTGCTCGAGTTCGTGGAACAGATCGTTGGCGGCGCGCCACTCGTCGGCGAGGACGCGCGGAACTACCTTGTCACCGCCGACCACCTTCTCCTTCACGAAGTCGAGATAGTCGGTGAGATGCGGCTGGCCGAGCAGCCAGACCAGTTCCTCATGCGCGATGGCGGGCGCTTCGCCCACGGCCAGCTGGGACGCGCTTTTCTTCATGACCTTGCCGATTCTCCGCGCTCAAAATGAAGGGCCGGGCGGAGGATATCCGCCCGGCCCTTGCAACGCCGTTAAGACGGCGGTGGGCTCAGCCGCAGCGGCTGCCGTGGCCGCGCGACTTGGTGCCGCAGCCGCGCGAACGCGACTTGGAACCGCACTTGCGGGACTTGGTGCCCTTCGACTTCGAGCCCTTGCCGCCGCACGAAGGCTTGCTGGGCTTGCCGCAGCCGCCGGCGCCGTAGACGAAACCCAGTTCCTGGGTGGTAAGATCACGCATGTTCAGTCTCCTGTTTCGAAGCTTCGAGGCGGCGATCGAATGGGATGGGGGACCGTCGCTGGCGAGAAGCGTTACGATTCGCGAAACCATTATCCAGAGGGCAAAATCCGCTGTCCCGCAGAGGGACAGGCGGCATGGATATTGCTACCCTCCTCTTTCGGCCCGCCGACGTGCCAGGCGGTGCATTCGCCCGCTTGACATTGCGCCCGGCGCTGCGGCCGTTAAGGGTGCGGAATGAGCCTCCCTCCCCTGTTCGACCGGCTGCGCCTCCCCGTCATCGGCGCGCCTTTGTTCATCGTCTCCAATCCCGAACTCGTCATCGCCCAGTGCAAGGCGGGGATCGTCGGCTCCTTCCCGGCGCTCAACGCGCGGCCGCAGAGCCTGCTCGACGAGTGGCTGCACCGGATCACCGAGGAGCTGGCCGCCTGGGACCGCGACCATCCCGACCGGCCGGCCGCGCCGTACGCGGTCAACCAGATCGTCCATCGCTCCAACGACCGGCTGGAAGCGGACATGGCGACCTGCGCCAAGTGGCGGGTGCCGATCGTCATCACCTCGCTGGGCGCGATCGTCGAGGTCAACCAGGGCGTCCATGCCTGGGGCGGGATCACGCTTCACGACATCATCCACGACCGCTTCGCCCGAAAGGCGGTGGACAAGGGCGCCGACGGGCTGATCGCCGTCTCGGCCGGCGCCGGCGGCCATGCCGGGACGCTTTCCCCCTTCGCCCTGGTCCAGGAAATACGGCAATGGTTCGACGGGCCGCTGATCCTGTCCGGCGCGATCGCCACCGGCCGCGCCGTCCTCGCCGCCTTGGCGATGGGCGCCGACCTCGCCTACATCGGCTCGCCCTTCGTCGCGACCGAGGAGGCCAACGCCCAGCCCGAATACAAGCAGGGCATCGTCGAGGGGCGGGCGTCGGACGTCGTCTATTCGAGCTATTTCACCGGCGTCCACGGCAATTACCTGCGCCAGTCGATCGCCGCCGCCGGCATGGACGCGGACAACCTCCCCGAAGGCGACCTCAAGACCATGAACTTCGCCGGCGGCGAGGGCGCGAAGAAGGCCTGGCGCGACATCTGGGGCTCCGGGCAAGGCATCGGCGCGATCGACAAGGTGCAGGGCGCGGGCGCCTATGTGGATCAGCTCGCGCGCGAATATGAAGCCGCGAAGGCGGAGCTGAAGGCGAGAGCCCGGCTTTGATCCTCCCCGGAACGGGGAGGGGGACCGGCCGGCGCAGCCGGACGGTGGTGGGGCCGGCGGCGCTTTCGACCCCTCCACCGCGCTGCGCGCGGTCCCCCTCCCCGTTCCGGGGAGGAAAAATCAGGCCCTACCGTAGTGATTACAACGCCGCTTCGTAGAGCCGGCGCGCGTCGGCCTCGGTGATCGGGCAGGGATTGTTCACCAGCAGCCTTTCCTGCTTCATCGCCTCGGCGGCGAGCAGATCGAGGTGCGCCGCGGTTACGCCCACCTCGGACAAACGCCGCGGCACGCCCGCTTCCCGGCACAGGCGGCCGATATGTTCGACGAAGCCTTGCGCCCGCGCCTGGGTGCCGAGCGGCTCCAGCGCGGGGTCCAGCAACGTTCCGAGCTCGGCGTAGAGCGGCAAAGCCGCGTGGAGGTTGTGGCCCAGCACATGGGTCAGCATCAGCGCGTTGGACAGGCCATGCGGCACATGGAAATGGCCGCCGAGCGGGTAAGCCAGCGCGTGCACCCCGGCGACCGGCGCGTTGGCGAAGGCGACTCCGGCGAGGTGGGCGCCGAGCAGCATCGCCTGGCGCGCGTCCCGGTCGCCCGGCGCGTCGCAGGCGCGATGGAGGTTGGCGGCCAGCAGCCGCAGCGCCTCGCGGGCGAGCGCGTCGGAGAGCGGGTTCTTGAGCCGCGCCGAGGTGTAGGCCTCGATCGCGTGGACCATGGCGTCGATGCCGGTGGCCGCGGTCACGCCTCTCGGCAGGCCGAGGGTGAGGTCGGCGTCGAGCAGCGCCCAGTCGGCGGCCAGCGGGGCGCTGTTGACGGCGAGCTTGAGGCTGCCGCCGACGGTGATGACGCTGATCGGAGTCGCCTCGGATCCGGTGCCGGCGGTGGTCGGCACGAGCACCAGCGGCAGCCGAGCGCCGGTCGCCTTGCCGACGCCCCAGATCGCCTCGAGTTCGTCGCCGCTGCCGAGCAGGTAGGCGGCGAGCTTGGCGACGTCCATCGGGCTGCCGCCGCCGAAGCCGACGACCGAGGCGCAGCCCTGCCCCGCGGCGACGGCCATCATCAATGTCTCGCGCGAAGGATCGGCCTCGACCGCGTCGAAGATCCGCGGCTCGATCCCCGCCGCCCTCAGCCCCGCCAGCGCCTCGCCGGCGAGGCCCAGCCGCCTCAGCTGCGCGTCGGTGACGAACAGGCACGGCCCCGCCGGGAGGCGCTCTGCAAGGGTGGCGGCGCTGCCGGAACCGGCCACGAGCTTCGGGCCGTAATGGAACGTGAAGGTCATGGCCCGCGTCTAGCGCGGGCGCCGCCTCAGAGCGAGCGTTCGAGCCGGCTGAGCAGGCTCCGCGCCGGGCTCGGCGCCGGCTGGGCGCTCGGCAGGCCGGTCTCGTCGAGCCTCTTGACCCGCGCATAGAGGTCGCGGCTGGCGTGGATGAGCGCGACCGCCGCCTCGGGGAGCATGGCGACCACCAGCTCGTCGCTGTCCGGCGCCTCGCCGAGCCGGCGGGCCGGCTTGCGCGCCTGGAGCGGACTGAGCTCCCCGGCCTCCACCGCCCGCTGGGTCAGCAGCCAGGCGATGACGTGCATCAGCCGGGTCGTCACCTTGAGCGATTCGCACGAGAAGCCGACTCGGACGATCGGCGCCAGCGAATCGCGGTCGGCGCGGCCGTGCCGGTCGAAATAGGCGCGCGCCTCGTCGGCGAGCAGCATCGCCTCGGTGTAGAGCGCTCCGACCAGCTTCGGAGTCAGCGGCGTCTGGGCATCGTCTCCGGTCATGGCGACGGCGTGCCACAGAGCGGGCGGCGGCGGAACCGGGAAAGAGGGTGAACGCCGATCTGTGTCGGAGAGGGACGGAGGCTAGGCGATGATGTCGGGGATCAGCCGGTCCTCGAGCTGGGCGATCTCGTCCTTGAGGCGCAGCTTGCGCTTCTTCAGGCGCGCGATCTGGAGCTGGTCGGGCGCCGGCACGCAGAGCAGCGCCTCGATCGCCGAGTCGAGGTCCCGATGCTCGGTCCTGAGGCGCACCAGCCGCGCCGCCGCGCCGATCTCGCCGCCCTCGATCGCCTGCATCAGCCTTTTCCGTCCCCCTACCCGGACGCTTCGGAAAGGAGTAGGATTAGCGGATCGACGGGCTGCCGTACAGTTGCGGCCGGCCGTATCGCCGGCGGGAGACAGAGGCGGTTCGGAGGGATTAGATCGTCAGGCAAACAGCGAAGGAGATGGGAATGCAACAGGCGCATATCTCGGCATTGCAGACGAAACATGCTGACATCGAGGCCCGGATCCTCGAGGAAAGTCAGCGACCGATGCCGGACATGGCCATCCTTTCCCGCCTGAAGAAGGAAAAGCTCCGCGTGAAGGAGGAGAT
>JAXDPL010000055.1:0-8327 GCA_034668385.1 Sphingomonadales bacterium | reverse complement strand
TCATCCCCTTCTTGAAGCTTTTGATGCCCTTGGCGACGTCGCCCATCATGTCGGAGAAGCGGCCCTTGCCGAACAGCAACAGGATGATGATGCCCACGACGAGCCAATGCCAGATGCTGAAGCCACCCATTGCCGATCTCCGCTGAGCCTTGAGAGGGTCCCTAGTCCCCCTCGGGCCCACTTTCCAGTTCGAGTTGTTCCAGCGCCGCGTCGATCGGGTCCAAGAGGCCCGCGGCCTTGAGGTCGTCGAGGCCGGGCAGGTCGCGGCGGCTGGCGAGGCCGAAATGGCTGAGGAAGGACTGGGTGGTGGCGTAGGTGAGCGGCCGCCCCGGCACTTCGCGCCGCCCCGCCGGCCGCACCCAGCCCGCCTCCATCAGCACGTCCAATGTCCCCTTGGAGATCTGGACCCCGCGGATCGCCTCGATCTCGGCGCGGCTGACCGGCTCGTGATAGGCGATGATCGCCAGCGTCTCGACCGCGGCGCGCGACAGCCGCCGCGGCTCCTCGCGCTCGCGGCGCAGGATGTGGGCGAGGTCCGGCGCGGTCTGGAAGTGCCAGCGCCCCCCCCGCTCGACCAGATTGACTCCCCGCCCGGCATAATCGGCGGCGAGCGCTCCCAGCGCCACCTCGACGGCGACGCCCTCGCCGACATGGGCGGCGATGTCGTCGGCGCTCATCGGCCCCTCGGCGGCGAACAGCACCGCCTCGACGGCACGCATCGCGTCGGTCGGCTCGATCATTACCTCCCCTCCCTGCAAGGGAGGGGGATCATGGCGAGCTTCCTCACGCCGCCCTCACGTAGAGCGGCTCGAACGGGGCGCGCTGGTCGAGCTCGACCTTACCCTTGCGGGCCAGCTCCAGCGCGGCGACGAAGCTCGAGGCGAGCGCCGACCGGCGGAACTCGGCGTCCTGCGTCTCGGGCAGGAAGGCTTCGAGTCGGGTCCAGTCGAGCCGCGAGCCGACCAGCCGCTCGACCCGGAGCAGGGCTTCCTCGAGCGTCATCACCGGCCGGCGCGAGACGATGTGGACGGCGGGCTCGGCCCGGGCGCGGACGGCGCCGTAGGCGGCGATGAGGTCGTAGAGCTCGGCCTGCCAGGCGGACCGGCGCACCACGCGCAGCCCCTCGGGCGCGGCGCGGACGAACACGTCCCGCCCGATCCGGTCCCGCGCCAGCAGCCGTGCCCCGGCCTCGCGCATCGCCGAGAGGCGCTGCAGCCGAAGCTGCAGCCGCATCGCCAGCTCCTCGGGGCTCGGATCGGCCTCGCCGTTCTTGGGCAGCAACAGGCAGGATTTGAGGTAGGCGAGCCAGGCCGCCATGACCAGGTAATCGGCGGCGATCTCGAGCTTCAGCTTCTTCGCGTCGGCGATGAAGGCGAGATATTGCTCGACCAGCGCCAGGATCGAGATTTTGGCGAGATCGACCTTCTGCGAGCGCGCCAGGGTCAGCAGCAGGTCGAGCGGCCCCTCCCAGCCGTCCAGATCGAGCGTCAGCCGGTCCGCCTCCCGGACGGGCCGTCCCTCCTCGAAGGATTCGTCGAAGTCCATGCGTCGCAGCCTAAGCGCTGCTCGAGCGGTTGCGAAGAGCCGCGGAGGCTTTCATCCCCAGCTTTCGCGCCCCTCATACCACCCCGAACGCCAGCATGGCGTCGGCGACCTTCTTGAAACCGGCGATGTTGGCGCCGCGGACATAATCGACATAATCGTCGCCGGCGCGTCCGCCATATTCGAGGCAGCGTGTGTGGATGCCGTCCATGATGTCGCGCAGCAATTGCTGGAGTTCCGCCTCCTTCCAGCTGATCCGGGCCGAATTCTGGCTCATCTCGAGGCCCGAGACGGCGACTCCGCCGGCATTGGCGGCCTTGCCCGGCGCGTAGAGGATGCGCGCCTCCTTGAAGACGTGGACGCCTTCGAGGTCGGTCGGCATGTTCGCCCCCTCCGCCACCGCGATGCAGCCGTTGCGGACCAGCGCCCGGGCGTCGTCGCCGAGCAGCTCGTTCTGGGTCGCGCAGGGTAAGGCCACGTCGCACGGCACGCCCCACGGACGCTTGCCGGAATGGAAGCTCGCGCCGGTGAATTCCTTCGCATAGTCGCTGATCCGGCCGCGCCGCCGCGTCTTGTGCGCCTTCACCCAGTCGATCTTCTCCTGGGTGATCCCGTCCGGATCATGGATGAAGCCTTCGCTGTCCGAGAGGGTCAGCACCTTGCCGCCGAGTTGCACGACCTTCTCCGCCGCATGGGTCGCGACGTTGCCCGAGCCGGAGATGATCGTTCTCTTGCCCTCCACCGTCTCGCCGCGGGTCTTCAGCATGTTCTCGAGAAAATAGACGGCGCCGTAGCCGGTCGCCTCGGTGCGGATCAGCGAGCCGCCATATTCGAGGCCTTTTCCGGTCAAAACGCCCTCGAACGTGTTCGTAATGCGCTTGTACTGGCCGAACATGAAGCCGATCTCGCGCGCGCCCACTCCGATGTCGCCGGCCGGCACGTCCACGTCGGCGCCGATGTGGCGGTAGAGCTCGGTCATGAAGCTCTGGCAGAAGCGCATGATCTCGTGGACGCTCTTGCCCTTCGGGTTGAAGTTGGAGCCGCCCTTGCCGCCCCCCATCGGCAGGCCGGTCAAGGCATTCTTGAAGGTCTGCTCGAAGGCGAGGAACTTCAGCACGCTCTCGTTCACCGAGGGGTGGAAGCGGATGCCGCCCTTGTAGGGTCCGATCGCGTTGTTGTTCTGCACCCGCCAGCCCCGCTGCACCCGGATATGGTGGTTGTCGTCCTCCCAGACGACCCGGAAGGAGACTACCCGGTCAGGCTCGGCGATCCGGCGCAGGATCTGATATTGGTGATATTCCTCCTTGTCGGCGATGAACTCGAAAATGTCCTGGGCGACCTCGGTCACCGCCTGGACGAACTCGGGCTGGCCCGCGTTGCGCCGGGCCACCCCTTCGATGAAGCCCTCGAAGTCGACATGATCGGACACCGCCATTTCCAGCTTCTCCTAACTAGCGTTCGAGGCTCGCCTTGAGCCGGGCGAGCTGCTCAGAGAGCACCCCGTCGACCGCGGGGGCGAGCTTGTCCGCGCCGACCGGGACGTAGCCGCCGACGACGTAGGTCTGGGTGATCTCCGTGCCGCCCGCGACCGGAGCGATACGCCAGCTGAGTCGCGTCGAAACGGCGAGCGACTGGAGCGGCCCGAGCGGCGCCTCGAGCAGGAGGAATTTGCCCGGAATGGCGCTCAGCACCCGGCCGTGCTCGACCGACCCGCCGGGCGGCACCGCCTCGCAGAAGCAGCCGCCGGCGCGGGGATCGAGGGTCAGGTTCCCGGCCTTGCCCGACCAGCTGTGCTCGGGGTTCCACCACAGCGCCGGCCGGACGATCATCGCCCAGGCGGCCTCCGGCGACGCCTTGACGACCGCGACCGACTGCACCTCGAAGCCGCTCGCCGTCGCCGATTTGACGTCGGCGTCCGCGGGCGCTGCGGCAAGCAACAGCAGGGCGGGAAACACCCGCCTCAACGCATCGGCACCGGCTCGCCGACCGGGAATCTCGTGTCGCCGATCCGCTTCAGGTTCATCTCGAAAATCTGCACCGGAGCGTCGCTGCCGGCCACCCGGAAGCCGACTTCCTTCCAGGCGCCGTTGGCGACGGTGGCGCGGTAGCGGATGACCGCCCCCGGCCCGGCCGGCACCTCCCACGCATAGCCGTCCGGAGTCACGGTCATCGCGAAGTCGCCCGCCATGCCCTGGGCGTAGGAACGCATGCGGTAGGTTCCGTTCCCCGGATTGAACGAAATGATGCCGAGCGCGACGAAGGGTATCGTCCCATTGGGCAAGTAGGATCGCCCTTCGATCATCCGCACCGTCCCGGCGAGCATGAGCCCTACCCGTTCGGTGTGGACGACCTCGACCTTGCCGCGCGGCGTGATCGTCCAGGCCGTGCCCCGCCAGGCGCCGTCGAGCATGGCGAGCTTGCCCATCGCCTCGCGCTCCGCCGCCATCAGCGCCCCGGGATCGGGAGGCCCCGGCCGGGCCGCGACCGGCTTGGCCGGAGCCGTCCCGGGCCCGGGTGCCGGTCCGGTTTGCGCCAGAGCCGGAAGCGACAGCCCGAGCAGAAGCGCGGCGCCGAACGAGACGAGCTGCATCGAGGGTTCCCCCAGACAAGTCCTTGGAACAAAGGGATGCGCCAGAATCAGGGGTGGGTCAACGCGCCCTCATGCCGGGCCGAGAATGGCGTCGATCTTACGCTGCACCGCGTCGATCGGCGCCATTCCGTCGACGCGGCGGACGAGGTCCCTCGCGTCGTAATAAGGCAGGATCGGCGCGGTCTTGGCGCGGTATTCGGCCATCCGCGTACGGACCGTCGCTTCATTGTCGTCCGGGCGGCGCTTGAACTGGTCCGAGCCGCAGACGTCGCACAGGCCCGGGGTCTTGGGCAGCTTGAAGCGGTCGTGATAGCCCTCGCCGCATTTGGCGCAGGAGAAACGGCCGGTGATCCGGTCGACCAGGGCCTGCTCGTCGACGATCAGCTCGATGACGTGGTCGAGCCTCAGCCCCCGCGCGGCGAGGATCCGGTCGAGCGAGATGGCCTGCGCCTCGGTGCGCGGATAGCCGTCGAAGATGAAGCCGCCGCCCGAATAGCGCTCGGGCGCGTCGAGCCGGTTCTCGATCAGCGCGTCGACCACTTCGTCGGGCACCAGCTCGCCCGCTTCCATGATCGCCTTGGCGCGAAGGCCGATCGGCGACTGGGTCTTGATCGCTTCGCGCAGCATGTCGCCGGTCGAGAGCTGGACGAGGCCGCGCTCGGCGATCAAATGCTGGGCCTGGGTGCCCTTGCCCGCGCCGGGCGGCCCAAGCAGGATGATGTTCATGGCAATTAACGTCCTTCGATACGCGGCTTCGCCAGGCTCAGCCGCTACTCAGGATGAGCGGCCCTAAACCAATCCGCTCATGCTGAGTAGGCATTGAGCCCTTCGACGCCGCCTGCGGCGGCGCTCAGGATGAACTTCGGGCTTCGCCCGAAGTCGAAATGCCGTATCGAAGCATCAGCGCCGGCCGCCGCCCTTCAGCTTCGCCTTCTTGATGAGGTCGCCATATTGGTGGGCGATGAGGTGGCTCTGGATCTGGGTCACCGTGTCCATCGTCACGTTGACGACGATCAGCAGGCTGGTGCCGCCCAAGCGGAAGTTGAGGCCGAGCTGGGCGATCGCATATTCCGGTACCAGGCAGATGACGGTCAGATAGGCGGCGCCGATCACGGTCACCCGGGTGAGGACGTAGTCGAGATATTCCTCGGTCCGCTTGCCCGGGCGGATGCCGGGGATGAAGCCGCCGTAGCGCTTGAGGTTCTCCGCCGTCTCCTCCGGGTTGAACACCACCGCCGTGTAGAAGAAGCAGAAGAAGATGATCCCGGCCGCGTAGAGCGCCATGTAGAGCGGCGCGCCGTGGCGCAGCGCCGTGGTGATGGTGATGAGGAGGTCGCCCCAGCGCCCCTCGCCCTGGACCCGGTTGCCGGCGAACTGGGCGATGGTCAGCGGCATCAGCAGCAGCGACGAGGCGAAGATCGGCGGGATGACGCCCGCGGTGTTGATCTTGAGCGGCAAATGCGAGCGTTCGGCCTGCATCTGGCCCCGCGCCGTCTGGCGCTTGGGATATTGGATCAGCACCCGTCGCTGGGCACGCTCCATGAAGCAGATGCCGAGGATCAGCCCGGCTGAGACGACGATGACCGAGATGATGAGCAGCGGCGACAGGGTGCCGGTGCGGCCGCCCTCGAACATCTGCGCCAGAGTGGTCGGAAGCTGGGCGACGATTCCGGCCATGATGATCAGCGAGACGCCGTTGCCGATGCCTCGGCTGGTGATCTGCTCGCCCAGCCACATCAGGAACATGGTGCCGCCGATCAGGGTCACGACGGTGGTGACCCGGAACAGCAGGCCCGGATGGATCACCGCCGAGCCGGTGGTCGTGTGCCCCCAGCCTTCGAGGCCGACGGCGATGAAATAGCCCTGGATCGCGCAGAGCAGGACGGTGCCGTAGCGGGTGTACTGGTTGATCTTCTTGCGGCCGCTCTCGCCTTCCTTCTTCAGGGCCGCCAGCGTCGGCGACATCGAGGTGGCGAGCTGAACCACGATCGAGGCGGTGATGTAGGGCATCACGCCCAGCGCGATGATCGACATCCTCTGCAGGCTGCCGCCCGAGAAGGTGTTGAAGAAATCAAGCACGCTGCCCTTGGTCGTGTCGAACAGGGTGGCGAGCGAGCGCGGGTCGATTCCGGGCAGCGGCACGAACGAGAGCAGCCGGAACACGACGAGCGCGCCCAGGGTGAACCAAAGGCGCTTCTTGAGGTCCGTCGCCTTCGCGAAGTTCGCGAGGCTGAGGTTGGAAGCCATGTTTTCGGCTGCGGATGCCATCGTGTCTATGATCCTCGAAACAGGAAAGCGGGAGCGGATGCCCGCTCCCGCTCATCCTGAGTAGCCGTCGAGCTTGTCGAGACGGCGTATCGAAGGACGGTCCTTCGATACGGGCCTTCGCCAGGCTCAGTCCCTACTCAGGATGAGCGGGGAGAGTGCCGTATATAGTGGCCCTTCGGCGCTTGTCAGGCCTTGCGCTTCTTGACGCTGTTCTTCTTCGCCGCCGCTTTCTCGGACGCCGGAACGACCTCGATCAGCTCGACCGAGCCGCCGGCGGCCTCGACCGCCTCGCGGGCGCCCTTGGAGACTCCGGCGACCCGGAAGGCGAGCTTGGCCGACAGGCTGCCCTTGCCGAGCAGGCGGACTCCGTTCTTGCCGCCGCGCGCCAGGCCGACGGCCTGCAGCGCCCCGTGGTCGAGCGTGCCCTTGGTCTCGATCTTGCCGGCGTCGACCAGCTTCTGGATCGCGCCGATATTCACCTCGGCATAATCCTTGGCGAACGGGTTGTTGAAGCCGCGCTTCGGCAGCCGCATGTGGAGCGGCATCTGGCCGCCCTCGAAGCCGGCGATCGAGACGCCCGAGCGCGCCTTGGCGCCCTTCTGGCCGCGCCCGGCGGTCTTGCCGAGGCCCGAGCCGATGCCGCGCCCGACGCGCACGCGCGACTGGCGGGCGCCCTTATTGTCACGAAGATCGTTGAGTTTCATGTCTTTGCACTCGCTTTCGCTGTAATCGCGCAAGGTTCAGGCACGGAGGGTGACTGGACCGTCGTCCCCGCGAAAGCGGGGACCCCGCTCCTTCTTTTTTGGCGCCCGCAAGAAGAAAGAAGCGGGATTCCCGCTTTCGCGGGAATGACGGATTAACTCTGCTACTCCGCTACCGTAACCATATGCTGCACCTTGCGGATCATGCCGCGGACCTCGGGGGTGTCCGTCAGCTCGACCGTGCGGTGCATCTTGTTGAGCCCCAGCCCGATCAGCGTCTTGCGCTGGTCGGGCGTGCGGCGGATCGGGGATCCGGTCTGGGTGAGCTTGATCGTCGCCATCTTATCTTACTCCACCACCGCCGCGGCGTCGGCCTCGGCGGTCTGCGAGCCGCCGCGGCCGAGCAGGTCGGCGATCTTCTTGCCGCGGCGCTGCGCCACCGACTTGGGCGAGGTCTGCTCGCCAAGCGCGGCGAAGGTCGCCCGGATCATGTTGTAGGGGTTCGACGTGCCGACCGACTTGGTCACCACGTCGGCGACTCCCAGGCTCTCGAACACGGCGCGCATCGGGCCGCCGGCGATGATCCCGGTGCCCTGCGGGGCGGAGCGGAGCGTCACCCGGCCGGCGCCGAAATGGCCGTTGCCGTCGTGATGGAGGGTGCGGCCTTCCTTCAGCGGCACGCGGACCATCGCCTTCTTGGCCGCGGCGGTCGCCTTGGAGATCGCCTCGGGAACCTCGCGGGCCTTGCCGTGGCCGAAGCCCGCCCGGCCCTTGCCGTCGCCGACCACGACCAGGGCCGCGAAGCCGAAGCGCTTGCCGCCCTTCACCGTCTTGGAGACTCGGTTGATGTGGACGAGCTTCTCGATCAGCTCCTCGCCGCCTTCGTCGTCGCCGCCGCGTCCCCGGCCGCCGCGCTCGTCGCGCCGGCCCCGGCCGCCGCGATCGCCGCCGCGCCCGCCGCCGCCGCCACGGCCGCCACGGCCGCCGCGCGGGCCACGCCCCTCGCGGGCCGGAGGAGCCACGCCAGTCTCGGCCGGAGCGGCCTCCGGCGCAGCGGCCTCAGCCGGCGCCTGGGTGTCGATATTGGTCTCGTCAGCCATTTAAAACTCCAATCCGCCTTCGCGCGCGGCGTCGGCGAGCGCCTTGACCCGGCCGTGGAACAGGAAGCCGCCACGGTCGAAAACCACCTGGGTGACTCCGGCCGCCCTGGCGCGCTCGGCGAGCGT
>JAXDPL010000054.1:0-14437 GCA_034668385.1 Sphingomonadales bacterium | reverse complement strand
AGCCGTAGGTGCGCCGCGCCAGCTCGGGAAGGTTCACGCCGCCGTCGAGCGGCATGCCGCGGGTGTGGATGGCGAGGATCTCGCGACGGCCGCGCTCGTCGGGGACGCCGATGACGATCTCGCGGTCGAAGCGGCCGGGCCGGCGAAGCGCCTCGTCGATCGCCTCCGGCCGGTTGGTCGCGGCGATGACGATCAGGTTCTGCCGCGGCTCGAGCCCGTCGAGCAGGGTGAGCAACTGGGCGACGAGGCGTTTCTCCGCCTCGCCCTGCACCTGGCCGCGCTTGGGGGCGATCGAATCGATCTCGTCGATGAAGATGATCGAGGGGGCGGCCTTGGACGCTTCCTCGAACACCTCGCGCAGCCGCCGCTCGCTCTCGCCATAGGCCGAGCCCATGATCTCCGGCCCGGCGATGTGGAAGAAATTGGCGTCGCTCTCGTTGGCGACGGCGCGGGCGAGACGGGTCTTGCCGGTGCCGGGCGGGCCGTAGAGCAGGACGCCCTTGGGCGGATCGACCCCCAGCCGCTCGAATATCTCCGGATAGCGAAGCGGCAGCTCGATCATCTCGCGTATCTGGTCGATCGTCGTGCCGATGCCGCCGAGATCGTCATAGGTGACGTCGGCGCGGCGCTGGTCCGCCGCTTCGGTATATTCGGGCCGGAGCTCGACCTCGGTGTTGGCGTCGATGTGGACGATGCCCTTGGGCGCCGTCGACAGGACGGTGAGGCGAATCTCCTGCAGGGCGTAGGCCGGCGCGTGGAGCAACTGCCTGAGCTCGGGGGGTATGTCGCCGCGCTGCACCTGCTGCTGGCCGGTCGTGGCGACGACGTCGCCGGCGGTGAGCGGCTTCAGGCCGAAGCTTCGCTTCAGCGCCTGGGCGGAGCCGTGCAGGCGCAGATTCTTCTGGGCCGGGGCGAAGACCACGCGCTGCGCCGGCTTCGATTCGGTCTTGCGCACCGTCACGAAATCGCCCGAGCCGATCTCGGCATTGGCCCGCTGCAGGCCGTCGAGGCGGATGATGTCGAGCCCCTCGTCCTCCGGATAGGGGCCGACCGCGCGCGCCGGAGTCGCGCGCTTGCCGCCGATCTCGATGACGTCGCCCTCGTTGAGGCCGAGCTCCTTCATCAGCCGCCGCGGCAGGCGCGCAAGGCCGCGGCCGCTATCTTCCGGCCGCATCGTCGCCACCTGCAGCCGCGCCGGCTGCCTCTCGTCGTCGGCCATGTCGTTTCGTCTCCGTCGCTGCGCGGGAGCAGATAGGAGATCACAACAAAGCTTCCAGCCGGGAGGTCCGAACCGCCGGTCGGCCGGTGAAAAAAAGGGCCGGTCCCGAAGGGCCGGCCCAAGTCTGTTAGGAGAGGATGCCTGAAAAGGCGGGACCCTTCTCGGCTCGCGCCGGTTATTGTGCAAGTGCGAAGAACTATGCTACGAGTGCACGTACTGCATCTGCTTATCCAAGCAATTCCAAGCGCAGTACGACCCTGTGACGCATGTGCAGTGCACAATAGGAGCCCGATTTGCGCCGACTTCCGCCGCTCACCGCGATCGAGGCCTTCGTCCAGGTCGCCCGGCTCGGCTCCCTGAAGGCGGCGGCCGAGGCGCTGGCTTTGTCGTCCCCGGCGCTGACCCGGCGGATCCAGGCGCTGGAGCGGTTCGTCGGCCATCCCCTGTTCGACCGCCGCCACCAGTCGGTCCATCTCAACCCCGACGGCGAGCGGCTGATGGCCGAGATCGGCCCGGCCGTCGACGCCCTCGCTCTGGCCATGGAGCGGGCGACGGGACCGCTCGAGGTGATGCGGCTGCGCCTCGCCGTCCCTTCGCTGTTCGCCTCGCAGCGGCTGATGCCGGCGCTGCCGACGCTTCGCGCCCGCCATCCGGACCTTCACATCGACATCGACACCGGCGCCAACCGCCTCGCCCGGCTCGACGAGGGGCTCGACGCCGCGATCGCGATTACCACCGAGGTCGACCCGGCGCTCTATTCGCGGCGGATCGACAGCAATTGCGCGATCGCCATCGCCTCGCGCGCGCTTCGCGACGGGCCGAACGCGCTCAAGACCCCGGCCGACCTCGCCCGAGCCACCATCTTCCTCCACACCGACATGCCGGGCACGTTCGATTACTGGCGCGAGGCGGTCGGCCTGCCCGACCTGCAGCCCGCCGCGGTCGACCATTTCGATTCGGGCCAGTTGATCCTCGACGCCGCCGCCCAGGGCCTCGGGGTCGCCTTCATGCTCGAAAGCCATTTGCAGGGCTCGCAGGACGATCGCCTCGTCCAGCTGTTCGACGTCAAGGTCGAGAGCCCCTATTCCTACTGGTTCGCCTGCCGCCGCTCCGCGCTCAAGCGCCGCCCGGTCAAGATCTTCCACGACTGGCTGTTCGCCACCTTCCCGTCGCCCTAGGAAATTGGGGACAGGCACCAATTTCCAGCGGCGAAATTGGGGACAGGCACGAATTTCAGGCCGGGAATCTGTCGGGGAGGCCCGAAATCGGTGCCTGTCCCCATTTTCAAAAAATGCGTGCCTGTCCCCAATTCAGGCTTTCAGCTTGGCGACGATGCCGCGCATCGTCGAGCGGGGCAGGAGGCGGCTCATGAAGGCGCCGGCGCGGTTGCCGCGGCCGGGGATGACGATGGCCTTGTTCTTCGCCAACCCCCGCAGGCCGGCCGCCACGACCGCCTTCGGATCGGTCGCCATCTTGGCGAGGCGCCCGTCGGGGCTACCGGCCACCTCGAAGAATTCGGTGGCCGTGGGACCGGGGCAGAGCGCGCTGACGTGGACTCCGCGTCCCTTCGCTTCCTCGTGCAGGCCCTCGCTCAGCGACAGCACGTAGGCCTTGGAGGCGTAATAGACGGCCGAATAGGGACCGGCCTGGAAGGCCGCGGTCGAGGCGACGTTGAGGATTCCGCCCGAGCCGCGCGCCAGCATCGCCGGCAGAGCGAGGCGGCAGAGCTCGGTCAGCGCGCGGACGTTGAGGTCGATCATCTCGAGCTGCCGCCCGCCGTCGAGCTCGGCGAAGCGGCCGACGAGGCCGAAGCCGGCATTGTTGATCAAGGTCTCGACTTCGAGGCCGAGCGCCGCCACCTCATCGAACAGCGCCGCCGCCGCGCCCGGCTTGCCGAGGTCGGCGGCGAGCGCGTGGGACTGGCCGAGCTCGGCCGCCAGCGCTTCGAGCCGGTCCTTGCGGCGGGCGACCAGGATCAGAGTATCGCCCCGCGCCCGGCATTGCCGCGCGAACTCGGTGCCGAGCCCGGCGGAGGCGCCGGTGATGAGCGTGGCGCGGCGGGCGGTCACGCCCTCACGGCCTGAGGCTCGCCTTGACGATCCGGCCGGGATTGCGCGGCGGCTCGCCCTTGGGGAGGGCGTCGACATGCTCCATCCCCTCGGTCACCTCGCCCCACACGGTATACTGGCCGTCGAGGAAGCGGGCGTCGTCGAAGCAGATGAAGAACTGGCTGTTAGCGCTGTCGGGGTTCTGCGAGCGTGCCATCGAGGCCACTCCGCGCACATGCGGCGCGTTCGAGAATTCGGCCTTGAGGTTCGGCTTGCTCGATCCGCTCATACCGGTGCCGGTCGGGTCGCCGCCCTGCGCCATGAAGCCGGAGATGACCCGGTGGAACACGACTCCGTCGTAGAATCCCTCCTGGGCCAGCGCCTTGATCCGCTCGACATGGCCCGGCGCCAAGTCCGGCCGGAGGCGGATGACCACGTCGCCGCCCTTCCCGTCGCCGGTATCGAGGTTGAGGACGAGGCTATTGAGTTCGTCGGTCATGCGGGTCTCCTGATGCGAGGGACGCCTTAATAGGGATCGGGGACACGTACTAGTGCGTGTCCCCTTGGCTGCTGCAACTCGACAGGGGAGGGCGCCCGGCCTAGGAAGCGTGCGGCAGCACACATCCGGCAGGAGAGGGCGATGAGCGAGAGCGATCCCGAAGCGCCCGGCCTCGCCGTGTCCGCCCGCCCCGAGACCAGGCTGGACGAGGACGACCGGCTGAAGCCCGAGTTCGTCCGCGAGGTGATCGAGCGGGTCGAGGCCGGCGATTCCGCGGCCGCCCAGGCGATGGTCGAGCCGCTCCACCCCGCCGACGTCGCCGACCTCTTCGAATTGCTCGATTCCGACGATCGCCGCGCGCTCGCCGCCGCGCTGGCGGGGCTGCTCGACGGCGACGTGCTCGCCGAGATGAACGAGCATGTCCGCGAGGAGCTGATCGACTCGCTCGACCCGCGCCAGGTCGCCGACATCGCCGGCGAGATGGAGACGGACGACGCCGTCGCCATGATCGAGGACCTCGAGGAGGAGGAGCAGCGCGCCGTCCTTCGCGAGCTCGACCCCGACGACCGCGCCGCGATCGAGGAAGCGCTCGCTTATCCCGAGGAATCCGCCGGCCGGCTGATGCAGCGCGAGCTGATCGCGGTGCCCGAGCATTGGACGGTCGGACGCGTGATCGACTATCTGCGCGCCGGCGACGACCTCACCACCGATTTCTGGGAGATTTTCGTCGTCGACCCGCAGCACCGCCCGGTCGGCACCTGCATGCTCTCCTGGGTGCTTCGCGCCCGGCGCAGCATGGCGATGGCCGACATCATGAAGCGCGAGCAGACGCTGATCCCGGTCGACATGGACCAGGAGGAAGTGGCGCTTCGCTTCCAGAAATACGCGCTGATCTCGGCGGCGGTGGTCGACGGCGCCGGCCGCCTGGTCGGGATGATCACGGTCGACGACATCGTCCACATCATCCAGGAGGAAGCGTCGGAGGACGTCCTGCTGCTGTCGGGCGCCGGCGAAGGCGACATCAACGAGCCGATCTGGGAGACGGTGCGGCGCCGCCTCACCTGGCTGGTCGTCAACCTCGGCACCGCGATCGTCGCGGCGTCGGTCGTCGGCCTGTTCCAGGGGGAGATCTCGCGGCTCGTCGCGCTCGCCGTGCTGATGCCGATCGTCGCCGGCATGGGCGGCAATGCCGGGACCCAGACCATGGCGGTGACCGTGCGCGCGCTCGCCACCAACCAGCTGACCAGCTCGAACACGCGGCGGATGATCTTCCGCGAGTTCCGGATCGCCGCCTCGAACGGCCTTGCCCTCGGCCTGCTCGTCGGCCTCGGCGTCTGGCTGATCTTCGGCCGCTCGGACCTCGGCACGGTCATCGCTCTGGCGATGCTGATCAACAACCTCGTCGCCGGCCTGTCCGGAATCCTCATCCCGGTGACGCTCGACAAGGCGAACATCGATCCCGCCGTCTCGTCGGCGGTGTTCGTGACGATGATGACCGACGTGATGGGCTTCTTCTCCTTCTTGGGCCTCGCCAGCCTCTGGGGGCTTCACGGCTAGGCCAAGCCGTTGATCCCGCTGCGCAAGTCCGGCACAGCGGAAACATGACCAGCCTCAACATCTCCAAGGTCGCCGTCGGCTGCGCCAGCCTCGAGGCGCTGGCCCGGCGCCAGCAGGCGCGGCTCAGCGAGGGCGTCGTCCCGCTGGTCACCCGCTTCCGGCCCAAGCGGGCGGACGAGCTGGTCGGCGGCTCGGTCTACTGGATCGTCAAGCACCGCCTCGCCGCGCGCCAGACCATCGTCGGCTTCGCGGAGCGGGACGACCGGAGGACGATCATCCGGCTGGCGCCGGAACTGGTGCCGGTGCGCGCCGTGCCGCGCCGCGCCCACCAGGGCTGGCGCTACCTCGCCGCCGCCGATGCGCCCGCCGATCTGGATAGCGACGAGAGCGGCCTAGCCGAGCTGCCGTCAGCCTTGACGGCGCGGCTGTCGTCGCTGGCGCTGATCTGAAGGCTCCGCAGGAAGTTATTCTGATTCCGTTCTAAAACGGACGGGATTTATTGCGTTGTTGGTAGCACAATAGCCATTTCGGGTCATTCTTGCCAGTTGGCGTTCGGTAAATGCTGTATTCTCTATGCAGCGACCGGAAGGCCGCATGTCGATTGCCAAGGAGAGATTGTGATGAGCAAGTCTTCCGGAGCGTCCTCAGCCTCGAGCTATTTCGATCGCCGCACGGCACTGACGACATTGACGTTGGGAAGTATCGCGATCGCCGGGGGTCTCGGCTTCGCCTCGCCTGCTTACGCCCTCGCCCAGGAAGGCTGGCGATGGTGCAATAAATGTCAGGGGATGTTTTACGCTCTTCATTCATCTGGATTGGGCAAGTGCGCGGCGGGTGGACAACATAGTCCGACGGGAAGCGGCCATTATTACATCCGCGTCGAGGGCGGAGTGTCGGGCGTCCAGCAGGCCGGGTGGAGCTGGTGCAACAAGTGCATGGGCTTCTTCTACTCGGCCGGATCCTCGATGGGCCATTGCCCCGCGGGAGGCGCGCATACGAATCAGGGCAGTGGCGCCTATGCGGCGATGCTCGGCGGAAGCGGTCAGCAACAGCAGGGCGGATGGCGCTGGTGCAACAAGTGCATGGGCATGTTTTACAGCGGGAGCGGCAACGGCGTGTGCCCGGCCAGCGGGCCCCACAACAGTTCGGGAAGCGGCCAATACGCCTTTCTGACCTGATGAACGAAACTCCGGGCGGCCGGAGCCTGGCCTGGCGGCGCCGAGACCGCTCTAGCGGCCGCGGCCGCAATGGACCGGGCCGGAGCCGGTCGCCTCGACGGTGCAGGCGGCGGGGCCGGTGACGGTCACTTCCCCGGCGCCGAGCGCCTTCACCTTCGCGGTCCGGATCGCCTGGAAGGCGATGCTGCCCGACGTGTCGGTGGCGAGCTGGGCGTCGTCGACCTTCAGGCCGGCGGCGTCGAGGTCGCCATTGCCCTGGATCGTCGCCCGCATCTGCTTGGCGGTGCCGGCGAGGCTGATCCGCCCCGCGCCGAGCAGTCCCAGGTTGAGATTGTCCGCTTCTACCGCGGCGACCGACAGCCTTCCGTTCCCGGCGAGCGAGAGGTCGACCCGAAGGCCGCGCGCGCGGTCGATGGCGAGGCTGCCCGAGCCGCGCACGACCGCCGAACGCAGGTCGCGCGTGGCGAGGAATATCTTCGCCGTGCCGGGAGTCTGCCCCGGATAGCCGCCCCAGGCCGAACGGTTGGCGTGGACTCGCAACGTGCCGCTCTCGACCTCCACCGTCACCGCGTCGAGCGCCTGCTGGGAGCCGCTGGCGCGCGCGCCGGACGAGCGGCCCGTGGTCAGCACCACCTCGTACGGCCCGTCCACCTGGATCCGGTCGAAGTCGGTGACGGCGTAGGTGCGCTCGGCGGCGGCGGCCGGAGCGGCGGCGAGCAGGCAGGCGAGAACGGGCGCGATCCGCTTCATGGCCGGATCATGGGCGCGCGATGGTTAACAGCGCCTAAGCGGCGAGGGTGCTCAGCTGCAATTGGCGCTGCCCGAGCCCATTTTGTGGACCTGGCACTTGCCTCCGCCGGTGACCGTGACGTCACCCGAGCCCATGATGCTGACGTCGGCGCTTTCCACCGCCTTGATCGCCGCGCTGCCGGAGCCGACCATCGAGACGCTCGCCGTACGGACTTCCAGGTTGCCGAGGTCGATGTCGCCCGAGCCGGCGATCGAGAGAGTCGCATGCTGGGCCTTGCCGCCGGCGGTGACGCTGCCGGAGCCGGCGAGGGAGACGTTGGCCTCGCCCGTCTGCAGGCTGGCGATCTGAATATCGCCCGATCCGCCGATCGAGGCGGCGAAGCTGTTGCCCTGCACCTTGTCGATCTTCATGTCGCCCGAGCCGCCGATCTCGGCGGCGGCGAGCGACGGCACGGTGACGTAGACGGTCACCGGGCCGCCCTTGTCGTTCCAGTGCCAGCCTTGGCGCCGCTTGCTGCCGATCATCAGCTGGTCGCCCTCGACCCTTATGTCCATCCGCCCGATCCGCTCGGCGTCGCCCTCCGCCCTCACGGACGGCGCGCCTCCGACGGTGACGACGACGTCGGCCGACCCGCCCAGCGCCACCTTGGTGAAGGCGCCGACCGGGAAGCTCTGGCTGATCTTGCGATGATCGCCGTCATGCGTTCCGCCCTGGGCATGATTGCAGGCCCCCAGCATCATCGCCGGTATCAAAGCCAAAGCTGCGCGCATTTTACGTCTCCCCAACTGTATTGTGAAACTAATACACCGGCGCCCGGCCCGCCGCAAGCACGAAAAAGGCGGCCCCCGCGTCGCGGGAGCCGCCCTCGTCGATCGGCGAAAGCCGCGGGGTCAGACCGCCGCTTTCTCCTTGTTGTAGATCGCCGCGGCCTTGTTGAGGATCTCGAGGATCTTCACCAGCGCCGTCGGCTCGTCGACCTGCTCCATCGCGGCCAGCTCGCGGGCGAGGCGGCTCGAGGCGGCTTCGAAGATCTGCCGCTCGGAATAGCTCTGCTCGGGCTGGTCGTCGGCGCGGAACAGGTCGCGGGTCACCTCGGCGATCGACACGAGGTCGCCCGAGTTGATCTTCGCCTCATATTCCTGGGCGCGGCGCGACCACATGGTGCGCTTGACCTTCGGCTTGCCCTTCAAAGTGGCGAGCGCCTCCTGCATCGTCTTGTCCGAGGAGAGCTTGCGCATGCCGACGCTTTCCGCCTTGTTGGTCGGAACGCGCAGGGTCATCTTTTCCTTCTCGAACCGGAGCACGTAGAGCTCCAGCTGCATGCCGGCGATGTCGGTGCTCTGGAGCTCGATCACCCGGCCTACGCCGTGCTTGGGGTAAACGACATAATCGCCAACGTCGAAGCTCAACGCCTTCGCTGCCATTATTCAACCTTCCTCGTGGATAAAGCCGCGCAACGCGCCGGTTCGCATCCGCCCCCCAAGTGACGCTTGCCCATCGACGATGTGCGGCTATCTTCTTCGTGACCATGTCTGCGGTTTGCGCTTTCGCAACCGCTTCGATGGGGCCTTATACCCCAAAAGGTCCGGAAAAGCTACCCTTTTGGACCGAACGCCCGGGTGGGAGGCGGGGATCAGTCGCCCTGGCCCGGTTCGGCGCTGAAATATTTGTCGAACTTGCCGTCCTCGCCCTTGTGCTCGTCGGCGTCGGCGGGCGATTCGCGCTTGCGGGTGATGTTGGGCCATTCCGCCGAATAGGTGGCGTTGACCTCCAGCCATTTCTCGAGGCCGCTCTCGGTGTCCGGCACGATCGCCTCGGCCGGGCATTCGGGCTCGCAGACTCCGCAGTCGATGCACTCGCTGGGGTTGATGACGAGCATGTTATCGCCCTCGTAGAAGCAGTCCACCGGGCAGACTTCCACGCAATCCATATATTTGCAGCGGATGCAGGCATCGGTGACGACATAGGTCATGGGCTTCTCCCTGGCCGAGTCCCTATCCGGGCGCCCCTTCGCTCGTCAACGGGCCTTCCGGCATCTCCACGTAGAGCGTGCGCGCTTCCGCCGGTGGGCCGCGGCGGACCGGCAAGGCTTCGATCCTGAGCACGCGAACGCGGCCGCGGAGCGCGAAGCTCAGCACGTCGCCGACGCGGACGGGCGCATGGGCGCGGTCGACGACTCGGCCGTTGAGGCGCAGGCGGCCCTGCTCGGCCAGCGCCTGGGCCAGCGCGCGGGTCTTCACGATACGCGCGAACCACAGGAACTTGTCGAGCCTGAGGCTGTCAGCCACGCCGCAGGCCCGCGAGCGCCGCGAAAGCGTGGGAGGGATCGGCCGGGCGGGCCGCTCCGCGCCGCGGGCGATTGGGGCCGCGCCAGACCCAGTCTGCTTCTCCTCCGTCGCCCGAGCGGAAGCCGAGGTCGCGCATCAACCGCGCCACCGCCTGCGGCTGCAGGCCGAGCGAGGTGGCGAGCGCCTGATCGACGACTCCCTGCCCCTCCCTGGCGCGGGCCTCGTGGGCGTGGCGGGCGAGGCGCTCGACCAGATCGACGCGCAGCATTTGCGGGCCGAGGGCTCGGAAGCCCAGGCGCTGGAGCAGCGGACGCTCGCCGTTGGCTGGAGCGGGTAGCACGACCGCGGCCTCGGGCGGCAGCGGCGGCATCGGCTCGCCCGCCGCCGCGGCGCGGAGCGCGGTTCGCCAGCGGCGCGCCTCCGGTTTGAGCACGTCCGGCATGAACAGGTCCAGGGCGCCGATCCTGACTCGAAGGCCGGTGATCAGCCGGCGCTGGTCGCGCGGCACGCTGGCCAGCGCCTTGCCGACCGCGTCCCGGGCGACGATTCCGCCCTCGTCGACGAGCAAGGCGAGCGTGGAGCGGACCGGCGGCGGGGTCGCCGGGTCCTGAGCGGCCTGGCCCGCCCGCCGCAGCGGCCCGAGCGCCTTCTCGACCTGGTGGCGTACCCAGAGCTCGAGCCGCTCGACCACCGCGTCGCGGCCGCGCTGGGAAAGGCGATCGAGCCTCCGGTCGACGAGGACTCGCGGGCTGAGCAGGTTCTTGCCGGGGCCGAGCCGCGCCACTTCGTGCCCCCGCCAGAGCACCGCGACGGGGGCTCCCGGCTCGGTGCGGAGGGTGAAATGCGCGTCGGTGTCGGCGACCAGCGCTCCGGCGCGCCTCTCATATTCGCCGCCGAGCCGCCGCTCGGCGGTGGCGAGCAGCATCTTGCGGTCGGCGTGGCGGGCGGTCGGGTCGACCTCGAAGGCGAAGCCCTCCATCCGCCCGATCGGGAACGAGCCGACCGTCACTTCGCCCTGCTCGTCGACGATCACCGGGAACTCGCCGGCGCCCTTGCGGCCGATATCGCGAAGCAGCACCGAGGTGCGGCGGTCGACGAAGCGCTGGGTCAGCCGCTCGTGGAGCGCGTCGGACAATTTCTCCTCCACCTCGCGCGTGCGCTCCGCCATCGCCTCGGGATCCTCGAGCCAGTCGGCGCGGTGGGCGATATAGGCCCAGGTCCGCACCCCGGCGATGCGGTCGGCGAGCGTGTCGATGTCGCCTTGGACGTTGTCGAGGCTCGCCACCTGCGACGCGTACCAGGGCTGAGGGATTCGGCCCCGGCCTTCGGTGAGATGGAGATAGAGCCGCGCGACCAGGCGGGCGTGATGATCGGCGCCGGTCTTGCGGAAATCGGGAAGGCCGCAGGCCGCCCACAGCCGGCCGACCCGGTCGGCGCCCTTGGCCCGCTCGCGCACCTCCGGATCCTCGGAGAGGCGCTTCAGCACCGCGAGGTCGACCGCCTCCGGGGCGGCGCGCAGGCCCGGCCGGTCCGGCTTGCGTTCGAGCGAGCGGACCAGCGACTCGACGCTGCGGAAATCCGGGTCGCCCTCGCGCCAGTAAAGATGATCGAGCGGGGCGAAGCGATGCTCCTCTATCGCCTCGATCTCCTCGGGACGGAACTCCGCGGAGAGCTCGCCCTCGAGGGTGAGGACCCCGAACGTGCCGTCCTTCTGGTGTCGCCCGGCGCGGCCGGCGATCTGGGCCATCTCGGCCGGGGTCAGCCGGCGCCGGCGATGCCCGTCGAACTTGGAGAGGCCGGCGAAGGCGACATGGGTGACATCCATGTTGAGGCCCATGCCGACCGCGTCGGTGGCGACGAGATAGTCGACCTCGCCGGCCTGGTACATCGCCACCTGGGCGTTGCGTGTGCGGGGGCTGAGCGCGCCCATCACCACCGCCGCGCCGCCGCGCATCCGCCGAAGCATCTCGGCGACCGCATAGACCTGCTCGGCCGAGAAGGCGACGATCGCCGAGCGCGGCGGCAGCCGGGAGAGCTTGGACGCACCGGCATAGGTCAAGGTGGAGAAGCGCGGGCGGCCGATGATCTCGGCCTTGGGGAGCAGCGCCCGGACCATCGGCGCCAGGGTCTCGGAGCCGAGGATCATCGTCTCCTCGCGGCCGCGGGCGTGGAGCATCCGGTCGGTGAAGACGTGGCCGCGCTCCGGGTCGGCGCCGAGCTGCGCCTCGTCCACCGCGACGAAGGCGAGGTCGCGCTCCATCGGCATCGATTCCGCCGTGCACAGGAACCAGCGCGCGTCCCTCGGGAGGATCTTCTCCTCGCCGGTGATCAGGGCGACTCGGCTTTCGCCCTTCATCCTCGCCACCCGGTCGTAGACCTCGCGGGCGAGGAGGCGGAGCGGGAAGCCGATCATGCCGCTCGAATGGGCGGCCATGCGCTCCACGGCGAGGTAGGTCTTGCCGGTGTTGGTCGGCCCGAGGATGGCGGTGAGGGGCGCCCGGGCGAAGTCGCTCATGGCGCCTAGATTGGCCTTTCGCGCCGCTTACGCAATGACTTGGGTTGCGCGCGAACTCCCGTCATTCCCGCGAAAGCGGGAATCCCGCTTGGGTACGGGTAACAGTCGAAAGAAGCGGGACTCCCGCTTTCGCGGGAGTGACGTCCGAGCGTCAAACCTTTCTTACCGCCCCTGGCTTCTCCAGCGGCGGACGACGCGGCTGACCATCGCGTCCTCGTCGCCGGTCTGCCGCCACAGCTCGGAGAAGCACGGGTCGGACGAAGCCGGCCGGCGGTCGCGCTCGAGATCGTCGAACGATACCCGGATCGGGATCGAGACGCCCTCGCCGCAGACGATGCATTCGCGGTTCCTCAGCGCCGGGATGACGTCGAGGAAGCCGCGCGCGCCTTCCGGCATCGCCGATTTGACGAACGCCTGGTCGCGCTCGTTGTTGAGCCGCATCGCGATGATCGTTCCGCACTGGGAGAGCACGCCCTCGGCGAGATCGGACGGGCGCTGGGTGATGAGGCCCAGGGCGACTCCGTATTTGCGCCCCTCCTTGGCGATCCGCTCGAGGATCTTCCTGACCGCCTGGCCGCCGCCGGTCTTGTCGGAGGGAATGTAGCGGTGCGCCTCCTCGCAGACGAGCAGGACGGGGCGCGGCACCTCGTTCCGGGACCAGATCGCGTAATCGAAGACGAGGCGCGACAGCACCGCGACCACCACGGAGACGATATCGGAGGGCACGCCCGAGACGTCGACGATCGAGATCGGCTTGCCCTTGGCGGGCAGGCGGAAGATCTTCGAGACGAAGCTGGTCATGCTGTCTGCCACCAGCATGCCCGAGAACATGAAATGGTAGCGCGGATCGGCCTTCAGCTCGTCGATCTTGGTCTTCAAACGCATATAGGGCGCGGTATCGGTCGCCTTGTTGAGCAGCCCCATCTCGTTGCCGATCGCGGTGGTGAGGTCGGAGAGGGCGTAAGGAATGGGCGAATCGACGGTGAGCTTGGTCATTCCGTCGGCGGCGCGGTTCTTGGCGCGGGCGGAGAGGAGGCATTTGGCGAGGATGTCCATGTCGCGCTGGCGGTCGGCGCCCGACGAGGTGACCAGCACCTCGCAATGCTCCTCGAAGTTCATCAGCCAATAAGGCATTGCGAGGTTCTCGACGTTGAACAGCTCGCCGACGCCCTTGAAAGCCGCCGAATATTCGCCGTGCGGGTCGATCATCACGACATGGCCCTCGGGCGACAGATCGCAGATCCGGTGCATGATGAGCGCGGCCGAGGTCGACTTGCCGGTGCCGGTCGAGCCGACCAAGGCGAAATGCTTGCCCAGCAGGGCGTCGACGTAGAGGGCGCCGCGCACGTCCTTGGTCGGGAAGACGGTGCCGATCTCGATATGGGCCCGCTCGTCGGCGGCGAACATCTGCTTGAGGTCATCACCGGAGACCGGGAAGACCCGTGCCCCCGGCGTCGGATAGCCGGTGATGCCCCGGCGGAAATCGACCAGCTTGCCCGAGGCTTCGTGCTCCTCGCCCTCGCCGAGGAAATCGACCTCGGCGACGACCGCCGCGCCCTCGCCGCCGTTCAGCTTCAGGCTGCGCACGCTGGCCAGCACCCAGCGGGCGCCGATCTCGAGCTTCACATGGCCGCCGACCTGGCCTGAGAGGGCGATGCTGGGGTCCGGGTCCTTGGCGATCTCGCCGAGGCGGGCGAGGTCGAGCTCGAGGCGGGCGCTGCCGCCGCCGATCTCGAGCACCCGGCCGATCGGCGCCTGCTTGGGCGCGCGCACCACCACCGGCCGGATGGTCGGGCCAACGACCTCCTCGGCATCCTCGACGCGCGGCAGGCTGTTGAAGTTCATCATGTCCATGGCGGCAGGCATTCCCCGTTGGCTCACGGGGAGCGGCTCTAGCGGAAACCGGTAAACAACTGATTTGCGAGGTTTGGGGGTTCGGGGCTGGGGGCTCGGGATTTGGGCATTCCCCAACCCCAAACCCCTATCCCCGCCTGAAGACGGCGCTCGCCGCCCAGCCGAGGAACAGCGAAAGGCCGACGGCGACGAGGCCGTAGGCGAGCGACCAGCGCTGGGCGGCGGTGGCGATGAAGCGCTCGAAGCCCAGTTTCTCGATCCGGATGTCGCGCACCGCGCCGGCGATCACTCGCCCGTCCTTGATGAGGAAGGTCTCGGCCGTGTAATTGCCGACCGGCACCCGTGCCGGAATGTCGATCCGCGCCCGGTAGAGGACTCCGTCCTTGATCACCACGCCCTTGGGATTCTCGAAATAGAGCTGGCGGCGCTGCATCAGGTCGATGAACCCCGCCTCGAAGCGCCGCTGGACGTCGGGCGGGCTGCCGGGGCCGGGCGAGAGCTGGAGGTTCTGAAGCCCGAGCTCGTAGA
>JAXDPL010000053.1:0-8091 GCA_034668385.1 Sphingomonadales bacterium | reverse complement strand
GGCGGTTCGAAGCGCGCGCGAGATCATCCGCGGCGACCTCCATCTCGGCTGCCGGTTCGAGGATCAGGTCATCGAGATCGCCGACGAGCGCGGTACCCGTGTCGATCACATTCCGCTGATGGAGATAGCGCGCTACTCGATGTGAGCGCCTGTCGGCGATCAGACCCGGCGGAAGACGCCCTTGACGATCTTCCGCGGCTTGGGCTGGACGATCTCCTCTAGCTCGCGGGGATGGAGCGGCGTCTCGAATTCGCAGCCCGCTTCCTTGCCCTTCGTCCAGACGACTCGGCTGCGCTTCGCTTCGAAGCCGGGGAGCTTCAGCCACACCTCCGAGCCTTCCTCGACCTCTTCCGCCATCTCCGCCTTGAATCCGCCGATGGCGATATCGAGGACGACGACGTTCGACGTCTTCGCCCCGGCCTCGCGCAGCGCCGCGGCGAGGTTGACGATGCGCCGCTCGGCCTTGCGGCCGTCGGTGATCGGAATCTGCGAAAGCTCGGCGTTGATGAACAAGGATGTCTCCTCCCCCGATGGGACGGGACCTGAGTTAGCGCCGCGATGCCTAATTTTTGGTTAGGCACCCGGGCGGCGGGAGGATCGGGGCCGGCGCCGCGAAGCGCCGACCCCCCCTCGATACGCGACCCGAGGGATCGCCGGTGCGTGGGCGCCGGCGACCGTTCCGCTCTGCGCCGGACGGGTTGAGGAAGCGCTGAACGGTGTCGTTAGCGTGCGTTAACCCTGGTCCCGCGCGGCTTCGGCCATCTCCATGCCCCGCCGCCGCGAGGCGTCGAGAGCCCGGCGGAGCAGCGGCTTCAGACCGTCCGCCCCGTCCAGCACTTTCAGGCCGGCCTCGGTGGTGCCCCCGGGGCTGGCGACGCGGCGGGCAAGAGCCTCGGGGGTCTCACCGCCGCGGGCGGCGAGGGCCGCTGCCCCTTCGGCCATGAGCGCCGCGAGCCGAACGGACCGGTCCGGGGGCAGGCCGAGGCCGGCTGCCGCTTCGGCGAGCGCGTCGAGGAAGCGGAACAGGAAGGCGGGGGCCGCGGCGGTGAGGTGACCGGCCAGCGCGAAGGCCGCCTCGTCCTCGAACCATTCGGCATGGCCGAGCGCCGCCATCAGCCGCTCGACCGTCGCCCGCGCCTCCTCATCGGCGCTGTCGCTGTAGAGCCCGACGACTCCCTTGCGAAGCGCGACCGGGACATTCGGCATCGCCTTGACGATCGCCCGCGGCGCCGGGAACAGCCGGTGGAGGGTGGCGAGCTCGACTCCGGCCAGGATCGAGACGAGGAGGGTCGCCGGGTCGAGCAGGCGCGCAAGGCCGGGCGCGACCTCGGCCAGCTTCTGCGGCTTGACGGCGAGCAGGACCAGCGCCGGCACTTCGTCCTCCGGGGGTGCCTTCAAGACGCGCACGCCCTCGGCCACGGGCGCCCCGCTCGGTCTGACGACGGTGATCCGGGCCGGATCGGCACCCGCTTCGAGCCAGCCTGCCAGCATCGCGCCGGCCATGTTCCCGCCGCCGATCACGAGCAGCGGGCCCGGGAGCGCGAGGGACTCGGTCATCGTGCGCTCCAGAAAGCGGTGGGTCAGGCCTCCTGCGCGGCGGCGGCCGCCTTGGCGGCTTCGGCCTGGGCGCGGTGGTTGTCGCTGCGCTCGGCCCGCGCCGCCATCGCGTCCCAGGCCGTCGCGGCGCGGAGGCAGCGCTCGCGCACATTGTCGAGCGTCGCGGCTTCGGCATCGGCGCGCGCCTCGAGGGCCCGGGTCCGGTAGAATTCGAATTGGCTCGACATCAGGCGGCCCTTTCAGCTGGTCTGCGGCGAACCGCGGCGGCGCCCGAAGCGTCGGAAATCACCTGGAGCGGGTGAAGGGAATCGAACCCTCGTCGTAAGCTTGGGAAGCTTCTGCTCTGCCATTGAGCTACACCCGCAAAGGCCGCTCCCCTCTAGGGTCCGGGGCTGGATTTGTCGAGACCGCGCACGCCCCCGCGACCCGCTGCGGGATTCCTCTCGATTGAAATTGGGCTGGAATCAGGACACCGGCTCGCTCGTCGGCGGGGGATCGCCGCCCTCGGGCTCAGGTTTGAACACGGAGCGGTCGGAGAGCCAGCCGGCGGCTTGATCCGAGAACATGCCGGCGAGGATGCCGATGCCGCCATAGGCGATGAGGTTCTGGGCGCTTCCGCTCGCGTTGGGGCCGGCAAGGACGGCGACCCCGCTGAACATCAGGACGAAGACTCCCAGCGCGATCAGGCCGCCCAGCAGGATTCGGCCGTAATAGGATTTGGTGCGGGTGAATTTGAAGCGGTTGTTGGGATAGACGAACAGGACGAGGGTGATGAGCAACGCCCCGAACAGGCCGGAGACCGAGGCGAGGATGATTCCGGTCAGAGACGGCGGCACGTAGACCAGCTCTGAGACGAGCGGCCAGCGACTGTCCTCGAACACCTTGAGGACGGCGATGATGTCGCCCGAGCGGGCGGCGGTCTCGAGTTGCTTGTCGATCGTGTTGCGCTCGGCCTGGAGCAGATCGAGCCGGTCCTGGATGTCCTGGGCATCGCGCTTGACGCCGGCGACGTCGTCGAGCGACTTCTGGGTCGCGCGCTGGCTGGCGAGAACGTTGGCGGCAATCGGCGCCATCGTCGGATTGGGGGTGCCCGGCTCGCCGGCGCAATGCTGGGTCGCCACGGCCGCCGCGACCAGCTCGGCGGGGGTCGGGGCGGTCTCGGCCGGGGGAAGAGCCGCCTGGGCGCAGCCGGCGGCGGCGAGGCGCTGCAGGTCGTCCTTGAGGTCGTCGGCATGACCGGCCAGCTCCTGCTCGGCGGTCTGGACCCGGTCGTTGACGCCGCGCAGCTGGTCGGTCGCCTGCTTGATCGCCTTGCTGTTCTCGGCGACGACGTTCTTCAGGCTCTCCTTGCCGAAATAATAGCGGACGGCGACGTTGTAATCGTAGCCGACCGCCTCCTTGGTGAGGGCGTCGTCGACCTTCTGCTGCGCGGTCGCGACCAGCAGGACGACGATGAAGACGTAGGTCACGACGATCGCGACGACGGCGCGGGCGCCCCAATTCACCCAGCGGCTGGCTCGAACCCACCCGTCCTCGGGCGCTGCATCCACGGCCATCGGCTCCTCCCCCGAACTCGGGACGTCACCTTAAATCGCTTGCGAGTGATTGTCTGCCGGCTTGTCGAGCGTGGCAATGCGGCGCTTGCCAGCCTCGCCTGGGTCGCTTACCTTGCCGTGCATATGGCCATGAAAAGCCTTTCCTTTTCGACGACCCGCGCCGCCGCTCCGGCCGCGCGCTGGTGGCGCTGGCGGGCCCTCGACGCCGCGGCGCGCCCCTCTCGCACGACCTGAAGACTCCTCCAGGAGTCCCTCACGAAGCGACCCAAGCCCGCCCTCCGGCGGGCTTTTTTTCGTCCCTCTCCTTCCGATCCGAAAGCAGACCGCCATGATCGGCGCCGGAGCCGTTGCACGGCAAGGCGTCGCTGCTCGTCGATGACGGCGAGGGCCCGTTCGCCGGGATCGAGGGGCCGGTCGCCGTCGGCCGCTACCATCCGCTGTGCACGCGCAATCTGCCCAAGCGCTTGCGGGTCCACGCCGAGATAGACGGCATGGCCATGGCGATCAGCGATCGTCGGGCTCTCCAAGCGGGCCTTCAATTCCACCCCGAGTCGATCCTGACGCCCGCCGGCGACCGGATCCTCGCGAACCTCGTCACTCCGCCGGCAGCGGCTCCGGGACGAGGGGGCGGGGCCGGCGGGTGAGAAGGCGGGTGATCGGCCCGTGCTCGGCCATCCAGGCGGCATATTCGCGATAATGGGGATCGGCCGAGAGATGGCGTTCCTCGGTGCGGGCGCGCCAGTAATAGACGCCGCTCACCAGGGCCATGATGAAGGTGTTGCGGATGCAGTCGGTGACGTTCCCGGTCGTCGCGAAGAAGGGCAGGGTGGCCAGCCACCAGAACAGGTTCTTCGACAGATAGGCCGGGTGCTTGGTCCACGAATAAGGGCCGTGCGTGAGTACGCCGCGGTGGGTCAAATTGGAGAAGCGCAGCCCGAAGGCGACCGTCGCCCAGGCGTAGATGGCGGTCAGCACGACCATCGCGATGGCGAACGCCGTCATCAACAGCGGATAGCCGGCAAGCCAGTAGGACCAACCGTCCTCGCCCTTCGTGCCGGGATGGTAATCGAGCGGGCCGCCCTCGGCCATCAGCACGAAGGGCGGATAGCAGATCAAAGCCGCTGTCCATCCCGCCGCATAGGGGTTGGCCGAGCGGATATGGGCGTCGAGCGGCTTCATGGTCAGCACGTAGCCGACGGTGGCGAAGCTGGTGTCGACCATGAACATCGCGGAGATCAGCCAGCGGGTCAGAGCGCCGAGGTTGGAGACGATGTCGGCGCTCCTGGGATCGATGGTGAGGAACCAGTTGCCGGGGACGACCGCGACCATGAAGGCGAGGAAGAAGCCCTTGATCGTCCAGCAGCGCAAATGCTCGTAGACCTTTTCCCGCTCGACGAGCGCGGTGCGGCCGAACAGCAGCTGGCCGAAATGCCAGGCCCCGTCGCGCGGATCCTTGAGGCGCCGGTCGATCCAGACGACGTAGGGGACCGACAGGACGAGCAGCGGCACCGCCGCCCAGGCGAAGGTGGTCATCGCGAAGAGGTAAGGGTCGGACCAGTACCAGCGGGCCATGCAATAGAGGAAGGCGATCCCGGCCCAGGTCGCCCACAGGCCGGCGATCTTGATCAGCGAATGATCGAGCGATTCCCTGAGCGGACGCGGCGGGGAGGACCAGTCGAGGCCGGTCGTCGGGCTGCGGTGCACCTTGTCGACGAAGACCGACCAGAGCAGCATCGGACCGCCGCAGGCGACGACCGCGCAGAGCGAAGCGTGGGGCCCCGAAAATTCGAAGGCGCGGGCGATCGCCACCCAGGCGACCAGTCCGACCAGGCCGGCGACGCCGACTCCGGCGCTCACCGCCGAGCGGGGACGGGGCTCTTGGCGCAGCTCCGGCGCGATCCTGGTCTCGGCGTTCATGGGAGGGGAGGCTTAGCCGGGAATGGTAAGCAAGCCGTGAACGTTTCGGCGGCCGGAATCCTCCGGAACGGCGTCATCGCGGGGAACGCGGTTAGGCCATTCTTAAGCCTCGCGGGGGATAGTGTCGCCAGTGGCGGGACGGAGTGGGGCTTCGCCGCCGCTTAGGGTGCGGGGACGGGATGCTTGTGAACGATTGCCATGAGGAGACCCTTTTCTCCTTTTCGGAGCAGGCGCCGGCGAGGCCCGGCGAAAGGCGCGGCGACCCGCGGCACCTTACGATTCTCCGCGTCGGGGCGCTGATCGGCAGCGCCGGTCGCGAGCTCTGCCTCATCCGCAACATCTCCGCCGGCGGCGTGATGGCCCATGTCTACGCCCGCCACGCCGAGGGCGAGGCGGTGGCGATCGAATTGAAGAGCAATCAGCAGATCACCGGCAAGATCGTCTGGGCCGAAGGCTCCAACGTCGGCATCAAGTTTCACGCGCCGATCGACGTCGCCGAGATGCTCTCCAGCCAGCCGGTGATCGAGAATGGCTGGCGGCCGCGCATGCCGAGGGTCGAGGTCGACCGGCTCGCCACCCTGCGCTGCGGCGCCCGGATCTACGGCGCCAACACCCGCGACATCAGCCAGGGCGGGGTCAAGATCGAGATCGACGAGCCGCTGAATCTCGGCGCCGAGATCGTCCTGACCCTCGAGAAGTTCCGGCCGCTGAAGGGCGTCGTGCGCTGGTACAACGGCGGCCTTGCCGGCATCGAATTCCACCAGCTCGTCCCCTTCCCGGAGCTGATGGCCTGGCTGAAGCGCGAGCCGGACGGACGCGCCTGACGCCCGGGCGGCGGCGTTGACAGCCCCCGCCCCTTTCGCCATGGGGTCGCCCTCCCGATAGGAGCGCCGCTGGACAGGTGGCCGAGTGGTTAAAGGCAGCAGACTGTAAATCTGCCGGGGATGCCCCTACGCTGGTTCGAATCCAGCCCTGTCCACCAGGCCTTCGCGCCTGTCGGCGCTTTGGCTGGCAAGCCAGCCGCGTTCGGGCCGAGACCAGGCGGGCTTGCCCGCCGAAGCCCTCGCCGCTAGGCGGGGGCGCAGGCGGGTATAGCTCAATGGTAGAGCACTAGCCTTCCAAGCTTGTGATGCGGGTTCGATTCCCGCTACCCGCTCCACGTCATGCGCCGCAAAGCCCGCCAGGCGTCGAAGCCCGAGAACCGGCCCCGCTTCTGGGGCCGCCACGCCGTCGCCGCCGCGCTCGCCAACCCGGACCGCGACGTCGTGCGGCTGTGGGTCACCCGGGAGGCGGCGGCGGAGCTGGAGCTGCCGCCGTGCGTCGCGACCACCTTTGCCGACGCCGCCGACCTCGGCCGGATGGTGCCGCGCGATGCACCGCACCAAGGGATCGTGGCCGAGGTCGAGCGGCTCGACGATCTCCTGCTCGCCGACCTGATCGACGACGCGCCCGAACGGCGGCCGCTGCTCGTCCTCGACCAAGTGACGGATCCCCACAATGTCGGCGCGATCCTTCGCTCCGCCGCCGCCTTCGACGCGCTCGGCCTCGTTACCCAGGACCGCCACGCGCCGCCCGAATCCGGCGCGCTCGCCAAGGCGGCGAGCGGGGCGCTGGAGACGGTGCCTTGGGTGCGGGTGGTCAACCTCGCCCGCGCCCTCGAGGAGATCGCCGAGGCGGGCTTCTGGCGGATCGGCCTCGCCGGTGAGGCGGAACTGGCGCTTGCCGAGGCGCTCGGGCCGGCCCGGGTCGCCCTCGTCCTTGGCGCAGAGGGCGAGGGGATGCGCCATAACACCGCCCAGCATTGCGACGCGCTCGCCCGCCTTCCGATCGGCGCTCGGATGGAGAGCCTCAACGTTTCCAACGCGGCGGCGATTGCTCTATACGCGGCGGCGACACACGGGGGGTGATGCCATGAAGTTCGTCCACCTCAGCGTCGCGCTCGCCGCGGCGTTGCTGCTCGCCTCGTGCATCCTCAGCCCGGGAAAGTTCGTCTCGACGCTCGACATCCGCAAGGACCGAAGCTTCACCTTCACCTATCAGGGCGAGGTGCTGGCGACCGACCCGCAGGTCACCGACGACAAGGGCAAGAAGGCGCCGCCCGGCCCGCCCAGCGCCGAGACGATCGCCCAGCGCAAGGCGATCGCCGAAGCGCTGTCCAAGGAGGAGGGCTACCGCTCGGTCGAATATCTCGGCGGCAACAAGTTCCGGGTCGACTATGCGATGACCGGCCGTCTCGACCGCGGCTTCGTCTATCCGATCAACCTCGACGCGATGGCGGTCATCCCCTGGGTGGCGGTCGAGCTCAGGAAGGACGGCTCGGTCCGGGTCAAGGCGCCGGCGTTCGGCGACATGACCCAGGACATGGGCGCGCCCGGCACCCCGACCGACGCCGAAGGGCGCGAGGGCACCTTCACCCTCACCACCGACGCCAGCCTCGTCATGCAGAACAACGAGGAAGGGCCAGCGCCCGGGCCGGGCACCAAGATCGTCTGGCACGTCACGCCGACCACCAAGTCCGTGCCGACGGCGGTGATTCGCTTCCCCTAATCCTCCCCTTGATTTCGAGGGGAGGGGGACCGCCGGAACGGCGGTGGAGGGGCCCTCTTGCAGGTAGAAGCCCCTCCACCAGCCTTCGGCTGGTCCCCCTCCCCCGCAAATGCGGGGGAGGATATTCAGTCCTCCGGCGCGATCTGCACCTTCAAGCCGTCCAGCTCTTCCCCGAACTCGATCTGGCACGACAGGCGGCTGTTGGCCTGGCGCCAGCTCGAGCTGTCGAGAAGGTCGTCCTCGTCGGCGCCGATCGGCTTCAGGCGCGCCACCCAGTCCGGATCGACATGGACGTGGCAGGTGGCGCAGCTGCAGCAGCCGCCGCACAGCGCCAGCAACTCGTCGAAGCCGGAATTGCGGATATTCTCCATGACGCTCCAGCCGCCCTTGCCGTCGACCGTGGCTTCGCGGCCGTCGCGGCCGATGATGGTGAGCTTTGCCATGCGCCTTTCAGATGCCGCCGATTTCGGGAGGTGCCGCGGCGCGGACCTATGCTAGGCGCGGGGGCGGAATT
>JAXDPL010000052.1:0-2965 GCA_034668385.1 Sphingomonadales bacterium | reverse complement strand
GCTCGCTCGGGGGGCGGCCGACCTGGGGCACGTGGTGGCAGTGGGACGGGCGGATGACCTCGATGCTCGTCCTCCTCTTCCTCTATTTCGGCTGGATCGCGCTTGCCGAGGCGGAGCGCGACCGGGGAGGGGAGGGGCGCCTCGCCGCCATCTTCGGCCTGGTCGGCGCGGTGAACCTGCCGGTCATCCATTATTCGGTCCTGTGGTGGCGCTCGCTCCACCAGGGCCAGTCGATCGGGCTCACCGGCACCAGTATCGATCCGGCCATGCTCTGGCCGCTCCTCGCCGCGGCGCTCGGCTTCACCCTCGTCTTCGCCGCCATCGTGCTGATGCGGATGCGCGCCATCCTCGCCCGCCAGAAGGTCGAGGCGCGGCTGAGGAGGATGGCCGCGTGAGCCACTGGCACTTCGTCGCGGCGGCCTATGCGGTGGCGCTTCTCGGCACGCTCGCGCTCGTCCTCGCGAGCTACGCCGCCATGCGCCGCGCCGAGGCCGACGCCGAGGCGCTCAGGGACGGGCGATGAAGCGCAAGAACCAGCGGCTCGTCCTGATCGCCCTCGCCGCCGCGGCGGTGCTCGCGGCGGTGCTGCTCGCCATGTCGGCGCTGAAGGACCAGGCGGCCTATTTCTACGCGCCCGGCGACCTCGCCCGCCAGAGCGTCCCCGCCGGCCGGGCCGTGCGCATCGGCGGGATGGTCGAGGCGGGGTCGATCCGCCGCGCGCCCGACGGCGTCACCATCGATTTCGTCGTCGCCGACGAGACGCCGAACCGCATCCGCGTCCGCTACCGCGGCATCGTGCCGGACCTGTTCAAGGAGAAGAGCGGCGTCGTCGCCGAAGGAAAGTTCGAGCCGGACGGCGAGTTCATCGCCACCGAAATCCTCGCCAAGCACGACGAGAATTATCGCCCGCCGGTGCTCGACGCCAGGAAGGGCGAGCACCGCTCGAAGAGCCTCAGATGATGGCCGAAGCCGGCCTCGCCGCCCTCTGGCTCGCCGCGGCCTTCTCCCTCCTCCAGCTCCTCGCCGGCGCGATGGCGGTCCGCGAATGCCTCCCTGTCCGCGTAGCGGATGGGGAGGGGGACCACCCGCAGGGTGGTGGAGGGGTAGTTGAAGAGGCGTCCACCATCGACGAACCCGCCCCCTCCGACCTCGCCCGCCTCGTCCGCCCCATCGCCGTCGCCCAGGCCCTCTTCGCCGGCCTCGCCTTCCTCATCCTCATCCAGCTGTTCCTGCGCACCGACCTCTCGGTCGAGCTGGTCGCCGCGAACAGCCATTCGATGAAGCCGTGGCTCTACAAGTTCGCCGGCGCCTGGGGGAATCACGAGGGCTCGATGCTGCTCTGGGTGACGGTGCTCGCCGTCGCCGGCGCCGCCGTCGCTTTGCTCGAGCGCAGCCTCAACGAGCGCACGCTCCTCGCCACGCTCGCGGCGCAGGCGTTCATCGGTCTCGGCTTCTATGCCTTCCTCCTCTTCGCCTCGAACCCGTTCCGCCGCCTCGACCCGCCGCCCGTCGAAGGGAACGGCCTCAACCCGCTGCTGCAGGACCCCGGCCTCGCCTTCCACCCGCCGACCCTCTATTTCGGCTATGTCGGCATCTCGATCGCCTTCTCTTTCGCGGTCGGCGCGCTGATCACGCGCGACGTCGGCCCCGCCTTCGCCCGCGCCATGCGGCCCTGGGTGCTCGCGGCATGGATCTTCCTCACCATCGGCATCACCGCCGGCTCCTACTGGGCCTATTACGAGCTTGGCTGGGGCGGCTGGTGGTTCTGGGACCCGGTCGAGAATGCCTCGCTCATGCCCTGGCTGGCGGCGACGGCCTTGCTCCATTCGGTGACGGTGCTCGCGACGCGCGACAGCTTGCGCGCCTGGACCGTGATGCTGGCGGTGGTCGCCTTCTCGATGTCGATGATCGGCACTTTCCTCGTTCGCTCCGGTATCCTCACCAGCGTCCACGCCTTCGCGGTCGACCCGCGGCGCGGCGCCTTCATCCTGATCCTGCTCGCCCTCTACAGCGGCGGCGCGCTCACCCTGTTCGGCCTGCGCGTCGGCACGGTGAAGGAGGGAAGCCAGTTCGAGCTGGTCAGCCGCGAGGGCGCCCTCGTCGTCAACAACCTGCTGCTGACGGTTCTGCTCGGCCTCGTCCTCATCGTAACGCTCTACCCGCTGGTGACCGAGGCGATGGGGGTGAAGGTCTCGGTCGGGCCGCCCTATTTCAACAGCGCCGCCGGCCCGATCGGCCTCGCGCTCGTCATCGTCATGGCGGTGGGGCCCTTGCTGCGCTGGCGCCGCGACCGGCTGAAGGAGGCGGCGCGGCGGCTTGCGATACCGGCGGCCGTCGGCCTTCTCGCGGTGGCGGCGGTCGTGCTGCTGGCGCCGGGCATCGGCCTGCTGCCGCTCTTCGGCCTCGTCCTCGCCTTCGGCGTCGGCGCGGCAAGCCTCGCGCCGCTGTGGAAGCGCAACCTGCGCCGTACGCCGCTGTTCGTCTGGGGCATGGTGGTCGCGCACCTCGGCATTGCCGTCAGCCTTGCCGGCATGGCGGCGGAGAGTGCGTTCACGAGCGAGAAGCTGGTCGCCGCCCGCGTCGGCGATACGCTCGCCGTCGGCCCCTATTGGGTCCGCTTCGCCGGCGTGGAGCCGATCGCGGGGCCGAACTGGACGGCGATCGCGACCGTCCTCGACGGCCAGCTCTACACGGTGCTCGGCAAATCCGATGAGACCGGGCGATGGCAGCTCCGCCTGTGGTGGAAGCCGTTCGTGACCTTGATCTGGCTCGGCGGCTTCATGGTGGCCCTCGGCGGCCTGCTGGCGCTGGTCGGCCGGGTGTGGCGGCAGCGGCGCGGCCGTCGGCGTGGGACGTTCGAGGAAGCGTGGGCATGAGTCGCCGTCTCTTGTTGTGGGTGCCGCTGGCCCTGTTCGCCGCGCTTCTGCTCACCGTCGCCTTGCGCCTGCGCAACCCGGGCGACACC
>JAXDPL010000051.1:0-24282 GCA_034668385.1 Sphingomonadales bacterium | reverse complement strand
TGTTCCCGGTCCTCGTGCTGTTCACCGCGGCGATGATCCTTGCCGCCTGGCCGGTCACCTGGGCGCTTTCCGGCGGCTTTGCGAAGCAGCATCCGACCCACGACCAATTCGCCTTCGCAGTGCTGCTGTCGCGCTTCACCATCCCCTATCTGATGCTGATCAGCCTCGCCTCCCTGCTCGGCGGAATCCTCAACTCGCTCGACAAATTCTGGGTGAACGCGGCGGCGCCGATCCTGCTCAACGTCGCGATGGTCGCCGCGCTCTGGTTCTTCCACGGCCACGGACCGGAGGCGGCATATACGACCGCGCGGGCCCAGGCCATTTCGATCCCCGTCGGCGGCGCCCTCCAACTCGGCTGGCTGATGCTCGCTTGCCGGCAGGCCGGCGTGTCCCTCCGCCTCCGCCGCCCCCGCTTCGATGCCGACATCAGGCGGCTGATGAAGCTAATCCTCCCCGCCGCCACGGGGGCCGGGGCGTCCCAGATCAACCTCCTCATCTCGACCTCGCTCGGCGGCTACCTGCTGGCGGCGGGATCGATCTCGTCGATCAACTATGCCGACCGCCTCAACCAGCTGCCGCTGGGGATGATCGGCATCGGCCTCGGCACCGTGCTCCTCCCGACCGTCTCGCGCCTGCTCAGCACCGGGCGGGATGCCGAGGCGATGCAGACACAGAATCGCGGGCTGGAGCTGGCCTTGTTCCTCACCTTGCCCGCGACGGCCGCCTTCGTGTTCGGCGCCGAGCCGATCGTTCGGGGCATCTTCCAGCACGGCGCCTTCTCGGCGAGCGACACGGTACGCGTAGCGGCGGCGCTCAGCGCCTTCTCGCTCGGCCTGCCCTCCTACGTGCTCGTGAAGGTACTGACACCGGGCTATTATGCGCGGGGGGATACCCAGACGCCGGTGCGCTACGCGATCATCTCGGTCGGGGTGAACATCGTCGGAAACATCATCCTCATCCCCACGGTCGGGATCATCGGGCCCCCGCTCGCCACCGCTTTGTCCTCGACCCTCAACATCGGAATGCTGTGGCGGACGCTGCGGCACCGCGGCCATTTCGAGACGGACCGACAGCTGCGCCGCCGCGCGCCGCGCATGGGGCTCGCGGCCTTGATCATGGGCGCATTGCTCTATTTCGCGGCGCCGCATTTCGACCCGTATCTGACCCGCTCACTGATCGTGCGGGTGCTGGCACTCGGTATCCTCGTCGGTGCCGGGGGCGCCGTCTACGCGGCTGCCTGCTTCGTGACCGGCGCCTTCTCGCTCGCCGACCTCAGGGCGCTGCTCCGCCGCCGCCCGCGCGAGGCCTGACGGCGCTTCACCAGCCGTTCAGCTACTTTGCGGAAAGCGTCGCTTTCCTATAGGTTTATCTTTCCGCCGCCGTATCGAGAAAGGGGACCCGCCATGTCGCTCCGCCGCCAGATGCTCACCCTCGCCGCTCCGCTCGCCTTGCTGACGCTGGGCGGCTGCGCGACCGGTTTCCCCGCCCAGGTCTCGCGTTTCCAGGCGATGCCGGCACCCGAGGGGCAGAGCTTCGTCATCCAGCCGGCCGACGCGGCCGACCGGGGCGGCCTCGAATTCGCCCAATATGCCGACCTCGTCCGCCGCCACCTGACCGCCTTGGGCTATTCGGAGGCGAGCTCGCCCCAGGCGGCGACGCTGGTCGTCTCGCTCGATTACGGAGTGGACAACGGCAAGCCGCGGATCGACGGCGGAATGCCGGGCTGGGGCGGCCGTCTCGGCATCGGCTTCGGCTACGGCCGCTTCTGGCCGCACAGCGGCTGGGGCCGAGGCTACGGATTCGGCTGGAACGATCCGTTCTTCTTCGACGATTTCGACATCCGCACCGTCTACACGAGCTTCCTCGATCTCGACATCAAGCGCGCCGCCGACGGCCAGTCGGTGTTCGAGGGTACGGCCAAGGCCCGCGCCGCCACCGACAATCTGCGCAAGCTGGTCCCGAACCTCGTCGACGCGATGTTCGTCGGCTTTCCGGGCAATTCGGGCGAGCAGGTGAGGATCACCGTCCCGCCCCCGCCGCGCGCGCCGCGGGGGTAAACACGGCGCCATGGATCCGAAGGTCGATGAGCTTTCACTCCGCGGGTTGCAGCGGAGGGTCTGACTGACGGCCTCTGAAGGTGCCACGGTCGACCTGACGCGTAAATCTTGCCAGCCGCCTCCATACGAGGAGCGTGCCGTAGATCGGCGCGAAGAAGGATCTCGCGACGATCCAGAATTCCTCGCGCGCAATATCCCGAAAGCGCGAGGCAGTAGAAGTCTGATCTTCGAACTCGAAGTCACGCATATCGGTCATCTACTTTCACGATCGCACGAATGAACCGGTAGGTGAGCAGCCCCGTCGCGATAACCACGCCGACTGCATCGAGTAGCACGAGGGCATAGCTGACCGCTTTGGGCACCTGTAGAACGAAGGGATCGATCGACCACTCTTCGCATCGGATCACGATCCAATGCACGCCAAAGGCGGCGCCAGACATGACCGCGAAGAACAACGTGATATAAATTGCGTCGAAAAAGCATCGCAGGATGACGCTGCCCATGCCCAACCGCGACGCGGTTGCCTGCGTTCCATTGCTATTTCCTTCTGAAGCCCGGGCAAGACCACGTCCCGGCGATCTGGAGATAGTTGGTATACCTTTCGTCGGGGAGTCATGGCGATTGGATGGTGCGTTATCCCCATGGTGGGAATCGGCTAATGGTTGGAGAGGTTCCGGGTGGGAAGTCGCGAAGCCCAGCTCAATCATCTTGAGCGCGGCCTCTCTGCGGCTGCGAAGACCTAGCTTCTGGAGCGCTGCTGCGATGTGGCTGTCGACCGTCGCCGGACTCAACCCGATGAGTTGAGCGATCTCCTTGCTGCTCAAATGCTGGGCAACGTAGGCGAGGATTTGAAATTGCCGGGGGCTAAGCGATGCAATCAGCTGCTGCAGGTCCGACATTCGCAGCTGCCCCCCACCGGCCGACGCCCCACGTCGAGCTGTGCCCCCGGGAAGCTGAGGCTTACCAGATGTTCAGTCAAGAGACGGACCCTTCAGGCACCCGCGCGGCCGCCTGAATGGCGCGGAGAAGGCTCGCGGCGTGACGCCGCGGCCGCTCTCAGCTCTCCAGCTGGCGGGTGAGCAGCCGGATGTCCGAATCGAGCTCGGGGTCCTGGGCGCGCAGCTTCTCGATCTGGCGGACGGCGTGGATCACCGTGGTGTGGTCGCGGCCGCCGAAGCGCCGGCCGATCTCGGGCAGCGAGCGCGGGGTCAGCTGCTTCGAGAGATACATCGCGACCTGGCGCGGGCGAGCGACCTCGCGGGCGCGGCGGGCCGAGGTCATCTCGGCCTTGCGGATCCGGTAATGCTCGGAAACCCGGGTCTGGATCTCGTCGATCGAGATCCGGCGCTGGTTGGCGCGCAGGGTCGAGGCGAGCACCTCACCGACGAAATCGAGATCGATCGCCCGGTTCTGCATCGCCGAATAGGCCGCGATCCGGTTGAGGGCGCCTTCCAGCTCGCGGACGTTCGAGCTGATCCGCTTGGCGAGGAACATCGCCACCTCGTCGGGCACGAAAACCTCGGGCAGGGCCTCGAGCTTCTTGTGGATGATGTTGAGCCTGAGCTCGAGATCGGCCTGGTTGATGTCGGCGACGAGGCCCCAGCTGAGCCGCGAAAGGATTCGCGGCTCGATCCCGTCGAGGTCCTGCGGCGCCCGGTCCGAGGAGATCACCAGCCGGCGGCCGGCCGAGATGATCTCGTTCATCGTGTGGAAGAATTCTTCCTGGGTCGATTCCTTGCCGGCGATGAACTGGACGTCGTCGATCATGAGCAGGTCCGCGGAGCGCAGCTGCTGCTTGAACTGGATCGTCTCGTTCGCCCGAAGCGCGGCGACGAACTCGACCATGAACTTCTCGGCCGACATGTAGATGATCTTCGCCCGCGGGCGGAGGCGGTGGAATTCGTGGCCGATCGCGTGGAGCAGGTGGGTCTTGCCGCGGCCGGTGCCGCCGTGGAGGAACAGCGGGTTGAAGGCGACGTCCTTCGCGATCGCCAAAGTCCGCGAGGCATTGAAGGCGACCTCATTGGCCTTGCCGACGACGAAATTCTCGAACCGATAGCGGGGCTCCAGGGCGACCGCGTAGAGGCCGTCCTTCGCCGCCGGCTCGTCCTCCGCGGGCGGCGCCGGGATCTCGACCACCGCGGCGGTCTTGGGGGCGGCGGCGCCGACTCCGATCAGCAGCTGGCGGACCACCGGGTTGGCGGCGCGCCACGCGAGCGCGAGTCGTTCGGCGAAATGGGTCTGCACCCAATCGGCCATGAACTGGGACGGCAGTTCGAGCTTCAGGGTCCCCGTCTCCGAGTCGAAATTGCCCAGAGCGATCGGCCGAAGCCAGCCGTCGAAGGTCCGCGCGCCGCAATCGCGCCTCAATCCGGCGCGAATCGATTCCCATGAATATTGCAGCGGCTCGCCGCCGGGCGCGACTTCCGCTGCGTTGCCTCCCAAAGGCTTCACCGACACGAAAGCACCCCCTTTATCTGGCCTCTCAAACACGGGGCCTTTTTCAGACGCAAAACTCTCCCGCGCACGGCCGCATCCCCGGGCAGAGCCGATTCGCAACGTCGTTCTTGCTGTGGCGTCCGCCGGGAGATTCGCCCCGTCGGAGCGACCTTTCTAGGTACTGAGCGGGGGCTCGATCAAGCCGCTTCGTGACGTTTTTGTGAAAAAAATCCATTGACATGGATTTCTGCGGATGTGAGCGAAATTGGCGAATTTCCGCCATTTCCCGCATCGCAGCACCCCGCGAATCGCGGGAAATCCTCGACTTTCCCGCTGTGTTCTTTTGGCCCTGCGAAAAGCCCGCCGGACACGGTCCGACGGGCCTTCAAAACCGGCTTTTCAACGGCTTAGGAAAGAGCCGCGATACGCCGCGTGAGGCGCGAGAATTTCCGCGCCGCGGTATTCTTGTGGAACACCCCCTTCGACACGCCGCGCGCCAGCTCGGGCTGGACCTGGCTGATCGCGGCCAGAGCGCCCGCCTTGTCGCCGGCCTCTATGGCCGCCTCGACCTGCTTGACGAAGGTGCGGATTCGGCTGACGCGGTTGCGGTTGATCGACGCGCGACGGTCGTTGCGGCGGATGCGTTTCTTTGCCTGCGGCGTGTTCGCCATCTTCGAAGTGCCTCTTAATGCTCAAGAAAAACGGGCACGGTCTCGAGGCCGCACCCGCTCGGCCACGCCTCTACGTGACGCCGTCCGCAAGGTCAACCTAGCTGCGCTGGCACCGGGGGCAGAAAAAGGTCGACCGGCCCGAGTCGCTGCGCCGGCGAATCACCGCGCCGCAGCCGCAGCTTTGCCCTTCGCGCCCATAGACTCGCCACTGCTTCGAAAAATAGCCGAGTTCGCCCGAGGGCCGGGCATAGTCGCGAAGGCTCGATCCCCCCGCTTCGATGGCGGCGATAAGGACGCTCCGGATCGCCTCGACCAGCCGGGCGAGCCGCGGCCGCGAGAGGCTTCCGGCCGCCCGCGACGGCGCGATCCGCGCCATGTGCAGCGCCTCGCAGACATAGATGTTACCGAGGCCGGCGACGATCCGCTGGTCGAGCAGCATCGCCTTGATCGGCGCGGTCCGGCCGTCGAGCGCCGCGAGAAGCTGGTCCGGATTGAAGTCCGGTCCGAGCGGCTCGGGCCCCATCGCCGCGAACGGCGGCCAGGATTCGAGCCCGGCGGTCGGCACGAGATCGACCGAGCCGAAGCGGCGCGCATCGTTGAGGACCGCGAGCCGCCCCTCGTCCGTCTCCAGCAGCAGATGGTCGTGCGGGCCGAATTCGGCGGGGTCGATTCGCCAGCGGCCGGACATGCCGAGGTGGAAGACCATCGTCTCGTCGCGGTCGGTATGGATCAGGCCGTATTTGGCCCGCCTGCCGAGCCCCGTGACCCGAGCGCCGGTCAGCCTCTGGCGCAGGTCGGCGGGGAAGGCGCGGCGCAGGTCCGCCCGCCGCGCCTCGACCCGGGCGAGCCGCCGGCCCTCGAGGACCGGAACAAGACCGCGGACCGTGGTTTCGACCTCGGGCAGCTCAGGCATGGGATGGGCCCGGAGAATGGCGCGTGCACATGGCGCGAAACCCCTGCTAGAGGCGGCGGCGATGGACAAGGTTTCTTTCGGCTTCGAACAGGTGTCGCCCGAGGAGAAGACGGCCCGGGTCGGCTCGGTCTTCTCGCGGGTGGCGCGGCGTTACGACCTGATGAACGACCTCATGTCGGGGGGCCTCCACCGGCTTTGGAAGGACCAGTTCGTCCGCCGCGTGAAGCCGCGCCGCGGCGAAGCGATCCTCGACATGGCCGGGGGCACCGGCGACGTCGCATTCCGTCTCGCCGAGCGCGGCGCGCGAGTGACGGTCGCCGACATCAATCCCGAAATGCTGGAAGTGGGGCGCAAACGCGCGGAGCAGCGGAGGATCGCCGGGCTGTCCTGGACGGTGGAGAATGCCGAGGCGCTGAGCTTCGCCGACGCGAGCTTCGATGCGTTCACGATCGCCTTCGGCATCCGCAACGTCACCCATGTCGCAAAGGCGCTCGCCGAGGCGCACCGGGTGCTGAAGCTCGGCGGCCGCTTCTTCTGCCTGGAATTCTCGACAACCAGCTGGCCCGGTTTTGCCGGGCTTTACGAGCGTTATTCGATGAGCGTCGTGCCCCGGATCGGCAAGGCGGTGGCGCGGGACGAGGAAAGCTACCGCTACCTTGTCGAATCGATCCGCCGCTTCCCTCCGATGGAGGCGTTCCGAACGATGATCGCCGACGCCGGATTCACCCAGACCAAGGCCGAGCCCATTCTCGGCGGTCTCGTCGCCATCCACAGCGGCTGGAAGACGAAGGTTTGACCCGGCCGATCGTCCACGTCTGGCGGCTCCTCAAATGGGGCCGGGTGCTCGCCCGCCACGGTGCCCTGCGCGGCATCGAGCGCGACCAGAACACGCCGCCGCCGGTGCGCCGGCTCGCCCGAATCGCCCGCTTCGGCGCGCGGGTGCCCGACGTGCCGACCTACGGCGAGGCTTTCCAGGAGCTCGGGCCGGCGGCGATCAAGTTCGGCCAGGCGCTGGCGACCCGGCCGGACCTGGTCGGCGCCGAGGCGGCGCACGATCTCCAGACCCTTCAGGACAATCTGCCGCCGGCGCCGTTCGAGGAAGTGAAACGGGCGATCGAGCTGGGCCTCGAGAAACCGCTGGACCAGGTCTTCCGCGAGATCGATCCCGAGCCGGTCGGCGCCGCCTCGATCGCGCAGGTCCACCGCGCCGTCACCACCGAGGGCAAGCTGGTCGCGGTCAAGGTTCTGCGCCCGAACATCGAGGAGGATTTCGCCCGCGCCATCGAGACCTATGAATGGGCGGCGGCGCGGGTAGAGGCCATGGGCGGCGAGGCGGCGCGCCTGCGCCCCCGTGCGGTCATCGCCTATTTCAAGCAATGGACGGCGCGCGAGCTCGACCTTCGGCGCGAGGCCGCCTCCGCCTCGGAGCTGCGCGAGAATCTCGTCGCCGAAAGCGGCTTCTTCGTTCCGGCGATCGACTGGACCCGAACCTCCCGCCGGGTGATGACGCTCGAGTGGATCGACGGCATCAAGCTCACCGACCGCGAGGCGCTGGTCGAGGCCGGGCACGATTTGAAGGCGCTCGCCGCCATCCTCGTCCGCGCCTTCCTCCGCCAGGCGGTGATCGACGGCTTCTTCCACGCCGACCTCCACCAGGGAAACCTGTTCGCCCTCCCCGACGGCCGGCTGGCGGCGATCGATTTCGGGATCATGGGCCGCATCGACCGGCAGGCGCGCTTCTGGCTGGCCGAGATCCTCTACGGCCTCCTCACCGGCAATTATCTGCGCGTCGCCGAAATCCATTTCGAGGCGCAATATGTCCCCGCCCACCACAATGTGGAGGAGTTCGCGACGGCGCTGAGGGCGGTCGGCGAGCCGATCCGCGGCCTTCCGGTCAAGGACATCTCGATCGGCCAGATGCTGGACGGGCTGTTCAACATCACCCGCGACTTCGACATGCCGACCCAGCCGCATCTCCTGCTGCTCCAGAAAACGATGGTGATGGAGGAAGGAGTCGCCCACAATCTCGATCCCGACATCAACATGTGGGAGACGGCCGAACCGTTCCTCAGGGAATGGGTGCGCGGCGAGCTGGGGCCGGAAGCGGCGCTCGCCGACCGGATCGTCCGCGACGTCCGAACCTTTCTGCGCCTGCCCGAGCTGATCCGCCGGATCGACCAATATTACCCGCCGCTCGGCGCCGCCCCGCCCGACCCGCCCCTCGCGGAGATGATCGTCGTCCAGCGGCGCCATTATTGGCGTTACGTCCTGCTGGCGATCGTTTCGGCCGCGGCTGGCGCGACGGCGATGGCGTTCCTACACTAGAGGCATGCGAGACAAGCGCATCCTGCTCATCGTCGGCGGCGGAATCGCGGCCTACAAGGCGTGCGAGCTGGTCCGGCTGATCCGCAAGGCGGGCGGAAGCGTGCGCTGCGTGCTGACCGCTGGCGGAGCGCAGTTCGTCACGCCGATGACGCTTGCGGCGCTCAGCGAGCAGCCGGTCCACACCAGTCTCTGGGATCTCAAGGACGAGGCCGAGATGGGCCATATCCAGCTCAGCCGCGAGGCCGATCTGGTGGTCGTCTGCCCGGCGACGGCGGACCTTCTCGCCAGGATGGCGGCGGGGATCGCCGACGACCTCGCCACCACCCTGCTGCTCGCCACCGACAAGCCGGTGCTCGCCGCGCCGGCGATGAACGTGCGCATGTGGCGCCACGCCGCGACCCGGCGCAACGTCGCCCAGCTGAAGCGCGACGGAATCGCGATCCTGGAGCCCGACGAGGGCGAGATGGCCTGCGGCGAATATGGACCGGGGCGGCTGCCGGAGCCCGAGGCGATCCTCGCCGCCATCTCGGCGGCGCTGGGCAAGGGTGGCGGAAAGCTGGCGGGCAAGCATGTGATCGTCACCGCCGGGCCGACCCACGAGCCGATCGATCCGGTGCGGGTGATCGCCAACCGCTCCTCGGGGAAGCAGGGGTTCGCGGTCGCCGAAGCGCTCGCGGGCCTCGGCGCCGACGTGACCCTGGTCGCCGGCCCGGTCTCGCTGAAGACTCCGCGCGGAGTCACCCGGCTCGACGTCGAGACCGCCGCGCAGATGCAGGCGGCGGTCGAGGGCGCGCTTCCCGCCGACGCCGCGATCCTCGTCGCCGCGGTCGCCGACTGGGGCGTCGGCGCGGCGCGTTCCAAGCTCAAGAAAGCGGACGGGCCGCCGCGGCTCGACTGGTCGGAAAATCCCGACATCCTCGCCGGCCTCGCCCGCCACGCCAAGCGGCCGCGCTTGCTCGTCGGCTTCGCCGCCGAGACCGACCAGGTGGTCAGCGCCGCCGAGGCGAAGCGCGACCGCAAGGATTGCGACTGGATCGTCGCCAACGACGTCTCGGGCGGAATGGGCGGCGAGGACAACCAGGTCCATCTGATCACGGCCGACGGAACGGAAGACTGGCCGCGCGCCTCCAAGACCGACATCGCCCGCCGGCTCGCCGAACGGATCGCCGATGCCCTTGCCTGAGATCGACATCGCGCTTCGCCGCCTGCCGCACGGCGCGGGTCTCCCCCTCCCCTCCTACGCGACGGCGCACGCCGCCGGGCTCGACGTCGTCGCCGCGGAGAGCGTGACTTTGGCCCCGGGCGAGCGACACGCCGTTGCGACCGGCTTCGCCCTCGCCATACCCGAGGGCTACGAGGTGCAGGTCCGGCCGCGCTCCGGCCTCGCGCTCAAATACGGCATCACCTGCCTCAACACGCCCGGCACGATCGACAGCGACTATCGCGGCGAGGTGAAGGTGATCCTCGCCAATCTGGGCGAGGTTCCGTTCGACGTCGTGCGCGGCGAACGGATCGCCCAGCTCGTGCCGGCGCCTGTCCAGCGGGCAGGTTTCCGGGAGGTGGAAGACCTCGACGAGACCGCGCGCGGCGCCGGCGGCTTCGGGTCGACGGGCCGCTAGCGGCTGCCATATTCTCTCTTGAATTCGAGGCTCTGCGGGCGGAAACTCGTCGGCGCATTGCGAAGGAGCTCGACGATGAGAAGGGCAATTCTGGCGATCGCCGCTTTTGGCCTCTCCGCCCCGGCCGCGGCGCAGAACGTGATGAGCGCGCACGGCAATTGGAGCGCGATCCCGCCGGCGAAGACCCGGCACAGCTATGCCGAGTATATCGACTCCAACCGGCTGACCTTGTGGATGGAGCAGGCGTTGCGAGACGGCACCTGCAAGGTCCCCGGCATGAGCCCGAAAAAGTTCGACGTCGACGTGCCCTATGCCGTTCTGATCGAGCCGGACGGCTCGGTGTCGCAGGTCATGATCCCGGAAATGGGGTGTCCGGCTCTGAACACGATCGTCGGCAGCACGGTCGTCGAGCTCAGCAAGAAGGGCATGTTCAAACCGACCGGCCTCGCCCAGGCGGCCTGGTTCCGCGATCGAATCGCCTTCGCACGCGAGTGACGCGCCTTCGCGACGACCAGCTCGACCGCTATGCGCGTCACATCGTCCTCAGGGAGATAGGCGGCGAGGGGCAAAGAAAGCTGCTCGCCGCCCATGTCGTGCTGGTCGGCGCAGGCGGAATCGGCTGCCCCGCCATCCAGTATCTCGCCGCGGCGGGGATCGGCCGGCTGACCGTGATCGACAACGACCGGGTGAGCCTCGACAATCTGCAGCGCCAGACCTTGTTCGGGACCGCCGACGTCGGCCGCCTCAAGGTCGAAGCCGCGGCGGAGGCGGCGGCACGGCTCAATCCGGACACGCGCTTTGCCGGGATCGCGGCGCGGCTGGATTCGGCGAACGTGGCCGGCCTTCTGGGGGGAGCCGACCTGGTGCTGGACGGCAGCGACAATTTCGCGACCCGCCTCGTCGTCTCCGATCATTGCACCGGGGCGCGGATCCCGCTCGTGTCGGCGGCGGTCGGACAATTCCAGGCGCAGGTCGGCACCTTCACCGGCTGGCTGCCGCAATGCCCCTGCTATCGCTGCTACGTCGGCGACGCCTTCGACGCCGAGGATTGCGACACTTGCTCGGAGCTCGGAGTCCTCGGCGCGATGGTCGGCCTCGCCGGCAGCTTCGCGGCGCTGGAGGCGGTGCGGCGAATCACCGGCTTCGGCGAACCCGCCGAGGGCAAGCTCCACGTCTTCGACGGGCTGGCCCCGGGAATGCGGACCTTGCGGATCGCCAAGGACCCCGGCTGTACCGCCTGCGCTTCAGGGATAGAACCAGGCCGAGAGCCAGCCGAGCTGCAGCAGGGCGAAGCCGAGCAGGGCCGCGCCTGAGAGGATGTCGAACACCCGGATCGGGTTCACCTCGGGCCCCCGGCGCGGGCGGAGCAGGAGGTCGAGCCCGGTCAGCAGCAGGATGGCGAGGCCGCACAAGGCGGTGACTGCGAGCAGGAAGAGATAGGGCCAGGCGACCTTGTCCCAGCGCGCCGCGAACGGCCACAGGGTCAGCGCCAGCAGGGCCGCCGCGACGCCGATGCCGGTGAAGCGGCTGATGACCGAGCCCCGCGCCTTCATTTCTTCTTCGGAGCCGGCTTCTTCCTGGCCGCCGCCGGTTTGCGGCCCCTTCCCTTGGCGGGCGGTCCCTTGGCGGCGCGCTCGTCGATCAGCTGGGCGGCTTCCTCGAGCGTCAGCTGGTCCGGCGACAGCGACTTGGGAAGGGTCGCGTTGGTCGTTCCGTCGGTCACGTACGGGCCGAACCGCCCCTCCATCAACCTTATCTCCGCCTCGGTGCGGGGATGCGGCCCGAGCAATTTCAGCGGCTCGCGCGAGCCGCGGCCGCGGCCCGCCTTCGCGCCGGCGGCATCGGCCAGCTTCGAAACGGCGGCGTTCATTCCGGTCTCGAACACCTCGGCGGTCGAGGCGAGCCGGGCATATTTGCCGTCATGGGCGAGATAGGGGCCGTAGCGGCCGATCGAGGCGGTGATCGGCTGGCCGGTCTCCGGATGCGGGCCGATCGTCCTGGGCAGCGAGAGCAAACGGACGGCGAGGTCGAGGTCGAGCTCGCCCGCGTCCTTGGGGATCGAGGCGCGTTTGGCCTCCTTCCCCTCGACGGTCTCGACATAGGGACCGAAGCGGCCGGACTTGCGAAGCACCGGCTGGCCCGTCTCGGGATGGGCACCGAGCACCTCCGGCCCGTCGCCGGCCGCCGCTTCCTCGCCACCCTGGCCGAAGCGCCGGGTGAACTTGCAGTCGGGATAGTTTGAGCAGGCGACGAACGCGCCGAACCGCCCGCCCCTCAGCGCCAGCCGGCCCTCCCCGCAGGCCGGACACAGCCGGGGATCGGAGCCATCGGCCTTGTCGGGGAACAGCCAGGGCGCGAGGAAATCGTCGATCTCGGCGGTAATCTCGGAGGGCTTGCGCTCCATGATCTCGGCGGTCTTCGGCTTGAAGTCCCGCCAGAATTCGTCGAGCACCGACTGCCAGTCCATCCGCCCGCCGGAAATGTCGTCGAGCTCGTCCTCGAGATGGGCGGTGAAATCGTAGGAGACGTAGCGCTCGAAGAAGCGCTCGAGAAAGGCGGTCAGCAGCCGCCCGCTCTCCTCGGGCACGAACCGCGCCTTCTCCAAGGTGACGTAGCCGCGGTCCTTGAGCGTCTGCAGGGTCGCCGCATAGGTGGACGGCCGGCCGATCCCCAATTCCTCCATCTTCTTGACCAGGCTCGCCTCGGAGTAACGCGGCGGCGGCTGGGTGAAATGCTGCTCGGCGACGACCTTCTTCTTCGCCGGCACGTCGCCCTCCCTGAGGCGCGGCAGGCGGCGCGATTCCTCGTCCTCGCCATCGTCGCGGCCTTCCTCGTAGAGGGCGAGGAAGCCGGGAAAGAGGACGACCTGGCCGGTCGCCCGAAGCGCCGTCCGCCCGGTGCCGTCGGTCAGCTCGGCGGTCGTCCGCTCGAGCCGGGCGGAGGCCATCTGGCTGGCCAGCGCCCGCTTCCAGACGAGATCGTAGAGCCGCCCATGGTCGCCCGAGCCGGCCCGGTCGCGGGAGAAATCGGTCGGCCGAATCGCCTCGTGCGCTTCCTGGGCGTTCTTGGCCTTGGTCTCGTAGTGACGCGGCTTCTCCGGCACGTAGCCCGAATCGTAGCGCGCCACGACCGCCCGCCGCGCGGCCGAGACAGCCTCCGGCGCCATCTGGACTCCGTCGGTGCGCATGTAGGTGATCGCGCCGTCCTCGTAGAGCGCCTGGGCGACGCGCATCGTGTGGCTCGCCGAGAAGCCGAGCTTGCGCGCCGCCTCCTGTTGCAGCGTCGAGGTGGTGAAGGGCGGCGGCGGGTTGCGGACGAACGGCTTGGTCTCGACCGACGCGACGGTGAAGCGCCCTTCCTCGACCGCCGCCTTGGCGATGTCGGCGGCGCCGCGGTCGCCGAGGCTGAGCCGATCCACCTTGTCGCCGCGAAGCCGCACCAGCCGGGCGAGGAATTCCTGCCCGTCGGCCTCCATCAACGCATGCACCGACCAATATTCCTGGGCTCGGAAGATCTCGATCTCGCGCTCGCGGTCGACGACGAGGCGGAGCGCCACCGACTGGACCCGGCCGGCCGACTTGGCGCCGGGCAGCTTGCGCCAAAGCACCGGCGACAGGGTGAAACCGACCAGATAATCGAGCGCGCGGCGGGCGCGGTAGGCGTCGATCAGGTCCTCGTCGAGCGCCCTGGGTCGCTGCATCGCCTCGGTCACCGCCGTCTTGGTGATCGCGTTGAAAGTCACCCTCTCAACGTCGGCCGGCAACGCCTTCCGCTTCCTCAGCACCTCCTGGACGTGCCAGCTGATCGCCTCCCCTTCCCGGTCCGGGTCGGTGGCGAGGATCAGCGAGTCGGCCTTCTTGGCCTCGTCGGTGATCGCCTTGAGCTGCCTGGCCTTGTCCGGATAGGTCTCCCACTCCATCGCGAAGCCGGCGTCGGGATCGACCGAGCCGTCCTTGGCCGGCAGGTCGCGGACATGGCCGTAGGAGGCCAGGACCCGATAGCCGGGGCCGAGATATTTCTCGATGGTCTTCGCCTTGGCCGGCGATTCGACGACGACAAGCTTCATCGGTCCCACGATCCTTCACGCGTACGCGTACAGGGTGGGGAAGTGCCGCGAGCGGCGTCAAGCGGCTTGCGGCGGCGCCCGGAGTTGACGAGCTGGACGCGTTCACAGGCGCATCTCGTCACTTCTGTCACTTCCCGGCGCCAGGAACGCCTCGAAGGCCTCGCTGGCCGCGCGAAGCTCGTCGCTATCGCCCAGCCGCTCGGCGAGCCGGTCGAGCCGGGCGAGCAGCCGCGTCGCGCCGCCGAGATCGTCGCGCTGGACGAAGCCGATCAGCCGCCCTCGATAGTAACGGGGCACCAGCAAAGTCTCGATCCCGCCGGCGCCGAGCGGCGACGCGTGCCGCACGGCCGCCACGCGCCGGGCGAACGCCTGCGCCCGGTCCCAGGCTGCGGCAAAGCTTTCCGCGCCTTCCCTTCGCCTCAGCCGGTAAGCCGATTGCCGAGTCCGGCCGAGCGACCTCGCCGCCTCGTCCGGTCCGGCGCCGCGGGCGAGCGCGAGGATGAAGCGCAGCTGCAGCCGCGGCGACCAGCCGTTGTGCTGACGCCGAAGCGGGACCGGCGCGAAGCGGAGGAAGAACGGCAGGCGCATGGTTCGAACTTAGCATGAACATATCACGAATGAAATAGGTATTATCGGCTTGCGAAGGGTTGTACGGTGCGGTCCTGCGGGGAAGCCGCTGGAAGCTTGCAGCGATGGCTGGCAAGGACCGAGGCCATGGACCCGCGCGACTCCGCCCTCGCCGACGCGCTCCGCCTCGCCGCCACGCCGCGAAGCCGCGAGGCGCTGCCGGTCATCGCCCAATATGCCTCGGCCGGCCAGCCGGACGCGCTTTATGCGCTGGCCGGCTTCTTCTGGTGCGGCGACCCGGTCCCTCAGGACCTTCCCCGCGGCCGCGAGCTGATCCGGCGCGCGGCTCTGGCGGGTCACAAGGTGGCGGCGATCGCCTTGACCAACCTGCTCGGCAACGGAGTCGGCGGTCCGCGCGACTGGCCGGAAGCGCTCGAGCGGTTGCGCCGGGAGGCCGCCCGGGACCCGGCGCGCGCGCGGTCGCTTGCGCTGCTCGGCTCGATGGACCTCACCGAAGAGGGCGAGCCGAAATCGCTTCCAGCCGCGCGGACGCTCAGCGACTCTCCCGTGGTCTCGCTCTATCCCGGCGCGTTCACGGACTCGGAATGCCGCTACCTCGTCGATATCGCGATGCCGGCCCTTCAGCCCTCGCTGGTCGGCGACGGCGCCGGACAGGAAGTGCGCCGGCAGGTCCGCACCTCCGACGACATGACCATCGCCTGGATGATCGAGGATCCCGCGGTCCACGCGCTCAACCGGCGCCTCGCGGCGTTGAGCGGCACCCTTCCCGAGCAGGCCGAGGCGCTTCTCGTGCTGCGCTACCGGCCGGGGCAGGAATATCGGCCGCACGTCGACTGGGACGGCGGCGAGAACGGCCGGATCGCCACCGCACTTGTCTATCTCAACGACGATTATGAGGGCGGCGAGACGCTGTTCGTGAAGACCGGCCTCAAGGTGAAGGGGCGCAGGGGCGACGTGCTCGTATTCCAAAGCGCCTCACCCGCCGGGTCCTTCGATCCGATGTCCGAGCATGCCGGCTTGCCCGTCCTCAGCGGCACCAAGTTCCTCGGCAGCCGCTGGATCCACGAACGGCGCTTCGCGCCCTGAACGGGATTCAGCCGGCCAGGCTGACCCTGCCGCCGGCATGGCGTTCGAGCCGGCCCGCCAACTCGAGCTCGAGCAGCACGGTCTGGATCAGGGCGGGCGGGGCTCCGGTCTGGCGGACGATCTCGTCTACCGGCACCGGCGTACCGTTGAGCAGGCCGGCGACGCAGCCGCGCAGCGCGTCGTCGACGTCACCCGCCGGACCGGGCGCGGCATAATCGAGCTCCTTCTGGCGGAACGGTCGGATTCGCATCGGGCTGATCGCCTCCATGATGTCGTCGGCGCTCTGCACGAGGGTCGCGCCTTCGCGGATCAGCTGGTTGCAGCCCTGGGTGCGCGGGTCGAGCGGGGAGCCCGGCACGGCCATCACTTCGCGCCCCGCCTCGGCGGCGAGCCGGGCGGTGATGAGCGAGCCGGAGCGCGGCGCCGCCTCGACCACCACCGTCCCCTGGGCCAGCCCGGCGATGATCCGGTTGCGGGAGGGGAAGTGACGCGCGTGCGGCTCGACGCCCGGCGGCTGCTCGGCGACGAGAAGGCCGCGCTCGGCGATCGCGCGCTGCCGGGCCTCGTTCTCGGGCGGATAGAAGACGTCGATGCCGCCGGCGACGACGGCGATCGTCCCGGTTTCGAGGGCGCCGTCGTGCGCTGCGGTGTCGATGCCGCGGGCGAGGCCGGAGACGACCACCGCGCCCGCCTCGCCAAGCTTCTGGGCGAGGCCGCGCGCGAATCGGCACGCGGCGGCGGACGCGTTGCGGGCGCCCACCAAAGCCACGGCGGGCTTGTCGAGCAGGGTCAGGTGGCCCTTGACGATCAGCGCCGGCGGCGCCGTCTCGAGCTCCGCCAGAAGGGGCGGATACAGGCCCTGGCCCAGGAAAAGATAGCGCCCGCCGAGCTTCGCCACGGCCTCGATCTCGCGCTCGACCGCGGCGCGGGTGGCGATTCGCGGCGCGCGCCCGCCGCCGCGGGCCGCAAGGTCGGGGATGGCCGCAAGCGCGGCGTTCGCCGAACCGAAGCGGGCGAGCAGCTGGAAGTAGGTGATCGGGCCGATATTCTCCGAGCGGATCAGGCGCAGCCGCGCGATCTGGTCCTCGCTCGGCTCAGCCACGCGACCCCACCCGGGGCTCGGTCCCCGCCAGCAGGCGGCCGAGATTGGCGCGGTGCTTCCAGAAGACGAGCAGGCTGAGGCCGAGGAACAGGATGGCGAGGTCGAATCGGCCGACGAGGCCGGCCGCCACCGGCACGGCGGCGGCGGCGGCGAGCCCACCGGCCGACGAGTAGCGGGTCAGCGCCAGCACGCCGAGCCAGATCGCCGCGAAGACGGCCGGCACCGCCCAGTTCGCCTCGCCGGCCAGAGCGAGGCCGAGGACGATACCGAAATAGGTCGCCACCCCCTTCCCTCCGGCGAAGCGCAGCCAGACCGGCCAGAGATGGCCGAGCAAGGCGCCGATCGCCGCGATCGTGACGACGGGCGGCCACAGCCAGGCGGCGAGCAGGATCGCAACGCTTCCCTTCGCCATGTCGAGCAGCACGGTGGCGGCGGCCAGGTCCTTGCGCCCGGTGCGCAGCACGTTGGTCGCGCCGATATTGCCCGAGCCGATCGCCCTGAGGTCCCCGGCGCCGGCGAGCCGGGTGAGGATCAGCCCGAACGGGATCGAGCCCAGGGCGTAGCCGAGCAGCAAAGCGAGCAGCGGCGGCCCCAGAATTTCAGCGTCCACTTCGAGCCCCCCAATCGCGCGATAATCTATCAAATCGAAAAACCGGCGCAACGCTTTACCGCAAAGTCGATGAAAGCGCCGCTTGCCGGACGCCGACTCCCCGCTACAGCGGGCCGATGCGCGGCGACAGGCCCCTCCTCGTTTTCGATTCCGGCGTCGGCGGCCTTTCCGTGGCCGGTGCGATCCGCGCGGTCCTCCCCTGCGCTCCTCTGGTCTACGTCGCCGACCGGGCCGGCTATCCCTACGGCACCAAGCGGCCCGAGGAGATCGAGGCGCGGGTTCCGGCGATCCTCGGCCGCCTCGCCGAGCGATTCGATCCGGAACTGATCGTCATCGCCTGCAACACGGCCTCGACCATCGCGCTCGATTCGGTCCGCTCGGCCCTCGATGTGCCGATCGTCGGCACGGTGCCGGCGATCAAGCCGGCCGCCGCGCTGTCGCGGAGCCGGGCGATCGGCGTGCTCGGCACCGACGCGACCGTGCGCCAGCCTTATGTGGAGCGGCTCGCGGCCGAGTTCGCCGCCGATTGCGTGGTGGTGAGGCACGGCTCGGCCGAGCTGGTCGATCTCGCCGAAGCGAAGCTGCGCGGCGAACCGGCGGAGCTTTCCGCCTATCGCGCCATCCTCGACGGGCTTTTCACCCGTCCGGGCGGCGAAAGAGTGGATACGATCGTCCTCGCCTGCACCCACTTTCCGCTGGTCGAGGAAGAGCTTACCGCCGCTTCTTCGCATCCCGTCCGGTTCGTCGACGGCAAGGAGGGCATCGCCCGCCGGGTCGCGGCCCTCACCGCCCACCGCGAGTGGCCCGCCGAGACGCCTGAGCACCGCGCCCTCTTCACCGGGGGCGCCGCTGACCTTGAAGCCTATCGTCCCGCCTTCGCCGCCTTCGGCTTCGCCGAACTGCGCACACTCTAGCAAATTAAGGCCAATTCCGGCCGGCCCTCTAGCCATATCCCCCGCGAATCCGCTATTGGAGCGGCTGGCGAATTCCGGGGAGCGACTTGGACTATCAGCGTATCTTCGCGCAGGCGATCGACCGGCTTCACGCCGAGGGCCGCTACCGCGTGTTCATCGATATCCTGCGCAACAAGGGCAGCTTCCCCAACGCCCGGTGCTTTGCAGGCCATAACGGCCCGAAGCCGATCGTCGTCTGGTGCTCGAACGACTATCTCGCCATGGCCCAGCATCCCGACGTGATCGCGGCGATGGAGGAAGCGCTTCACGACGTCGGCGCCGGCTCGGGCGGCACCCGCAACATCGGCGGAAACACCCATTTCCACGTCGAGCTGGAGGCGGAGCTCGCCGACCTCCACGGCAAGGATGCCGCGCTCATCTTCACTTCCGGCTACATCTCGAACGAGGCGACGCTCTCGACCCTCGGCCGGCTGCTGCCCGGCTGCGTCATCTTCTCGGACGAACTCAATCACGCCTCGATGATCGCCGGAATCCGAAGCTCCGGCTGCGAGAAAAGGGTGTTCCGCCACAACGACCTGGCGCACCTCGAAGAATTGCTCGCCGCCGAGGATCCGGAGGCGCCGAAGCTGATCGCCTTCGAGAGCGTCTATTCGATGGACGGCGACATCGCGCCTATCGCGGCGATCTGCGACCTCGCCGACAAGTATAACGCGCTGACCTATCTCGACGAGGTCCACGCCGTGGGCATGTACGGCCCGCGCGGCGGCGGCGTCTCCGACCGGGACGACCTCGCCGGCCGGGTGACGGTGATCGAGGGCACGCTGGGCAAGGCGTTCGGGATCATGGGCGGCTATGTCGCCGCCGAGCGCAACATCGTCGACGTGGTGCGGAGCTACGCGCCGGGCTTCATCTTCACCACCTCGCTGTCGCCGGTGCTGGTCGCCGGGGCGCTGGCCAGCGTCCGCCACCTGAAGCGCTCGTCGGCCGAGCGCGAGGCGCAGCAGGCGAGCGCGGCGGCGCTGAAGGCGCTGTTCGCCGAGGCGCGGCTGCCGGTCATGGCCTCGACCACCCACATCGTGCCTTTGATGGTCGGCTGCCCGGTCCGGGCCAAGAAGATCAGCGACATCCTGCTCGCCGAATACGGCATGTACGTTCAGCCGATAAACTACCCGACCGTGCCGCGCGGCACCGAGCGCCTGCGCTTCACTCCGGGCCCGGCTCACGACGAAGCGATGATGCGCGAGCTGACCGCCGCTCTGGTCGAGATCTGGAGCCGGCTGGAGATGCGGCTGGCGGCCTGAGCGAAGCAATCGGTGGTGGCAAAGCCTCCTGCTATCCCCTAGTGCGCGTGTGTCGTTCCACACACGGAGTCTTCGCGTGGCCGAGCGAATCGCCATCGTTTCAGACCATGCCGCCTTCGAGATGAAGGCGCTGCTGGCCGAGCATTTGCGCGAGGCCGGCTGGGAGGTGCTCGACCTCGGCACGAGTTCGACCGACAGCGTCGACTATCCCGATTGCGGCTACCGGCTGGCGCAGGCGATCGCCGACGGGCGCGCCGCCCGGGGCGTTTCCCTCTGCGGCTCGGGCATCGGCATCTCGATCGCCGTCAACCGCCATCCCGCCTGCCGCTGCGCGCTCGTCTCCGACGGCCTCTCCGCGCGCCTCGCCCGCGAGCATAACGACGCCAACGTCATCGCCATGGGCGCACGCCTGATCGGCATCGAGACGGCGAAGGACTGCCTCGACCAGTTCCTCGCCGCCCCCTTCGCCGGCGGCCGCCACCAGCGCCGGGTCGACAAGCTGACGAACCCCGTTTTCGCCAAGGAGCCCGCATGAGCAGCCGGCCTGTTTTCGATTTCGCGGCGGTACGTTCGCCGGGCTTCTTCACGGATAATCTCAAGGAGGCCGACCCCGAGATCGCCGAGGCGATCGACCTCGAGCTCGGCCGCCAGCGCGACAAGATCGAGCTGATCGCGTCCGAGAACATCGTCTCGCGCGCCGTGCTCGAGGCGCAGGGCTCGATCCTCACCAACAAATATGCGGAAGGCTATCCGGGCCGGCGCTATTATGGCGGCTGCGAATATGTCGACATCGTCGAGACGCTCGCCATCGAGCGCGCGAAACGGCTGTTCGGCGCCAATTTCGCCAACGTCCAGCCCAACAGCGGCAGCCAGATGAACCAGGCCGTGTTCCTGGCCCTGCTCGAGCCGGGCGACACGTTCATGGGCCTCGACCTCAACGCCGGGGGCCACCTCACCCACGGCTCGCCGGTCAACATGTCCGGCAAATGGTTCAGGCCGGTCGCCTACGGGGTGCGCCGCGACGATTGTCTGATCGACATGGACGAGGTCGCCGCCATCGCCCGCGAGCACAAGCCCAGGCTGATCATCGCCGGCGGCACGGCCTATTCGCGGATCTGGGACTTCGAGGGGTTTCGGCGGATCGCCGACGAGGTCGGCGCCTATCTGATGGTCGACATGGCCCATTTCGCCGGCCTGGTGGCGGGCGGGGTCCACCCCAATCCGGTGCCGCACGCCCATGTCGTCACCTCGACCACCCACAAGTCGCTGCGCGGGCCGCGCGGCGGACTCATCCTCGCCAACGACGAGGCGATCGCCAAGAAGATGAACAGCGCCGTCTTCCCGGGCCTTCAGGGCGGGCCGCTGATGCACGTCATCGCCGCCAAGGCGGTCGCCTTCGCCGAGGCGCTTCGGCCCGATTTCAGGGATTATGCCCGCTCTATCGTCGACAATGCCCGCGCGCTCGCCGATTCGCTCCGGCAGGCGGGGCTCGACATCGTCTCGGGCGGCACCGACAACCACCTGCTCCTGGTCGACCTCAGGCCCAAGCAGGCCAAGGGCAACCATGCCGAGAAGGCGCTCGACCGCGCCTCGATCACCTGCAACAAGAACGGCATCCCGTTCGACGCCGAAAAGCCGTTCGTCACCTCCGGCATCCGGCTCGGCACTCCGGCCGGCACCACCCGCGGCTTCGGCGAGGGCGAGTTCCGCGAGATCGGCGGAATGATCGCCGAGGTCGTCGAGGGCCTTCGCAAGAACGGCGAGGCGGGCGACGGCCAGGTCGAAGCCTCCGTCCGAACCCGAGCCGAGGCGCTCTGCTCGCGCTTCCCGATCTATCAGGACCTGTAATTGCGCTGCCCCTTTTGCTCCCACGAAAACAGCCAGGTGAAGGACAGCCGCCCGACCGAGGACGGCGCCTCGATCCGCCGCCGCCGCCAGTGCGAGGATTGCGGCGCCCGCTTCACCACCTTCGAGCGGGTGCAGCTGAGGGACCTCAACGTGCTGAAATCCGGCAACCGCCGCGAGCCGTTCGATCGCGCCAAGCTCGAGCGCTCGATCGCCATCGCGTGCCGCAAGCGCGACGTCGCGCCCGAGCGGATCGAGCGCCTCGTCTCCTCGATCCAGCGCCAGGTCGAGACGCTGGGCGACAGCGAAATCCCCTCGGCCCGAATCGGCGAGATGGTGATGGACGGCCTGAAGGCGCTCGATCCCGTCGCCTACATACGCTTCGCCAGCGTCTACAAGGATTTCCGCGAGGCCAGGGATTTCGAGGAATTCGCTGGCACGGTCGGAGAGGCGGGGGAGAGCTGATCCGATGCGTCCTTCGATACGCCGGTTCGACAAGCTCACCGGCTACTCAGGATGAGCGGTTTACGATATCCGACCCCTCCGCTCATCCTGAGTAGGGGCTGAGCCTGGCGAAGACCCGTATCGAAGGACCGTCAGTGGATTTCTACACCTACCTCCTTCGATGCGCCGACGGCCATTATTACGTTGGTCATACCGACGATCTGGACAGCCGCATTGCCGAGCATCAGGCGGGTGCGATCCCCGGCTACACCCAAAAGCGCCGGCCGGTGCAATTGCTGTGGGCGGACCGCTTTCCGGACCGCGACAGCGCTTTTGCCGCCGAACGCCAGATCAAGGGGTGGAGCCGAGCCAAGAAGGAAGCGCTTATCCGGTGTGATTTCGAGGCCCTTCGCGAGCTTGCCAAGAAACGGTCCTTCGATACGCCGCTTCGACTTCGCTCAGCGGCTACTCAGGATGAGCGGAGGGGAAGGTCGGCTCATTCGGTGGAAGAATTGAGCCCAGGCGAAGGTCCGTCTCGAAGCTCCCCCGCCGTCGTCCTCGTTCGCCCGCAGCTCGGCGAGAATATCGGCAAGGCGGCACGGGCGATGCTGAATTTCGGGCTGACCGACCTCAGGCTGGTCGCGCCACGCGACGGCTGGCCCAATCCTTCGGCCGGACCGGCGGCCTCCGGCGCGGACGAGGTGCTGGAGAAGGCGCGGGTGTTCGACACGGTGGCGGACGCGGTGGCCGATTGTCCGCACGTCTATGCGACGACGGTGCGCAAGCGCGGGCTGGTCATTCCCGTCGTCACCCCGGAGGAAGCGGCGCGCGAGATCCGCGCCGCCCCCGAGCCTTCGGCCATCCTGTTCGGCGCCGAACGCGCCGGACTGGAGAGCGAGGACGTCGCGATCGCCGGCCGGATCCTGACCGTGCCGATCAACCCGGCCTTCCGTTCGCTGAACCTCGCCCAGGCCGTGATCCTGGTCGCCTACGAATGGTCGAAGCACGAAGACCTGCTCGTGCCGACGCTCGGCGAGCCGCCGGAGCCGCGGGCGACCCAGGCGCAGCTCGAGGGGCTGATCGGCCAGTTCGACGTCGCGCTGGAGCGCGCCGGCTATTATTTCCCCGTCGACCGCGTGCCGGCAACCCGGGCGACGATGCGCACCATCCTCACCAAGGCCGGCTGGTCGAACCGCGAGGTGCAGGCGCTGCGCGGTATGATCCGGGCGCTGACCGACCCCAAGGAGGCTCAGCGGCGAAGGGCGTCGAAGCGGTCGAATTCGTAGGCGATCGAGGCTTCGATCAGGCGCTCGTAGAGGTCGGCGACGGCGTCTTCGGGAACGTCATGCTCGGCGGCGAGGCGGCGCACGTTGGCGAGCACTTCCGCCTTGCGCCCCTCGTCGCGCACCGCGCCCCGCTGCGGCTTGATCCGCGCCGCCGCGTCCATGTAGCGGAACCGTTCGCCGATCAGCGCCACGATCGCCTCGTCGAGCCGGTCGACCCCGAAGCGCACGTCCCGCATGGTCGCGCATTCGGCCGGGGAGGTCCGTTCATCGAGCATAAACGCGCTTTAGCCGATGCCAAGCGGGTGTCGAGCTTGACTTTGCGGCGAGGCTCGGGAACCTTCACAACCGATCTCAAAAGGACTTATCCATGCGCGCGACTTTGATGGCCTTTTTGGCCCTGACCTCCACTGCGGCCCTTGCCGAGGAGCCGAAGCAGGATGCGGCCAAGCCGGACAAGCTGATCTGCCGGGTCGAGCCGGACACGGGCAGCCGCCTCAGCGGTACTCGCGTGTGCCTGACGCGCGACCAATGGGCCGAGCGGCGGCGCCTGATGCGCGAGGGGACCGAGCACGCCCAGATCGGCCATTCCGACCGCCCCGGCGGCTGAGCCCGCGCCGCCCGCGGCGGCAGCCAAATCCTTGACTTAATGCGGGTGAGCGGCCATGTGCCGCGCTCGCAATTGGCCCCGCACCCCGGTGAAGCGGCGGCCGCGTCCGGACTTGCTCCGGGCGGTGCGGTTCCGGGCTTAGGAAAAACGAGCAGATTGGACCTGACATGAGCAAGCGCAGCAGCGCCAAGTACAAACTCGACCGCCGAATGGGCGAGAACGTCTTCGGACGGCCCAAGAGCCCCGTCAACAAGCGCGAATACGGCCCCGGCCAGCACGGCCAGCGCCGCAAGGGCAAGATGTCCGATTTCGGCATCCAGCTGCGCGCCAAGCAGAAGCTGAAGGGCTATTACGGCGACGTCACCGAGAAGCAGTTCAAGAAGACCTTCATCGAGGCCGACCGGATGAA
>JAXDPL010000050.1:0-3591 GCA_034668385.1 Sphingomonadales bacterium | reverse complement strand
CCGAGCAGGCGATCGAGATCGCCGTCACCGACACCGGCATCGGCATCCCCGAGGACAAGCAGAAGCTCATCTTCGAGGCCTTCCAGCAGGCCGACGGGACGACCAGCCGCAAATATGGCGGCACCGGCCTCGGCCTCTCGATCAGCCGCGAGATCGCCCGGCTGCTCGGCGGCGAGCTGCAGGTGCGGTCGAAGCCGGGCGAAGGGTCGACCTTTACCTTGTTCGTGCCGCTCCAGGCGGTCGCTCCGGCGACCGCAGGCGGGGGCACGACGGCCCGCTACGACAATACCGGAGCGATCGTGCCGACCGCGCTTCCGACCGGCTTCGAGGTGAGCGACGATCGCGACAGCCTCGGCGACGATCCGTTCGTGCTCATCGTCGAGGACGACCCGACCTTCGCCTCGATCCTGCTCGGTCTCGCCCGCTCGGCAGGCCTCAAGGGCGTGGTCTCGACCGCGGGAGCGGGCACGCTGGCGATGGCGCGCAAGCTCCAGCCCTCGGCGATCACCCTCGACCTCGGCCTTTCCGATATCGACGGCTTCGTGCTGCTCGATCTGCTCAAGCACGATCCGCAGACCAGTCACGTACCGATTCACGTCATTTCCGGCGCCGACAAATTGTCGTCGGTGATCGACATGGGGGCGTTCGGGGTCACCGAAAAGCCGGCGAATCAGGAGGATCTGGCGCGAGTCTTCCACGATCTCGAGGCGCATGTCCGAGCCGCGCCGGTGGTCGAGATATTGCCCGAAGGCGGCGAGCAAGGCGCCCGGGGCAGCCGTGCGGTGCCCGAGCTCGCCGGAGCCAAGATCCTCATCGTCGACGACGACATCCGCAACATCTACTCGCTGACCAGCGTTCTGGAGACCTACGACGTGGAAGTCCTCCACGCCGAACGGGGCAAGGACGGCATATTGATCCTCGAGCAGACACCCGGAATCGACATCGCGCTCATCGACATCATGATGCCCGAAATGGACGGCTATGAGACGATGCAGCAGATCCGCCAGCGGCCCGAGCTCGCCGAGCTGCCCCTGATCGCGGTCACCGCCAAGGCGATGAAGGGCGACCGGCAGAAGTGCCTCGACGCCGGCGCCTCCGATTATATCGCCAAGCCGGTCGACATCGACCTGCTGCTCGCCCTGCTCAGGGTGTGGATCGCCCGCACCCGCGACGGCGAGCGGCCGGTGGCGGCGCGGCAGGCCGAGGCGGCCGAATAAGCGTGACCGTGCGCAAGCCGGCTCCTCAGTCCCGCGAGGACCCAGCCGTTCCGGCCGTCGTGCCGGACGACGAGGCAGCCGAACGCCCGCGCGTCCTCGTGGTCGACGATGATGCCCGCAACCTGCTCGCCATCCGTACCGTGCTCGAGGAGATCGGCGACATCGTCGAGGCCAGGTCGGGCGAGGAGGCGCTGAGGCACCTGCTCAAGGGCGAGTTCGCCGTCATCCTGCTCGACGTCTACATGCCCGGAATGGACGGCTATGAGACTGCCCAGATCATCCGCAGCCGCGAGCAGACCAAGCGCATCCCGATCGTCTTCCTCTCCGCGGTCAACAAGGAGACCGAGCATCTGATCCGCGGCTATTCGATGGGCGCGGTCGACTACGTCTTCAAGCCGGTCGATCCGATCGTGCTGCAGTCGAAAGTGTCGGTCTTCGTCGACCTGTTCGCGATGACCAAGGAGGTGCAGCGCAAGGCGCGCCAGGAGCAGGCTCTGCTCGACGCGAACCTGCGCGCCAATGCCGAGCGGCTGCGGGTCGAGCAGGAGCTGCGGCTGGCCGAGCAGCGCCAGGCGGCGATCATCCGTTCGCTGCCGATCGCGCTCTATTTCGAGACTATCGACGTCCGGCCGCGCGTGCCCAATTTCGTCAGCGGCAACATCGAGGCACTGACCGGCTTCAGCTTCGAGGACGTGACGGCGCAGCCGGAGCTGTGGACCGAGCGGCTCCATCCCGACGACCGCGACCGGGTCCTCGCCGCCATGACCCGCCGCGCCGAGGGGAAATCGCTGGCGGTCGAATATCGCTGGCGGTGCGCCGACGGCCAGTACAAGCATTTCCTCGACCAGGCGGTGCTGCTCCGCGACGGCGAGGGCCGGCCGATCGAATATGCCGGCACCCTGCTCGACGTCACCGATCGCAAGGCGCTCGAGAGCCAGCTGGTCCAGGCCCGCAAGATGGACGCGATCGGCAAATTGACCGGCGGAATCGCCCACGATTTCAACAACCTTCTCGCCGCCGTCCTCGGCGGGCTCGGGCTGATCGAGCGGCGGCTTCCGCTCGAGGAGCAGCACCTCAAGATTCTCAAGATGACCCAGCGCGCCGCCGAGCAGGGCTCGGACCTGGTCGGCCGTCTCCTCGCGTTCGCCCGGCGGCAGCAGCTCGAGCCGGCCTGCATCGACCTCAAGGCGCTGGCCGGCGCGGTCTCCGACCTTCTCGCGCATACTCTGGGCGGGCTGGTCGAGCTCGACTGGCGGATCGGCGACGACGTGTGGACCGCCTTCGCCGATCCGTCGCAGCTCGAGCTGGCGCTGATGAACCTGATCATCAACGCCCGCGACGCCATGCCCGAGGGCGGCACCATCACGGTGAGCGCGACGAACCGAACGGTGGGCGACGACGACGAAGAAGCGCCCGGCGCCGGCGACTATGTCGTGCTCACGGTCACCGATACCGGCTGCGGAATGCCGCCGGAGATACTCGACCAGGTGCTCGAGCCCTTCTTCACCACAAAGGATGTCGGCAAGGGGACCGGCCTCGGCCTTTCGATGGTCTACGGCTTCGCCAAGCAATCGGGCGGCGCGTTCAGAATCCACAGCCGCGAGGGCGCGGGGACCGATGCCGAGATCTGGCTGCCGCGGGGCCGCGAGGCGGTGGTGGAGGCGGCGGTCCCGCGCGGCCGTCCCGCCAAGCGAAGCTCGGTCGGGCGGTTGAGGGTGCTTCTGGTCGACGATCACGACGCGGTGCGGACAACGACCGCGGCGATGCTCGACGATCTCGGCCACGAGGCCATCCCGGTCTGCGACGGGGCCGAGGCGATCGCCGTGCTGAAGCGCGACGAGGCGATCGACGTGCTGATCACCGATTATGCGATGCCGCTCGTCTCAGGCGCGGAGGTGATCCGCCAGGCCCGCGAGCTTCGGCCGGACCTGCCTGCGCTGATCATCTCGGGCTACGCCGATGCCAGCTCGATCGCGCGCCGGCCCGCCAACGTCCACCTGCTCTCCAAGCCGTTCGGGGCGGAGCAGATGCGGGTGGCGCTGGAGGCGGCGGCGTGCGCGGACCGGCCGCCCGCGGAGGCGCCGCTGCAGGCGACGGGCTGAGGCGCCCTAGAGACCGTTGGGCCCGTGCATGACGGCGCGGCGGAAATCGCTGCGCTCGGCCGGCAACCGGGCGACGACGGCGTTGAGCTCGCCCATCCGATCGATCCGCGGCGAAAGCGGGGCGGAGACGCTGGCCCGGACGAAGCTGCGCCAGCGCATCTCGTCGAGCGAGGCGAACTCGAGCCGTGCCGGCGCGGCGGCCATCAACAAGGCGATCGTCAGCATCTCACCACCCCCCAAGCGATCGATGAGGCCGTGGTAAAGGAGGGTGG
>JAXDPL010000049.1:0-5275 GCA_034668385.1 Sphingomonadales bacterium | reverse complement strand
CCGAGAAGTCGTTCAGATAGGTCTCGGAGAAGTTCACCCGGCCGTATTGGTAGTAACCGTCATACGACCAGACGTTGCTGAGCTCGCCGCGCATGCCGCCGACGATCCGGTAGGTCGTGTGCTGCAGATCGTCCTGACGGCCGCCGCCTTCGACGTTGCGGCGCAGGATCTGCGCGAAGCCCTTGAAATAAGGCTGGCCGGTGGTCGGGTCGATGAATGCGAACGGCGGCGCCCCGGCCGGATTGGCCGTCGTCTTGGTCGAGCCGACCACGGTGCCGGAATTGTCGACCAGCAGGTTGTTGGGGGCGCAGATGATCGAGCGCTGCTGGGCGCTCAAAAGCGGGTTGTCGCAGTTGACCGAGATGGTGTTGCCGAAATCGCCCGAAGGAGCGATCTGAGCGACCGTCCGGTCGTCCATGAACATCGCTTCCATATACGGATGCAGCGCGGGGCTGATCTCGTAATCGGCGAAGGCGCCGAACGTGTAGCGCTCGTCGGGCCGCTGGTAGTAATTGTACGGCGCGAAGTTGAACGGCGTGAAGCCGGGCACCAGGGTACGGTTCGGGCCGATCTGGAAGAAGGTCGAGGTGAAGGTGCTGCCCGGAGTGCCGGTGTACGCGATGACCGTGCCGTTGGCCGCCGTCGCCGAGCCGCCGCAGTCGATCACCGAGCTGGTGGCGCGCGCCTGACTGGCGCAAGCGCTGTAGTCGCGCTTCGCCTCGGTCACCTGGTTCAGCTTGCGGTAGGTGGCATAGGCGACGACATGGCCGCGGCCGTCGTCGAAGCCGGCGCCGATCTGGCCCGAGAGGTCGATCGTGCCGCCGTCGGCGACGGTGCCGTGGGGATAGCCGAAGCCGCGACGGTTGAGCGCGTCGATCAGCCCCGTCTTGGTGCCGTTGTCATGATTGTAGAAGCTGTACTGGGCGTCGAGCTTGATGCCCTCGAACTTGGTATCCATGATGAAGTTGACGACGCCGGACACGGCGTCCGCGCCGTAGACCGACGAGGCGCCCCCGGTCAGCACGTCGACCCGGTCGATGATCGAGGCCGGCACGATGTTGATGTCGGCCGACGGGAAGGCCGGATCGCCCGGCAGCAGCCGGCGGCCGTTGATCAGCACCAGGGTGCGGTTCGAGCCGAGGCCGCGAAGGTTGACCGTCGCGGTGCCGGTCGCGCCGTTGGCGAGGTTGCCGCCCTGCTCGGCGAAGGCCTGCGGCAGCGAGTTGATCAGGTCCTCAGTCCGCGTCGTGCCCTGCAGCTTGACTTCCTGGCTGTTGACGACCGTGACCGGGCTGACCGCGGTCAGGTTCGGCTGCGGAATGCGCGAGCCGGTGATGACGATGGCGCCCTGATCGGCGTTCGGGTTGTTAGCGTTGTTGTTGGCCGCCGGATTCGTAGCCTCGACCGGCCCGGTCTGCGGCTGGCCGGTGGTGCCGCCCTGCGTGCCGGGGGTATCCTGCGCGAAAGCGGGCGTGGCGATGCCGATCGCGCCGCCGATGAACGTGGTCGCGAGGAGGGTGTTCAAAATACGGTTCTTATTCATGTCCGTCCCCTTAGAGCGGCTTCGGCCGCGGATTTTTTTCGTCCCTGTGCACCGGCAAGAAAGCCGGCGAGCCGATCACCGTTTACTTGATGTAATGAATCCGAAGCAATCGCCCGCACTTGGCACTCGACCCCTATTTTGGATTACGTGACAATTTTGCCACAGCGCTCCGCGAGAGCCGTTGCGAAGGTCTCGCGCATCCCGCAATAAGGCGGGAGAGGCATGTTTGACTGGGAGAGGGCGATGAACCGGCTGTGGGTCGTGGCGGCGGCGGCAATGGTGGTGGCCGGCGGGGCGGGCGCCCTCGCCAAGCCGTCGCGTCCGGACACGACGAGGCAGCGCCCGGAGGCGTTCGAGGCGCTGGTGCGCTGCCGCTCGGTCGCCGACGAGAAGCAGAGGCTGGCCTGCTACGACGGCGCCGCCGCCGCCCTGGAGCAGGCCGCCGACCGGCACGATCTGGTCGTCATCGACCGCAAGCAGGTGCGTGAGACCAAGCGCACCCTGTTCGGGCTCGAGTTGCCGAGGCTCAGCATCTTCGGCGGCGGCAACGACGATGCCGCGGACGAGGTCAAGGAGGTTGAAGGTGTGGTCCAGAGCGCCTTCCAGGACGGCAACGGCCGCTGGGTGGTGACCCTCGCCGACGGAGCCACTTGGGCGCAGATCGACAACCAGCCGATCGCCGTTCGCCCGAAGGCCGGCCAGAAGGTCAAGATCCATCGCGGCGCGATCGGCAGCTACATCATGAACATCAACGGGCAGCCGGGCGTCAAGGCGCGCCGGCAGCTGTAGCGGCGCTCAAATCCCGCGGCGGGCGGCTTCGACCGAGGCTTCGGGGGTCGCGTAGGCTTCCTGCCGTTCGACGCTCCAGTAACGCAACTGGTCGAGCGGGATTCGGCGGCCGGTGACGGCGCAGGTCACGTAATCGCCCGAAGTGAGGATCCGGAAGGTGCCGGCCATGTAATGAAGCCGCGCCGCGCGATCCTGGTTGTTGTGCATCAGCATGGGCACGTTCCTAGAGCAGTTTCGGCTGGTGGGGCACCGGCTTGCCATAAGACGGGCGGCGCGGCCGCTCAACCGCGGAGCCTCCCACCACCGCCTCGACGTCGCCGTCGCCGAAGACGAGGCGCAGCCGGGCCGCCGCTTTCGCCGCCTCGGCCGAGATGAGGGTGCGGCCCTCTCTGTCCTCGACGCGGGCATAGCCGCGCGCCAGCGGGCGGCCGGGGTGGGCGAGTTCAGCGACCCGCCACAGCGCCTCGAGACGTTCCTTCGCCCGCCGCCAGCCATTGTCGAGCAGCCCGGGCCGGAGCCCGCCGGCGGTCTGGGCCAGCCGCGCTCTGGCATGGCTCAATTCGCTGCGCAGCGCCCGCGGCAGCCGCTCCGACAGCTCGTCCAGCCGCTGCTGCTGCGGAGCGAGCAGGGCCTCGCGCGCCGGCCAGCGGCGCAGGCTGTTTTCGAGCTGCTCGGAGGCGCGCTCGGCGGCTCGGCGGGCGCAGCGCTCGATCCGGAAGCCGAGCTCGCGAAGCTGGCCGAGCAGATCGCCGCGCACCGGCACCGCGATCTCGGCCGCCGCGGTCGGAGTCGGCGCCCTGACGTCGGCGGCGAAGTCGCTCAACGAGGTATCGGTCTCGTGGCCGACGGCGGAGATGATCGGGATCGCGCAGTCGGCGATGGCCCGCACCACCTCCTCCTCGTTGAACGCCCAGAGATCCTCGATCGAGCCGCCACCGCGGGCGACGATCACCAACTCCGGCCGGGGCACCGGTCCGCCGGGCGCGAGCGCGTCGAAGCCGCGCACGGCGGCGGCGATCTGCGGCGCGGCGCCCTCGCCTTGGACCGGCACCGGCCAGACCAGCACGTGGCAGGGGCAGCGGTCGGCGAGGCGGTGGAGGATGTCGCGGATGACGGCGCCGGTCGGCGAGGTGACGACTCCGATCACGCGCGGATGGAAGGGGAGCTTCTTCTTCCGGCTCTCGTCGAACAGGCCTTCGGCGGCGAGCGCACGGCGGCGCTTGTCGAGCAGGGCCATCAGGGCGCCCTCGCCGGCCAGCTCGAGCCGGTCGATGACGATCTGGTAGCGCGAGCGGCCGGGATAGGTGGTGAGCCTGCCGGTGGCGACCACCTCTATGCCGTCCTCGGGGCGGAAGGGGAGCGCGGCGGCGGTCGCCTTCCAGAGCACGCCGTCGAGCACCGCCTTGTCGTCCTTGAGGCAGAGGTAGCAATGGCCCGAGGCGGCGCGCTTCCAGCCCGATATCTCGCCGCGCACGCGCACATAGCCGAACGCGTCCTCGACCGTGCGCTTGAGGCGCTGGGCGAGCTCGGAGACCGAGACGGCGGCTGCGTTGTCGCCGGGGGCCTCGCTTGCTAACAGCCCGCTCTCGCCTGGAAGGATGTCGTCGGTCATGAATGTCCTGCTGCTTGGCTCCGGCGGCCGCGAGCATGCCCTTGCCTGGAAGCTCGCGCAATCGCCGCTTCTGACCAGGCTCTACGCCGCGCCCGGCAATCCCGGACTCGCCGAGCATGCCGATCTGGTGAGCCTCGACGCCGCCGACCACAGGGCCGTCATCGATTTCTGCCGGCGCCACGCGATCGACCTGGTCGTCATCGGTCCGGAAGGGCCGCTGGTCGACGGCCTTGCCGACAATCTGAGGACGATCGGAGTCGCCGTGTTCGGGCCCGACAGGGCCCCGGCCGCGCTCGAAGGCTCGAAGGGCTTCACCAAGGATCTGTGCGCACGCCTCGGAATCCCCACCGCCCGCTACGCCCGGGCCAGCGACCGCCTCGCCGCCGAGGCGGCGCTCGGCGAGTTCGGGGCGCCGGTCGTGATCAAGGCGGACGGGCTGGCGGCCGGCAAGGGCGTCGTCGTCGCCGCGACAGAAGAGGAGGCCCAGGCGGCGCTCGACATCATGTTCGACGGCGGCTTCGGGGCGGCCGGCGGCTCGGTGGTGATCGAGGACTATCTCGAGGGCGAGGAGGCCAGCTTCTTCGTCCTGACCGACGGCGAGACCATCCTCCCGTTCGGGACGGCGCAGGACCACAAGAGAGTCGGCGAGGGCGATACCGGGCCCAATACCGGCGGCATGGGCGCCTACAGCCCGGCCGGAATCGTCACGCCGGAGGTCGAACGGCGGGTGATGGCCGAGATCGTCGAGCCGACCGTGCGGGCGATGGCGGACCAGGACACGCCTTATTCGGGCATCCTCTATGCCGGGCTGATGCTGACCGCCGACGGGCCCAGGCTGATCGAATATAATGTGCGCTTCGGCGATCCCGAATGCGAGGCGATCATGCCGCTGATCGAAGGCGACTTCGCCAAGCTGCTGCTGGCGGTGGCGAGCGGGCGGCTGGAGCAGATCGAGCCGCCGCGGCTCGCGCCCAAACATGCCATGACCGTGATCGTCGCCGCGCGCGGCTATCCCGGCGCGCCTGCGAGCGGCGGGGCAATCCGGGCGATCGAGGCCGCCGAGCAGGTCGAAGGCGTGACCGTGTTCCATGCGGGGACCGCGCTCGGCGACCTCGGCCTCGTCGCGAGCGGCGGGAGGGTGCTTGCCGTCACCGCCCTCGCCGACAGTTTCGCCAACGCGCGCGCGCGCGCCTACCGGGCGGTCGACCAGATCGACTTCGCCGATGGTTTTCACCGCCGCGACATCGGCTGGCGCGAGCTCGACAGGACGCCGGCATGAACGCGCTGTGGAGCTTTTTCTGGCCGGTGTTCGGTGCGGGGGTCGTGATTGG
>JAXDPL010000048.1:0-8138 GCA_034668385.1 Sphingomonadales bacterium | reverse complement strand
CGCGGGGGCTTCTGAGGTTGCGCTCAAGCGCATATTCTCCAAGGATGCGGCCGTGGGGATCGTGGACGCCAGCGCCCCTATCATAGCGGACCGGCCGCGACAAACGCGCGCCGGAGCGGCTTTCCGAACCCTTTCCGAACGGCTGGAGGCGCTCGCCGACGCCGAGCGGGACCAGCTGCCGCTGTGGCTTCCCGTCGGCCTCGGGCTCGGCACCGCCGCCTGGTTCGCGCTTGCGGGAACGAACGGCTGGGAGGCCTTTCTCTGCCTGTGCGCCGCCTTCGGTCTCGCGCCTCTGGCCCTCGCGCCAGGCACGAGGTGGGGCCGCGCCGCTTCGATCTTCTGTCTCGCCGCGGCGCTCGGCATGGCCAATATCTGGTGGAAGGCGGAGCGGGTAGCGGCGCCGCGCCTTGCGGAAGAGCGGTCAGCCACCTTCGAGGCGAAAGTCGAATCGGTCCAGACGCTGGCGGTCGAGGCGGCGGTTCGAATCGTCGTCGCGCCGGAGGGCACTCCGGACCTGCCGCCGCGCCTGCGGGTCAACATCCCGGCCGAAAAAGCGCCGGCGCTGAGGCCGGGCGAGCGGGTTCGGCTGCGCGCCTGGCTGATGCCGCCGGCACCCGCCGCACTGCCGGGCGCCTATGATTTCTCCCGTGCCGCCTGGTTCCAGGGGATCGGCGGCACCGGGCGAGCACTCGAGATCGCCGTCGTACCCGGCACGCGCCAGGGCGGCTGGAGCGACTGGATCGCCGGCGTGCGCCAGCGGCTCGGCGAGCATATCGCCTCCCGACTCGGCGGCGGCGAGGGGGCCATCGCGATCGCGCTGGCCAATGGCGACCAAGGCGGCATCCCGGCCGACGATGCCGACGCGATGCGCCGTTCCGGCCTCGCCCACCTGCTCTCCGTGAGCGGCCTTCACCTCACAGCCCTGGTCGGCGCGGTGATGCTCGTGACTCTCAAGCTGCTCGCGCTCAGCCCGACGCTGGCGCTCCGCTTTCGCCTCACCCTGGTCGCGGCGGGCGCGGGCGCGGTCGCGGGGATCGCCTACACGGTCCTCACCGGTGCCGAGGTGCCGACGGTGCGCTCCCTGATCGCGGCGCTGCTCGTGCTCGGCGGAATCGGTCTGGGGCGGGAGGCCTTGACCATGCGGCTGGTCGCCGCCGGCGCGCTGGCGGTCATCCTGCTCTGGCCGGAATCCCTGGTCGGGCCGAGCTTCCAGCTGAGCTTCGCGGCCATCGCCGCCATCGTCACGCTTCACGATTCGGCGAAGGTCCGTGCCCTGCTGGCCCGCCGCGACGAAACCCTGCCGCTCAAGGCCGGCCGCGCCCTGCTCGGCCTCGTCCTCACCGGCCTCGCCGTCGAGGCCGCGCTGGCGCCGATCGGCCTCTACCACTTCCACAAGACGGGCCTCTACGGCGCCTTCGCCAACATCGTCGCCATCCCGCTGACGACCTTCGTCGTCATGCCGTGCGAGGCGCTGGCCCTGCTGCTCGATTCGGTCGGTCTCGGCGGCCCGTTCTGGTGGGCGACGGGGCAGGGGCTCCACCTCCTGCTCGTCCTCGCCCGCGCCACCGCCGCCTCGCCCGGCGCGGTGGCGATGCTGCCCGAGATACCGGACGGAGCCTACGCCCTGATGATCGGCGGCGGCCTCTGGCTCTGCCTGTGGCGGAGCGGGTTGCGGCGGTGGGGCCTGGCGCCGATCGCGGCCGGGGCGCTGTGGGCGGCGACCACCCCCGCGCCGGACTTGCTGATCACCGGCGACGGCCGCCACGCCGCGGTCCGCGACGATTCCGGCGCCGTCGCCATCCTTCGCACCCGCGCCGGCGACTATGTCCGCGGAATGCTCGCCGAATCCTCCGGCCTCGACGCCGACCTTCCCGATCTCGACGATGCCGGCCACGCCGCCTGCACCGACGACGCCTGCACCATCTCGCTGCACCGCGGAGGCCGGGAATGGCGCATCCTCGCGCTTCGCACCCGGTACCGCTTCGACATCGAGCCTTTGGTCCGCGCCTGCGCCGAGGCCGACATCGTCGTCGCCGAGAGGCGCCTGCCGCGCCGCTGCATGCCGAGATGGTTGAAGGCCGATTTGGGCCTCCTCTCCCATACCGGCGGCCTTTCGATCCGGCTCGGCAACCCGCCGCGCGTCGAGACGGCGGCCGCCCGCTGGGGCGACCATCCCTGGGCGCCGCCTATCTTTTCCGGCCGCTCCGCTCGATCGCCATCAGCGCGCCGAGGCAGAGCATCACGGTGAGCATCGCCGATCCGCCGTAGGAGACAAGGGGGAGGGGAATCCCGACCACCGGCGCCAGGCCCATCACCATCATCAGGTTGATCGCGACGTAGAAGAAGATGGTCGTCGTCAGCCCGGCGGCGGTGAGGCGCGAGAAGCGGTCCTTCGCCTCGAGCGCGACCCCGATTCCCCATTTGATGACCAGGGCGTAGGCGACGATGATCAGGACGCCGCCGAGCAGCCCCCATTCCTCGGCCATGGTGGCGAAGATGAAGTCGGTGTGGTTCTCGGGCAGGTATTGGAGGTGGCTCTGGGTGCCGTTGAGGAAGCCCTTGCCGAACAGCCCGCCCGATCCGATCGCGATCTGCGATTGGCGGATGTGGTAGCCGGCGCCGCTCGGATCGGCCTCCGGGTTCATGAAGATCAGCACCCGTTGGCGCTGATATTCGTGGAGGAAGCTGAACGCGACCGGCCCGGCGACGGCGAGGAAGGCGGCGCCTCCGGCGAACAGACGAAGCGGCAGCCCGGCGAGGAACATGACGGTGATGCCGCCGGCAACGACCATCACCGCGGTGCCGAGGTCGGGCTGGATCAGGATCAGGCCGGCGGGAATGCCGATCATCGCCGCCGCCGGCCACAGAGCGTTGAAGCGCCTCAGCTCGGCCACCGGCAGCAGGTCGTAGAAGCGGGCGACGGCGAGGATGATGACCGGCTTCATCAGCTCGGAGGGCTGGAGGTTCATGAAGCCGAGGCTCAGCCAGCGCTGGGCGCCCTTGGTGACGAAGCCCAAAGCCTCGACGAGGATGAGGAGCAGAAGCACGCCGCCATAAGCGGGGAAGGCGAAGGCCTTCAAACGCTGGATCGGCACCCGCGAGATGGCGATGGCGAGGCTGAGGAAGAGGATGAAGCGCACCGCTTGCGGCAGCGCCCAGGGCATCAGGTGTGCGCCCGCCGCCGAATAGAGGACGAGCAGGCCGAAGCCGGTGATGAACGTCACCAGCAGCAGCATCCGCCACGGCAGCTCGGCGATCGGGGCCGGGATCAGCGAATGGCTTCTCACGTCGCCTTCGTCGGCGGCTGGCGCGGATTCTGGGTGACGGCGGCGGGCCTCGGCCGCTCGACCGGCTGCGGCGGCGGGGCGGACGGCCGCCAGGCCTCGGCTCGGCGCTTCATCCGCTCGGCGAGGGTGCCGCCCCATTGCTCCTCGAGCGCGGCGAGCGCCGCCATCGCCTTGGGCTTGTCGAACAGATAGGTGAGCGTGTCGCGGCACATCGGGGCGGCGACGGTGGCGCCCCAGCCGCCATGCTCGACGATCACTCCGCAGGCGTAGCGCGGCTTGTCGAACGGCGCGAAGCCGACGAACAGCGAGTGGTCACGCATCTTCCAGGCGAGGCTCTCGTTCGAGCGCACTCCGCCCGAATTGCGCTCCGCCATGGTGATCCGCCGCACCTGTGCCGTCCCGGTCTTGCCGGCGAGCAGAACGCCGTCGACCGGAAGCTTGGCGATGAGCGCGGTTCCGGCGCGGTTGACGACGTCCTTCATCGCGTCGCGGACGAAGGCGAGATGCTCGGGCGTGACCGGAAGCGGGGGCGGCTCGGGATAGGCCTGGCCGCGCAGGATCCGCGGCACCAAAGCCTTGCCGCTGCCGATCCGGGCCGCCATCACCGCCAGCTGGAGCGGGTTCACCAGCACGTTGCCCTGGCCGATCGACATGTTGATCGTGTCGTACATCTCCCATTTGCGCTTGTACTTGCGGACCATCCATTCGGGGTCCGGCACCGTCCCGAAGCGCTGGGTGGGGACCGGGAGGTCGAACCTCTCGCCGAAGCCCATGCGGTGGGCCATGGACGAGATCACCTCGGGCCCCGCCTGAAGGCTGGTATGGTAGAAATAGATGTCGCAGCTCTTCTCGACCGCTTCGTGCATGGCGATCGGGCCGTGACGCTTGTCGCAGTGGAAGATGGCGTTGCCGACCCGGTAGGCGCCGGTGCAGGTCACCCGCGCCCTGGGGTCGATGCCCTTTTCGAGGAAGGCCAATGACATGAGCGGCTTGATCGTCGACCCTGAGGGATAGAGGCCCTGAAGCACCTTGTTGATCATCGGGTGCCGCTCGTCCTCGGCCATCATGTCCCATTCCTTGTGGGAGATGCCGTCGGAGAAGCTATTGGGGTCGTAGGCCGGCATCGAGGCCATGGCGAGGACGTCGCCGGTCTGGCAGTCGAGGACGACGATCGAGCCCGACTGGTCGCCCAATCGCCGCGCCGCATAGGTGTGGAGGCCGATGTCGATGGTCAGCGGCAGGACCCCGCCGGTGCGGTCGGGGAGGGTGGAGAGCTCGCGGACCAGCTTGCCGTGGGCGGTGACCTCGATCCGCTGCGCGCCCGGCCGGCCGCGAAGCCTTTGCTCCATGCTCTTCTCGAGCTCGTCCTTGCCGACCTTGAAGCCCGGCGTGATCAGCAAGGGATTCTTGTTCTCGGCCTGGTAATCTTCCTTGGACGGGCTTCCGACATAGCCGACGAGGTGGGCGACGGCGGGGCCTTCCGGGTAGAAACGGGAGAAGGAGCGGAGCGGCGACACGCCGGGCAGCTCGGCGAGCCGTACGGCAACGGCGGCATATTTCTCGAACGACAAATTCTCCGCGACCGGCACCGGCTGGTAGCCCGCCGCATTGGCCAGACCCTCGCGGATACGGTCCACCTCGTCGGGCGGAAGATCGAGCAATTGGGTCAGCTCGGCGAGGACGCGTTCGGGCTCCTTCAGCCGGTCGGGGATGAGATCGACCCGGAAGTCGCTCCGGTTGATCGCGATCGGCTGGCCGTAGCGGTCGACGATCCAGCCCCGCCGCGGCGGGATCAGCCGAAGCTGCACCCGGTTCGATTCGGAGAGCAATTTGTAGCGCTCGTTCTCCGCGATCGAGATCCACGCCATGCGCGCCCCGAGCGCAGTCGCCACCAAGCCCTGGCCGGCGCCGAGCACGATGGCGCGGCGGGTGAAGCTGAACGCCTGCGAATGCTCGGTGACCGGGGGGCGGGGGCGGCGGCGGCGCTTCATCGGGAGAGCCGCCAGCGATCGAGCGCGATCACGATCCGCGCGACCAAAGGATAAGCGAAGACGGAGAGCGCGAATTGCGGCGCCAGAACCATCGGATCGACGCGGCTTCCCATCATCTTCGCGACATACCAGGTGCCCGCGATATAGCCGAGGATCGCCAGCGACGCGAACAGCCAGTCCATCCAGTAATCGCGCCAGCCGACCCGGCTGTCGACCAGGTCGAAGACGAGGAAGGTCAGCGTCCAGAGCGCCATCGACTGGCCGAGCGGATGTCCGGCGACGAGATCGTCGAACAGGCCGAGCGGAAGGCCCATCCAGGCCACCCACAATTCCGGCCTCAGCAGCCGCCAGGCGAGCAGCACGAGATAGGCGAAATCGGGGACGAGCGGGGCGGCGGCGACGATCGGCAGCAGGTCGAGCAGACAGGCGGCAAGGGTGGTGAGGATCGGCACGGTCTGGCGGCGGAAGCCCCAGATCGCGACGTCGCGGGTCGATCCGGCGATGCGGCTCACTGGTCGGCCCCCTGCAAGGCCTGCGTCGTGCGCGGCGACAAGGGCTCGGCGGCGATCGGCTGATAGACTTTGAGCACCATCGCATAATCGACCCGCGAGGGGTCGGCGAGCGGCCTGGCCACCGTGCGGTCGCCGTCGACCGCCGCGACCACGGCCACCGGGATGTTGGGCGGATAGACGCCGCCGATGCCCGAGGTGACCAGCACGTCGCCGCGCCGGAACGGGTTCTTGCCCACTTCCAGGGTCTTCAGGTCGATCGTGCCGTCGCCGTGGCCGGTGGCGATCGCCGGCGTGCCGTCGCGGACCAGGCGGACCGGAACGTTGCTCGCCGCGTCGCTGACCAGCAGCACCCGGCTCGCCCAGCGGCCGCGCTCGATCACCCGGCCGATCAGCCCCTCGGGCGCCCGCACCGGCTCGCCGGGCTCGATGCCCGACGAGGCTCCGGCCGAGAGCGTGGCGAGGCGCCGCACCGAATCGAACGAGGAGCCGACGATCGTCGTCACCGCCACCGGATCGGGCACCTCCTCGGTCAGCTTCAGCATCGCCTTCAACCGCCGGTTGTCGAGCTCCGTCGCCCTGGCCTGGACGAGAGCCCGGCGCTCGGCGGCGAGACGCCGCTTGAGCTCCGCGTTCTGAGCGCCCGCGCCCAGATAATTGCCGATGGAATCGAAGATTCCGGTAAAGAATCCGCTGACGCCCCGCCCGGCGGCCGCGACCGGCCGCGTCGAGTCGAGGGCGGCGCCCTTCAGCGCCCGAAAGCCGGTCGGGTCGACCGTCGCGACGACGAGCAGGAGCAGGGCAAACAGGATTCCGCCGACCGCGACCACATAGCCGAGGAACAGACCATATTGCGCCCTTCGGGAAAATCCGGGGCGCCGGGTGGATGGCGGCGCCATGCGCTCCTCCTGGCGCTATGCCTCAGGCGGTCAGCAGGACGCCGCGGAAGATCTCTTCCTCGAGCGCGCGGCCGGTGCCGATCGCGACGCAGGTCAGGGGATCGTCCGCCACGGTCACCGGCAGCCCGGTCTCGTCGCGCAGCACCTCGTCCAGCCCCTGCAGAAGCGCGCCTCCGCCGGTCAGGACGATGCCCTGGTCGACGATGTCGGCGGCGAGCTCGGGCGCGGTGTTCTCGAGCGCGATCCGCACCCCCTCGACGATCGTCCCCACCGGCTCCGATAGCGCCTCGGCGATCTGCCTTTGGTTGATCGTGATCTCCTTGGGGACCCCGTTGACCAGGTCGCGGCCCTTGATGTGGACCGAGAGGCCCTCGCCGTCGACCGGCGGCTTGGCGATCCCGACCTGCTTCTTGATCCGCTCCGCCGTCGCCTCGCCGATCAGGAGGTTGTGGTTGCGCCGGACGTAGGAGCTGATCGCCTCGTCCATCTTGTCGCCGCCGACCCGGACCGACGTGGTGTAGGCAAGGCCCCTCAGCGACAGAACGGCGACCTCGGTGGTTCCGCCGCCGATGTCGACGACCATCGAGCCGATCGGCTCGGTGACCGGCATGTCGGCGCCGATCGCCGCCGCCATCGGCTCCTCGAACAGCCAGACTTGCGACGCGCCGGCGTTGGAGGCCGCGTCGCGGATCGCGCGTCTTTCGACGGACGTGGAACCGGAGGGAACGCAGATCACGATCTCCGGCCAGCGCGGGAAGCGGCGCTTGCCGTGCACCTTCTGGATGAAATGCTTGATCATCTGCTCGGCGACGTCGATGTCGGCGATCACGCCGTCCCTCAAGGGCCGGATCGCCTCGATCTGGTCGGGGGTCTTGCCCATCATCATCTTGGCGTCGTCGCCCACCGCCTTCACGCGCTTCACCCCGTTGATCGTCTCGATCGCGACCACCGACGGCTCGTTGAGGACGACTCCGCGGCCGCGCACATAGACGACGGTGTTCGCCGTTCCGAGGTCGATCGCCATGTCGTGGGAGGGGAACTTGAAGAAACGCATGAAGGACATTTGGGAGATCCCGCTTCTTTAAAACCGCCGCCGCGGCAGGTGCCGGACGCGCTCGCCTCTTTCTATAGGATGGCCCCTCGCCTTGTTCCACCAAACAGTTAAGTGTTTGGGTCGCCGAGCCCCCCGGGCTCGGCTGAACGATCCGGGGGATCGTTCACCCAAACACCTCGCGGGATGAAGATGGTTGGGCTACAGGATCGCGGGATGTCAATACGCCGCCTGCCCGAGCATCTGGTCAACCGCATCGCGGCCGGTGAGGTGGTGGAAAGACCGGCCAGCGCGTTGAAGGAGCTCGTCGAGAACGCCATCGACGCCGGGGCGCGCGCGATCGAAGTGCGCGTCGAGGCGGGGGGGCGCGAGCTCATCCGCGTCGTCGACGACGGCTGCGG
>JAXDPL010000047.1:0-2725 GCA_034668385.1 Sphingomonadales bacterium | reverse complement strand
CCTAACCCCTCCCTTCCAGGGAGGGGAGCTAGATCGCGTGCGGCTCTTTCGTCACCATCCAGCTCTGGCCCTTGGAGACTAGCGCCTGGAGATCGGCCTTCTTGCCGGCGCTGGCTTCGGCGTTCTGCCGCACCACCGCGCTTTCGAAGGTCGGCGCCGGGTCCTCGTAGAGCACGCCCAGAGCGGTCGGGAAGGGGCCGAACGGCATCTCGACCAGCATGTGCGCGACGGAGCGGTTCCTCGGGTCGTGGACGAGCACGCCCGCCCCCTCCCAGTCGCCCTCCGCGACCTCGACCACCTTCAGCGCCAGCGCCTCGCGGTCGAGCGCGATGCCCTTGGTTCCGCCCGCGAACAGCATCGGCTCGCCCGCCTTCAGCCACAGCTGGTTGCCGGCATTCTCCTTGGCGGTGAACGGCGCGAAGACGTCGTCATTGTAGACGATGCAATTCTGGTAGATCTCGACGAACGAGGCGCCCTTGTGGGCGTGCGCCGCCTTCAGCACCTCGGGCAGATTCTTGTGGACGTCGATGCCGCGGGCGATGAAGCGCGCGCCCGAGCCCAAGGCGAAGGCGCAGGGGCTGACCGGCCGGTCGACCGAGCCGAACGGAGTCGAGGGCGAGCGCGTTCCGGCCCGGCTGGTCGGCGAATACTGGCCCTTGGTGAGGCCGTAAATCTCGTTGTTGAACAGCAGGATCTGGCAGTCGAGGTTGCGGCGAAGCACGTGCATCGTGTGGTTGCCGCCGATCGACAGAGCGTCGCCGTCGCCGGTGATGATCCAGACGTCGAGCTCCGGGTTGGCGAGCTTGATGCCCGTAGCGAAGCTTGGCGCTCGGCCGTGGATGGTGTGGAAGCCGTAGGTCTCCATGTAATAAGGAAAGCGGCTCGAGCAGCCGATGCCGGAGACGAACACGACATTCTCCGGCCTGACGCCGAGGTCCGGCATCGTGCGCTGCACCGCCTTCAGCACCGCATAATCGCCGCAGCCCGGGCACCAGCGCACCTCCTGGTCGGTGGCGAAATCCTTGGCGGTGAGCGGGGTGAGGTCGTTCATGATTGGGCCTTAGGAAGGACGGGGTTCCGATGCAGGGGAAAACCGTTCGGGCTGAGCTTGTCGAAGCCCTCTCCTGCACTTGCGGCGTAAGAAGGAAAGCCCTTCGACAGGCTCAGGGCGAACGGTGTGGGTCTCGTCCGATTGACCTTCACGTCAGCGCCGCCTCGATCGCCGCTTCGATTTCGGCGATCTTGAAGGGCTGGCCGGAGACCTTGTTCACCGGCCGGGCGTCGACCAGGAACTGGTCCCGAAGCAGCGTCTTCAACTGGCCCATGTTCATCTCGGGCACGATGATCCGTTCGTAGGAGCGGAGCAGGTCGCCGAGGTTCCTGGGCAGCGGCCAGATGTGGCGGAGGTGGATGTGGCTCGCGTCGAGGCCCTTGGCCCTCGCCCGCCCGACCGCCTGGTGGATCGGCCCATAGGTCGAGCCCCAGCCGACCACCGCCAGCCTGCCGCCCGCCTGTCCCAGGCACACCGCCTGGTCCGGCAGCGAATCGGCGATTCCGAGCACCTTGGCGGCGCGGGTGTCGGTCATCTTCTGGTGGTTGTCGGGCGAATAATCGATGTGGCCGGTGGCGAAATTCTTCTCGATCCCGCCGACCCGGTGGGTGAGGCCGGGCGTTCCGGGCCTGACCCAGATCCGCGCCAGCTTGCCGTCGCGCGCGTAGGGGTTGAACCCCTCCCCTTCCTCGGGGACCTCCTCGTGGAAGCGCACCGGGAACGGCGCGTAGCCGGCCATGTCGGGCACCTTCCAGGGCTCGGCGGCATTGGCGATATAGCCGTCGGTCAGCAGCATCACCGGAGTCATGTACTGGACCGCGATCCGGCACGCCTCGATCGCGCAATCGAAGGCGTCGGCCGGCGAGCGCGCCGCGATCACCGGCATCGGCGAATCCGCGTTGCGGCCGTAGACCGCCTGGTAGAGGTCGGACTGCTCGGTCTTGGTCGGGAGGCCCGTCGACGGCCCGCCACGCTGCGAATTGACGATGACGAGCGGCAGCTCGGCCATGATCGCGAGGCCCATCGCCTCGGTCTTGAGGGCGATGCCGGGGCCCGACGAAGAGGTGACCCCGAGCGAGCCGGCGTAGCTCGCCCCGATCGCGGATCCGATCGCGGCGATCTCGTCCTCGGCCTGGAAGGTGGTGACGCCATATTCCTTGAGGCGCGAGAGATGGTGGAGGATCGCGCTCGCCGGGGTGATCGGATAGCCGCCGAAGAACATCTTCAGGCCGGCGAGCTGCGCGCCCGCCACCAGCCCGATCGAGATCGCTTCGGCCCCCGTCACCGTCCGGTAGAGGCCGGGCTCCGCCGGCGCCGCCTCGATATGGGTCTGGTGGAGCTGCCCGCCGATCTCCGCGGTCTCGCCGTAGGCGTGGCCGGCGTTGAGCGCGGCGATGTTCGCCTCGGCGAGCTCAGGCGCCTTGGCGAACTTGGTCCTCAGCCACTCGACGAGCGGCGCCCGGTCGCGGTCGAACATCCACAGCGCGAGGCCGAGCGTCCACATGTTCTTGCAGCGCAGCGCCTCCTTGTTGCCGAGGCCGAACGGCTTCACCGCGTCGAGGGTGAGCTGCGAGATGTTCAGCGCGATCAGCCGCCACTTGGCGAGGCTGTCGTCCTCGAGGGGGTTCGCCTCGAAGCCCGCCTTGGCGAGGTTGCGGGCGCCGAACTCGCCTT
>JAXDPL010000046.1:0-15491 GCA_034668385.1 Sphingomonadales bacterium | reverse complement strand
AGGAGACGAACATGCCTGGCAGATCAGACGGTACCCGCGCCATCGCGCTCGTGGGCCCCGGCGGAGCTGGCAAGACCAGCCTGGCCGAGGCCCTTCTTTTTGCGGCGGGCGCGATCGACCGGCAGGGGTCCGTCGACGCCGGCACGACCGTCGGCGACTCCAGCCCCGAGGCGCGGGCTCGGGCCGGGTCGACCGAGATCAACCTTTCGCATTTCGATTTCCTCGGCGACCGCTTCGTGCTGGTCGACGCACCCGGATCGGTCGGCTTCTCGGCCGACGGGGCGCTCGCCATCGCCGCGGCCGACCTCGCCGTCGTGGTCGTCGACCCGGACACCGACCGGGCCATCCTCGCAGAGCCGGCGCTTCGCCAGCTGGAGGCGCTCGGAGTCCCCCACCTCATCTTCGTCAACAAGATCGACCAGGCGCGCGGCGGCATTCGCGATCTCCTCGAAGCGCTTCAGCCGATGAGCTCGTCGCCCCTCGTCGCCCGCCAGATCCCGATCCGCGCCGGCGAGAAGATCACCGGCTTCGTCGACCTCGGGCTCGAGCGCGCCTTCCGCTACGTGCCGGGCAAGCCGTCCGAGCCGATCGACATCCCCGCCGACCTCGCCGACCGCGAGCAGGCCGACCGATTCCACATGCTCGAGCAGCTCGCCGACCATGACGATTCCTTGCTCGAGCAGCTGCTGATGGACGAAACGCCCGACAAAGCGACGATTTTCGCCGACATCGCCCGCGAGACGGCTGAGAATTTGGTCGTGCCCGTGCTGTTCGGCTCGGCGCTCAACGGCTTCGGCATCCGCCGGTTGATGAAGGCGCTCCGTCACGACGCGCCCGCGCCCGACGCGGCGGCGACCCGGCTCGGCGCCAAGACCGGCTGCGCCTTCGTGTTCAAGGTCTCGCACGGCGGCAATATGGGCCGCTTGGCTTATGCCCGCGTGTTCGGCGGAACGCTGACGGAAGGCGCGGAGCTCAAGTCGCCGAGCGGCAATGTGCGGGTCGGCACCCTGTTCGCGCTGCAGGGCGAGAAGACGGCGAAGCTCGCCAAGGCCGAGACCGGCGACGTCGTCGCCATCGCCAAGGCCGAAGGGGTCGGCGCCGGCCAGTGGCTCGGCGGCAGCGGCAAGGTCCCCGAGATCGCTCTGCCCAAGTCGAACTACGCGCTCGCCATCACCACCCAGGACCGCAAGGACGACGTCCGGCTCTCGACCGCCCTCCACAAACTCTGCGAGGAGGACCCCTCGCTCTCCTGGGAGCAGGACGAGGCGCTTCACGAGACCCGGCTCAAGGGGATCAGCGACGAGCATCTCAAGGTCACGCTCGCCAAGCTGAAGCGCCGCTACGGAGTCGCGGTCAACGCCAGGCCGCCGACCGTCGGCTTCAAGGAATCGATCCGCAAGACCGTCACCCAGCGCGGCCGCCACAAGAAGCAGTCGGGCGGCCACGGCCAGTTCGGCGACGCGGTGATCGAGATCCGGCCGCTGCCGCGCGGCGAGGGCTTCCAGTTCGACGAGAAGATCCACGGCGGGGCGGTGCCGCGCCAGTACATCCCGGCGGTGGAAGCGGGCGTCAAGGACGCGATGGAGAAGGGCCCGCTCGGCTTCCCGGTGGTCGACGTCGCGGTGACCCTGATCGACGGCAGCTATCATACGGTCGACAGCTCCGAGCTCGCCTTCCGGACGGCGGGGCGGATCGGCATGGCCGAGGCGCTCGCCGCCGCCCAGCCGCATCTGCTGGAGCCGGTGCACAAGGTGACCGTGACGACTCCGAGCTACGCCACCTCGCGGGTGACGTCCGCCGTCGCCAGCCGCCGCGGCCAGATGCTCGGCATGGACACGCGTCCCGGCTGGTCGCGCTGGGACACGGTCGAGGCCTTGGTTCCCGAAGCCGAGCTCCAGGGCCTCGACGCCGAGCTGCGCTCGATCAGCCAAGGCCTCGCCACCTACGAATCGGAGTTCGACCATCTCGCCGAACTGAACGGGACGCTCGCCGACAAGGTGGTCCAGCGCGAGCTCGAGCCGGCTTAGTCCTTCGAGACGGGGCTTCGACAAGCTCAGCCCCTCCTCAGGATGAGCGAGTGGGAGCTTGATTCCGCTCATCCTGAGGAGCCGGTGAGCCTGTCGAACCGGCGTCTCGAAGGACGCGCTTGACCCGTCCTCGCCAATCGGCTTCCCCTCGTCCGGCACAAGGGGAAGCGTGAAATGGCCAGGCGCCTCACTTATTTCATTCTCGCCGGGCTGGTGCTCGGCATCGTCGTCGGCTGGGCGCTGAACGCGGCGCTGGGCGGCGGCACTCCGGCGGGCGACGCCGAGCTCAAGATTGTGGCCGGCTATTTCTCGATCCTCACCACCATCTTCCTCCATCTGATCAAGATGATCATCGCGCCTTTGGTGCTGGCGACGATGGTCTCGGGCATCGCCCATATGGGCGACACCGCGGCGCTCGGCCGGGTCGGCCTCAAGGCGTTCGGCTGGTTCGTCTGCGCGAGCCTGGTCTCGCTGACGCTGGGCCTGATCCTCGTCACTACCCTCCACCCCGGCACCGGCCTCGCCCTCCCCATCCCGCCGGCCGACGCGGCAAGCGGAGTCGACCGCTCGGCCTTCGACCTCGCCAAATTCGTCGCCCACATCTTCCCCGAATCGATGGTCAAGGCGATGGCGGAGAACGACATCCTCCAGATCGTCGTCTTCTCGCTGTTCCTCGGGGTCGCGATCACCGCGGTCGGCGAAGTGGCGCGCCCGCTGGTCCGGGCGCTCGACGGCCTCGCCAAGGTGATGCTTCAGGTCACCGATTACGTGATGCGCTTCGCCCCCGTCGCGGTGTTCGCCGCGGTGACCGCGAGCATCGCCGAGCGCGGCCCCTCGATCCTCGCCACCTACGGCTATTTCATGGGCAGCTTCTACACCGGCCTCGTCATCCTCTGGGCACTGCTGATCGGGCTCTGCTTCCTGATCGTCGGGAGCCGCACGCGCCTGCTCGTGCGCTACATCCGCGATCCGATCGTGCTCGCTTTCTCGACCGCCTCGTCGGAAGCGGCCTTCCCGCGCACCCTCGAGGCGGTCGAGCGGTTCGGCGTTCCGCCGCGCATCGCCGCCTTCGTGCTGCCGCTGGGCTATTCGTTCAACCTCGACGGCTCGATGATGTACATGACCTTCGCGAGCCTGTTCATCGCCCAGGCCTACGGCATCCATTTGACGCTGACCCAGGAGATCCTGATGCTCCTGACTCTGATGGTGACGTCGAAGGGCGTCGCCGGGGTGCCGCGCGCCAGCCTGGTGGTGATCACCGCCACCCTCTCGCAGTTCCGGATCCCCGAGGCCGGCATCCTGCTGGTGCTGGCCGTCGACCATTTCCTCGACATGGGCCGCTCGGCGACCAACGTCGTCGGCAACGCGGTGGCGAGCACCGTCGTCGCGCGCTGGGAGGGCCAGCTCGACACGCCCGAGCCCGCCGACATCGAGCCGCCCCACGCCCCGGCGCACAGGCCGTCGCTGCCGCCCGACGCCGAGCCGCGGGCGTAGAGCATGATCGACTCGAACTGAACCGCTCATCCTGAGGAGGGACTGACCCCGGACTTGATCCGGGGGAAGGCCCGTCTCGAAGGACCGTTGTGCCGTCCTTCGAGACGCCGCTTCGTGTTCGCTCCGCGGCTCCTCATGATGAGCGGAAGCTTCTTCAAGCGTGATCATGCCACTAGCCGATCGGCCGGTCGAGCGAGGGGGGCGGCTCGGAGAACCAGCGGGGGCCGGCGACCGTCATGTGGAAGCAGTCCTCGAGGCGGATCCCGAACTTGCCGGGGATGTAGATTCCGGGCTCGTCGGAGAAGCACATGCCGGGCGCGAGCGGCGTCGTTTCGCCGTGGACGAGGTTGACCGGCTCGTGGCCGTCGAGGCCGATGCCGTGGCCGGTGCGGTGCGAGGTGCCGGGCAGCTTGTAGCGCGGGCCGTAGCCCCAGGCCTCGTACTGGCGGCGGACGGCGTCGTCGACCGCGCCGGCGGGCACTCCGACCCGCGCCGTCTCGAAGGCGATCTGCTGGCCGCGGCGGACCTGGTCCCAGACCCGGCGCTGCTCCGCCGAAGCCTCGCCGAACACGAAGCTGCGCGAGATGTCCGACTGGTAGCCCTCGACCGTGCAGCCGCAGTCCATCAGCACCACCTCGCCGTCGCGGACGCGCTGCGGCTTGCCGCTGCCGTGCGGGTAGGCCGCCGCCTCGCCGAGCAGGATGAGGGCGAATTCGGGGCTTCCGCCGAGCGCCTGGGTGGCGCCGTTCATGATCGCGCCGATCTCGCCTGGGGTCATGCCGCGCTCGATCCTCGGCCAGGTGTAGCGATAGGCGGCGATGGTGATGTCGCTCGCCCTGGTCATCAGCGCGATCTCGTGGTCGGACTTGATCATCCGGCACGGGCGGACGACCGGCGCGGCGTTGCGGATCGGCGTGCGGGGCAGCGCCTTCTGGAGCCCGTCGACGGCGAAGAAGCGCACCGTCTCCTCGATCCCTACCGGCCGCGCGACGAGGCGGCGGTCGCGAAGCGCCCCGGCGACGAGGCGCAGCGGATCCTCGTCCTCCTGCCAGGTGCGGACCTCGGCGGGAATCGCGAGGCTCTCACGGACCGACGGCTCCTCGAAGAAGGGCGTGACGATCACCGCCTCGCCCTCGGCGGGGATCAAGGCGGCGGTGAGCCGCTCGCTGCGGTGCCAGTTGACGCCGGTGAAATAGGTCAGAGAGGCGCCCGGTTCGATCAGGATCGCCCCGAAGCCCAGACGGCGCATCAGCCCCTGCGCCCTGGCGACCCGGGCGAGGCGTTCCGCGCGGGAGATCGGCACGACGTCGCCCGTCATCGACTTCAGCTCCGGCGACGCGGCGAAGGCGGCCCGGGGCAGAGCGAGCGCGGCGGTCGCGGCGAGGGCGCCGAGGCCGAAGCGGCGGCGATCGAGCTCAGGCATAAGCATAAGGTCCCCCCTTGCGCAGCGCCTCGCGATACGCGGGGCGGGCGTGGATCCGGTCGAGCCAGGCGGTCAGGTTCGGCCGGCGCTCGTCGAGGCCGGCGCGGTGGCGCGAGGCTTCGAGCGGGAAGCTCATCATCACGTCGGCGGCGGTGAACGAGTCGCCGGCGAACCAGTCGCGCTCCGCCAGCTCGCTCTCCAGCCAGTCGAGATGCGAATCGAGCATGCGTTGGAGCGGCGCTCGGGCCAGGCGGCCGAGCAGGCCGAGCCGACGGACGACCAGCATGGCGAGCAAGGGCGGCATCATCGAGCCCTCGGCATAATGGAGGAACTGGCGGTAGAGCAGGACCGCCTCGCGCTGCGGCGGCGGGCCGAGGCGGCCGTCGGCTTTCTCGACCAGATATTCGACGATCGCGCCGGTCTCGGCGACGATCCGGCCGCCGCCGCCGCGGGCGTCCAGATCCTCGATCACCGGCGACTTGCCGAGCGGGTGGACGCGGCGGAGCTCGGGCGGGGCGAGCATCGTGCGTTTGTCGCGCTCGTAGCGCTTCACCTCGTAGGGCAGGCCGAGCTCCTCGAGCAGCCAGAGGATTCGCTGCGAACGGCTGTTCTCGAGATGGTGGACGCGGATCATCGCCGCCATTCCTTAGGCGCCGGGCGGCCGCTAGGGAACACTCCCCGTCCCCGCCGGTCTGAACCTGGTCCGCGATTTCGAGTGAGAGATTGACCCCCGCTTCCTCCCCCGCCGCCGCGCCGCCGCTCCGCCCCGGCTTCCGCGAGTTCGTCGCCCTGATGGCGGCTTTGATGGCGTCGAACGCGATGGCGATCGATTCGATGCTGCCCGCGCTGCCGGCGATCGGCGCGGCGCTCGGGGTCGGCGAGGAGAACCGACGGCAGCTGGTGATCACCGTCTACCTGCTCGGCTTCGGGGCGGCGCAGATCGGCTACGGGCCGCTCTCCGACCGGTTCGGACGCAAGGGCCTGCTCGTCGCCGGGCTCGCGCTCTACGCCGCGTTCGCGACCCTCGCCGGGCTCGCCGCGAGCTTCACCTTGCTGCTGGCAGCTCGGGCGATGCAGGGCGTCGCCGCCGCGGCGAGCCGGGTGCTGGTCGTCTCGATCGTGCGCGACCGCTATCACGGGCCGGCGATGGCGCGGGTCATGTCGCTGACCATGATCGTGTTCATGATCGTTCCGATCCTCGCGCCCTTCTTCGGCCAGGCGGTGCTGGCGGTGGCGAGCTGGCGGCACATCTTCATCGGCCTCGGAGTCTATGGGACGCTGCTGGCGGTCTGGGTGCTGGCGCGACTGCCCGAGACCCTGGCGCCGGAGAAACGGCGGCCGCTGTCGCTCGCCTCGATCGCGGAGGCGGCGCGGCTGACGCTGAGCACCCGCCAGTCGATCGGCAACGCGCTCGTCCAGACCCTGGCGATGGGCGCGCTCTTCTCGTTCATCAACTCGGTCCAGCAGATCGTCGCCGAGGTGCTGCACCGGCCCGCCTTGCTGCCGGTCGTCTTCGCCTGCGTCGCCGGGCCGATGGCGGCGAGCTCCTACGCCAATTCGAAGCTGGTCATGCGGCTCGGCTCGCGCCGGCTGCTGCTCCGCGCCCTCGTCGCCTTCACCGCCGCGGCGGCGCTCCACCTCGCCGTCGCCGCGACCTGGGGCGAGACCTTGTGGACCTTCGTTCCGCTGCAAGCGGCGACGATGGCCTGCTTCGGCCTGATCGGCGCCAATGCCGGAGCGCTGGCGATGGAGCCGCTGGGCCATGTCGCCGGCACCGCCTCCTCGCTGCAGGGCGTTCTGACCACGATCGGCGGCGCGCTGATCGGTTTCGCGGTCGGCCAGCAATTCAACGGCACGACTTTGCCGCTGCTGATCGGCTTCACCGCCTGCGGCGCCCTGGGCCTCGCCGTCGCGCTCTGGGCCAACCGCGACCCCTGCCGCGACAGCCGCGACGAAGCCGAGATCGACGTCCAGGAAACCGCCAGCCGACCGGCCTGAGTCCGCTCCGCCCAAAATAAGTTGAGGAAGTTGAGGGTAGCCGAGAGGCGGCGCGCAATCGCCCCCGAACGCGAAAACCCGGCCGCATCGCTGCGACCGGGTTTCGAGGCCTTGTGAGGCCGGATGGGCAAGCGCGTTCACAAGCTCCAAGGCTCTCCCGCCGAGGCCCGGTTTGGGGCCTTAAGGTGACAAAGGTAACGGTACGTCGCGCGAAAGCGCGCCCCTTCCTAGAGATCGTCCTCCGCGCTCGGGCCGGTCATCAGCGCCTCGGCGACCGCGTCGGTCTTGCCGCGGATGGCGCGTTCGAGCCGGGCGGCGACGTCCGGATTCTCGCGAAGGTAGGTCTTGGCGTTCTCGCGGCCCTGGCCGATGCGGACGCTGTCGTAGCTGAACCAGGCGCCCGATTTCTCGACCAGACCCGCCTTGACCCCGAGGTCGAGGATCTCGCCCGTCTTGGAGATGCCCTCGCCGTACATGATGTCGAACTCGACCTGCTTGAACGGCGGCGCGACCTTGTTCTTGACCACCTTCACGCGGGTCGTATTGCCGACGATGTCGTCGCGGTCCTTGATCTGGCCGGTGCGGCGGATGTCGAGCCGGACCGAGGCGTAGAATTTGAGCGCATTGCCGCCGGTCGTCGTCTCCGGATTGCCGTACATGACGCCGATCTTCATCCTGAGCTGGTTGATGAAGATGACGAGGCACTTGGACTTGGAGATCGAGCCGGTGAGCTTCCTCAGCGACTGGCTCATCAGCCGCGCCTGGAGGCCGACATGGGAATCGCCCATCTCGCCCTCGATCTCGGCGCGCGGCACCAGGGCCGCGACCGAATCGACCACCAAAACGTCGACCGCGTTCGAGCGGACGAGCGTGTCGGTGATCTCGAGCGCCTGCTCGCCGGTGTCGGGCTGCGAGACGATCAGCTCGTCGACGTCGACCCCCAGCTTCTTCGCATAGACCGGATCGAGCGCGTGCTCGGCGTCGACGAAGGCGGCGGTGCCGCCGTTCTTCTGCGCCTCGGCGATGACGTGGAGGGCGAGCGTCGTCTTGCCCGAGCTCTCCGGCCCGTAGACCTCGACCACCCGGCCGCGCGGAAGCCCGCCGATGCCGAGCGCGATGTCGAGGCCGAGCGAGCCCGTGGAGATGGTCTCGATCTCGACCGCCTCGCGCGAGCCGAGCTTCATCGCCGACCCCTTGCCGAAGGCGCGGTCGATCTGAGCGAGGGCGGCCTCGAGGGCCTTCTGCCTGTCCATAGTGTCGGAGGTCCCGCTTACCACTTTCAATGCTGCCGTCATGGCGTCGCTCCCCGTTATAGCCGACGCGCCGCCCATTCAACGCGTTCGTTGGACGGAATGTGTACCATCTCTGTTCTTGCGGAACAAGAAGAAAACAATCGGTGCCAGCTACCGGTTTTTCGGCCAAGGAAAAATCGGTAGCTGGCACCGGTTTACGCGGCGGGAAATCGGTAGCTGGCACCGATTTCCACCGATTTCAAAGAGAGGGTTCACGCGGAGGCGCGGAGGCGCGGAGGCGCGGAGGGTCCGGCGCGGCGAAGCCGCTTTGGATCATGGGAAGCTGTCGAAAAGAAAGGCGGCATACGCCGCCGAAGTCCCTCCGCGGCTCCGCGCCTCCGCGTGAAATCCCTTTCTTGCTCACCGCCCCGCCGTCACCGCCGCCATCGCTTCGCGCAGCGCCTGGTGGAAGTCCGAGCGGGCGTAGATGTCGTTGTGGCCGGCGCCGGGGACGGTCCGGTCGTAGACCAGGGTCTTGGCGGCGCGGCGGAGGGCGTCGGTGCGCGCACCTGGGACCAGCGAATCGGCGGCGCCGGCGAGGATCGCGACCGGCGCCCGCGCATGGGCGAGATCGTCCGCGGCCTCCATGCGGTTGCGGAACAGCCAGCGCACCGGCAGCCACGGGGCGTGACCGGCGGCGACCCTGGTCAGCGAATCGAACGGGGTGACGAGGATGGCGCCGGCGACCGGTCGCTCCCGGGCCAGATGCGCGGCGAGGCCGCTGCCGATCGAGAAGCCCACCGCCACGATCCGACGGCCGGGAAAGCGGGCGGCGGCGAAATCGTGGATCAGGAGCGAATCGGCGAGCAAGGCCGCCGCCCCCGGACGGCCGCCGCTCGGCGCGTAGCCGCGATAGTGGAAGGTGACGATGTCGGCGCCGGGGAAGGCGTCGCCGAGATATTCGGCGGCGTGGTCGGCGTTCCAGGCATTGCCGCCGAAGCCGAGGATCAGCGGCGGATTCGGCCCGGGCCGGCGCGGCGGGAGGTGGAGGCCGACCAGCTTCGTCCCGTCCCCCGCGGTCAGGGCGAGCCGCTCCGCGCCGGGCGGAAGCGGATCGTCGGAGCGCGCGGCGTCCACCGGGAAGAGCAAGCGGTTCTGAAGGGTGAAGGCGAGCGCGCAGATGGCGGCGTAGACCAGGACGACCGCCAGCAGCAGCTTCCACACCATCGCGCTTCCTCCCCGCGGCAACAGCTAGGCGCCGCGACAGGCCTCGTCGAGGGCGGGCCCGACCGCGTCGAAGAAAATTGGGGACAGGTACGGATTTACGCCCTCGCCGCGCCCCGACGTGAAATCGGTAGCTGTCACCGATTTTCGGACGGGAAATCGGTACCTGTCACCGATTTCTTAATCGGCAGCTGGGACCAATTTTGTTTGATTGTGAAGAATCGAGTCGCGGGCATCCGCGTTTATGGTAAGAAAAGCCGATGCCGCGCCTCGCCCGCCTCGTGCTTCCGGGACTGCCTCACCACGTCACGCAGCGCGGCAACCGGCGCCAGCGGACCTTCTTCGCCGACTCCGATTACCGGCTCTACAAACGCTATCTCGCCGCGGCCTGCGAAGCGGAAGGCATCGCAATCTGGGCCTGGTGCCTGATGCCGAATCATGTCCACATGATCCTCGTCCCCGGATCGGAAGCCGCGCTCGCCGCCGCCGTCGGCGCGACGCATCGCCGCTACGCCCGGGCGGTCAACGTGCGCGAAGGCTGGACCGGCCATCTCTGGCAGGGCCGCTTCGCCTCGTTCGTGATGGACGAGCGCCATCTGCTCGCCTGCGCCCGCTACGTCGAGCTCAATCCGGTGCGGGCCGGGCTGACGGCGCGGCCGGAAGACTGGCCCTGGTCGAGCGCCCGATCCCATCTCGGCGGCGGCGGCGACGGGCTCGTCGATCCCGTACCCCTGCTCGACCGGTGGCCGGACTGGCGGGCCGTCCTCGATTCCGGCCTCGCCGACGACGAGCTGGCGGCGGTCCGCGCCCGCGAAGCGAGCGGCAATCCGCTTGCCGGCGAGGCGTTCGTCCGGGCCCTTGCCGCGGTCACCGGCCGAAGACTGGGGCCTGGCCGGCCCGGGCGTCCGAAGAAAATGGGGACAGCTACCGATTTTCCGGAAGCGTGACCGGCCCCGAATCGGTGCCACCTCCGGTTTCTCGAATCTGGCCCCGCTACCGGTTTTTCGGGTCGCCGCTCCGTCGCAAACGAGTCGCGCCGCCGTCTCAAAAATGGCTTCGGAATCGGTAGCTGGCACCGATTTCCAAATTGGGGACAGCTACCGATTTCGCGAAATTGGGGACAGGTACGGATTTACGCCCTCGGCGCGCCCCCGACGTGAAATCGGTAGCTGGCACCGATTTAGCGGGGCGAAATCGGTAGCTGGCACCGATTTAGTACCTTCCAGACCATTGCCATTCCCCCCGTCCGAGGGGCTACAGGCCGCCGCAGGCCTCGTCGAGGGCGGGCTCGATGGCGTCGAGGGTGAAGGGCTTCGAGAGAACCGGAGCGCCGGCGTGGGCGGGGGGCGGCGGCTCGATATGGCCGCCGGTGGCGAGGATGTAGGGGATGCCCTTGGCGACGAGCCGGTCGGCGACCGGCCAGACCCGCTCGCCGTTGAGGTTCACATCGATGATGGCGACGTCGAAGCCGCCTTCCTCGACCCGCGCCAAAGCGTCGGCGACGGTCTCGCAGGTGCCGGCGACGCGGTGGCCGAGCGAATCGAGAAAGTCCTCGAGCATCATCGAGATGAGCGATTCGTCTTCGACGATGAGGACGCAGCGGGGATCGGTCACGCGCCGCGCTTAAGGCACTGCAACCGCTTGCGAAACAATTATTTTGGAGGGGGTGGGATGCTCCTCCCCGGAACGGGGAGGAACTTATTTCCCCGCCAGCGCGTCCCTGGTCGCTTCGGCGAGCTTCTGGACGGAGAACGGCTTGGCGAGGAAGGCGACTCGGTCGAGGTCGATCGACTGGCGAAGCTGCTCCTCGGCATAGCCCGAGATGAACAGGATGTTGAGGTCGCCCTGGAGCTTGCGCGCCTCGCGGGCCGTGGTCGGGCCGTCCATGGTCGGCATGACGACGTCGGAGATCATCAAATCGACCCGCCCTTCCCGCTCGAGGATCTCGAGCGCCGCCTCGCCATTCTCGGCGGTGAGCACGGTGTAGCCGTGGCGTGTAAGGGCGCGCTCGGCGACCGCGCGGACCGTCGCCTCGTCCTCGACGAGCAGAATAACGCCGGTGCCCCACAATTCGCCCGCCCCCTGCTTCGCCTTGCGCCCGGGCTTCGCCGCCTCGAGCCGGTGGACCGGGAAATAGAGGGTGAAGCTGGTGCCCTTGCCCGGCTCGCTCTCGGCGAAGATGAAGCCGCCCGATTGCTTGACGATGCCGTAGACGGTGGAGAGGCCGAGGCCGGTGCCCTTGCCCACCTCCTTGGTGGTGAAGAAGGGCTCGAAGATCTTGGGGAGGAGGTGCGGGGCGATGCCGGTGCCGGTGTCGGTGACCCTGAGCGCGGTGTAATCGGCGATCGGCAATATCTCGCTGCCCATCCGCCGCACGTCGTCCGCGGAGACGGCGTAGGTGTGGAGCATCAACGTGCCGCCGCCTTTCTCGTCCTTGGCGAGCATCGCGTCGCGGGCGTTGACGGCGAGGTTGACGATGACCTGCTCGAGCTGGCCGGGATCGGCGCGGACGGCGCCGAGGCTGCGGCCGTGCTTGACCTCGAGCGTCACCGTGTCGCCGATCAGGCGCTTCAAGAGGGTCGAGACCTCGGCGATGACGTCGGGGAGCTGGAGGACCTGCGGGCGAAGCGTCTGCTGGCGCGAGAAAGCGAGCAATTGCCGGGTGAGGCTTGCGGCGCGGTTCGAGTTGGAGCGGATCTGCTGGATGTCGTCATAATCGCTGTCGCCCGGCGCGTGGCGCATCAGCATCAGGTCGCAATGGCCGATGATGGCGGTGAGGATATTGTTGAAATCGTGGGCGACCCCGCCGGCCAGCTGGCCGACCGCCTGCATCTTGGTGGCCTGGGCGACCTGGCGCTTCAGCCGGTCCTCCTCGCTATTGTCCTTGAGCGACAGCAAAACCGCCGCCTCGCCGAGGCCGCGGGCGCCGGCGACGGTGAGCGCGATCGGCTCTTCGGGCCGCGCCTTGAGGCGGACCGCGAGGTCGCCGGACATCGAGGGGCCGCGGGCGAAGCGGCGGACCGAATCGGCGACCGCCGCCTTGTCCTCGTCGACGACGAGGTCGCTCGGCCAGGCCGGGGCGGCGCTTCGCGACAGGCCGGCGGCGCGGCGGAAGGCGGCGTTCAGATAGACGAATCGGCCGTCGCGGTCGGCGAGCGCGAGGCCGAGCGGCAGTATTTCGAGCAGGCCGTTGAGGTTCGCCCCGACATCGCCGCCGCCGCCGAGCTCGTCGAGGAGCAGGAAGAGCAAGGGCCCGCCTTCGCCGTCGACCGGCACCTGGAGGATGCGCAGCGGTCCGCCCGCTTTCCCCTCGCGGGCGAAGTGGAAGCGGCCGTCCTCGCCGACTCCGAACAGGTCTGCGATCGGACCCCCGAGCGCCGAGTCCGGCTCGGCGGCGGCGCGGGCGAGGAAGGCGCGGTTGGCGGTGAGCAGCCGGCCTTCGGGATCGACCAGGGCGGCCATGATCCCGGCCTGCCCGAGCCGCTCGCCCGCCTCGCCGGTGACCAGCCGCCGCGCCTCGCCTTCGACGTCGGCCGGCTCGACCCGCTCGACGCACCAGAGCAGCCGGTCCGATGCGCCGCCGGCGAGGACGACCGAGACCCGCCGGGATTCCCCGGCGGTTTCGGCCGAGCCGTCGCGGCGCGCGGCTTCGAGCAGGCCGTCTTCGGCGAGGCCGGCCGGCGAGGCGGCACCGAACGCCTGCTCGTAGGCCGAGTTGGCGGCGAGAAGGGCGCCGTTGAGGTCGGTGACGGCGAGCGGACCCGCGCCGCCGTCGAGCGCGGCGCGGAGCAAGGCGCGATCGAGCACCGGCTCCGCCTCGCCCGCCTCCGCCGGCTGCCGGCCGCCGACCAGAGCGAGCGGCACGCCCAGAGCGAGCGCGCCGGCGAAGAAGCAGGCGGCGAAGACCGGGCTCGCCAGCGCCCACAGCAGCAGGGCCGCCGAGGCCGCCGCGGCGGCCGCCACCGCGACCAGCCGCGCGGCGCTTCGAGGGGCGGCGCTCGCCATCCTACCAAAGGCGCACGCGCTGGTCGGGCGACAGATAGAGCTTCTGCCCGGCCTGGACTCCGAAGGCGGCGTACCAGGGGTCGAGGTTGCGGACCACGGCGGCGCGCTGCTCGGACGGGCTGTGCGGATCGGTGAGCAGCCGCTGGCGCAAATTCGCCTCGCGATAGTTGCGCCGCCAGACCTGCGCCCAGCCCAAGTAGAAACGCTGGTCGCCGGTGAAGCCGTCGAGCACCGGCGCGGGCCGATCGCCGATCGCCGTATGATAGGCGTCGTAGGCGACGGTGAGGCCGGCGAGGTCGGCGACATTCTCGCCCATGGTGAGCTTGCCCTGGACGTGCATGCCCGGCAGCGGCTCGTACGCGTCATATTCGGCGCCGAGGGCGTCGAGGCGGGACTGGAAGGCCTTGAGGTCCTGCGGAGTCCACCAGTCGACGAGTCGGCCCTCGCGGTTGTACTTGGCGCCCTGGTCGTCGAAATGGTGGCTGAGCTCGTGACCGATGACGGCGCCGATGCCGCCGTAATTGACCGCCGGATCGGCCTTGGGATCGAAGAAGGGCGGCTGCAGGATCGCCGCCGGGAAGACGATCTCGACCATGCCGAAATTGGCGTAGGCGTTGATCTCCATCGGGGTCATGCCCCATTCCCAGCGGTAGATGGGCTTGCCGAGCTTGGTGACGTTGTATTCGTACTCGAAATTGGCCGAGCGCATGGCGTTGCCGAGCGGGTCGTCGCGGCGGATGACCAGGCCGGAGAAATCACGCCACCGGGAGGGATAGCCGATCTTGGGCGTGAAGGCGGCGAGCTTGGCGTGGGCGGCCGCCTTGGTCTCGGGCGCCATCCACTCGAGCCGGTCGATCCGCCGGTCCATCGCCGCGATGATGTTGTGGACCAATTGGTCGGCCGCCGCCTTGGTCTCGGGCGGGAAGTAGCGCTGGACGTAGATCCGGCTGACCTCGTCGGAGAGGGCGTTGGTGGTGAAGGTCACCGCCCGCTTCCAGCGCTCCTCCTGCTGGGGGGTGCCGGAGAGGACGGTTCCGTAGAAGGCGAAATTCTCCTGGTCGAACGCCTTGGGGAGATAGTCCGCGTACTGGTCGAGCGAGCGGACGAGGAGCTGGTCCTTGAGCACGGCGAGCGGGGTCTTAGCGATCAAAGCGGCGGTGCCCTGGATCGCGCTCGGCTGGGCGACGATGACGTCGTTGACGTTGGCGCCGATGCCTCGGAAATAGGCCCGGAAGTCGAAGCCGGGGGCGAGCTTGGCGAGCTGGACGACGCTCATCTTGTTGTAGGTCTTGGTCGCGTCGCGGCTCTCGATGCGGGTCCAGTGGACCCTGGCGACCTCGGTCTCGAAGGCCATGATCGCCTTCGCCCGAGCCGCCGCATTGGGCTCGCCCGCGAGGCTCAGCATCTTGGCGAGGTGCGCCTCGTAGGCGGCGCGGGTCTCGGCGAGCTTGGCGTCGGGCTTCAGATAATAGTCCCGGTCTGGAAGGCCGAGGCCGGCCTGGACCAGGGTCAGGGCATATTGGTCGGGATTCTTGTCGTCCTGGCCGACGAAGGCGACGACCGGGCCGCCGGACGAGTTGCGCGTCGACTGGGCGACGAGCGCGGCGTAGCCGGCCTTCGATCTCAGCGCGCGGATCTGGTTCAGCCAGGGCTCGAGCGGGGCAAGGCCCTTGGCCTCGATGCCCGGCTCGTCGAGGAAGGCGGCATAGGCGTTGCCGATCTTGGAATTGGGGTCCTTGATCGCCTCGTCGAGTATCTCGCGGGTGCGCTGGCGCGACAGGTCGTCGAGCATGGTGAACATGCCGTAATTGGACTTGTCGGGCGGGATCGGGGTCGTCCTGGCCCAGGTGCCGTTGGCATATTGGTAGAAATTGTCGCCCGGGGCGACCGAGCGGTCCATGCCCGCCTCGTCGAAGCCGAAATTGCCGATCTGCGGCCGGTCGGCGGTCGGAGGCGCGACCGGGCCGGCGGCGGCGGTGGCGACCGTCGCGGTCTGCTCGCGGACCTCGGCGGGGGTCACTCCGTGGCTGGCGCAGCCGGCGAGGAAGGTGGTGGCGGCGAGGGCGGGAAGGAGCTTTCGCATCAGGG
>JAXDPL010000045.1:0-20835 GCA_034668385.1 Sphingomonadales bacterium | reverse complement strand
TACGCGCTGCGTCGTACCGGCACCAAGGAGGGCTGCGCTGAGGGCGATTGCGGTGCCTGTACGATCGTGCTCGGCGAGCTGGACGGCGACGCAGTCAGGTGGCGCGCGGTCAATGCGTGCATCCTGTTCCTGCCGATGGTGGACGGGAAGGCGGTGGTGACTGTCGAGAGCCTGTCGCGGGAAGGCGCACTCCATCGCGTTCAGCGGGCGATGGCCGACGGTCACGGCTCGCAATGCGGCTTCTGCACGCCCGGTTTCGTCATGTCGCTGTACGGGCGGAGCATCGGCGCGCTGGGGACGGAAGACACTGCAGTAAAGGATGTCATCGCCGGCAACCTCTGCCGCTGCACCGGCTACGGCCCGATCCTCGCCGCGGGCGAAGCCGTGCCGCCGGCCCCGGAGAGCGACGAGGACACTGCCGCGAACCTGCGCGCGCTTGAACCCGCTTACGGTCATCCGACGACCGCCGACGCGCTGGCCGACCTGCTCGTCGCCCATCCCGAGACCCGCATCGTCGCCGGCGCCACCGACGTCGGGCTGTGGGTCACCAAGCAGCTGCGCGACCTCGGCCCCACCGTCTTCATCGGCGACATCGCGGACCTCCGGCAGATCGAGGAGATCCCGGAGGCGCTCATCCTCGGCGCGGCGGTCCGCTATTCCGAGGCGCGCGAGGCGCTGGCCCGCCTCCATCCCGACCTCGGCGAGCTGGTCCGCCGCATCGGCGGAGTCCAGGTCCGCAACGCCGGCACGATCGGCGGCAACATCGCCAACGGCTCGCCGATCGGCGACATGCCGCCCGCGCTGATCGCGCTCGGCGCCGAGCTCACGCTTAGGCGCGGGCCCGACCGCCGCACCCTCCCGCTCGAGGATTTCTTCCTGAGCTACGGCAAGCAGGATCGCGCGCCCGGCGAGTTCGTCGAGAGCGTGCGTATCCCGCGCCCGTCGCCCGGCATGCTGGTCCGCGTCGTCAAGCTGTCGAAGCGGTTCGACAGCGACATTTCCGGCGTCTGCGGGGCCTTCGCGCTGCGCATCGAGAACGGCATCGTCACCGAGGCGCGTGTTGCCTTCGGCGGCATGGCGGGCATCCCCGCCCGCGCGCCGGGCTGCGAAGCCGCGCTGACCGGCCACGACTGGACCGAAACCACCATCGAAGCGGCGGCGAGGGCCCTCGCCGACGACTACCAGCCGCTCGACGACCTGCGCGGGTCCGCCGCTTACCGCCGCACCGTCGCCGCCAACCTGCTGCGCCGGATCTGGGCCGAGCGGAACGAGGCGGTCAGCGTGCTCCATGGCTGACCGGGCCGTCCCCTCCCCGCCTTCCCGGGAAACCGCCGTCCGCCGGCCGCTGCCGCACGACAGCGCCGACCTGCATGTCGCCGGCGCCGCGACCTATGTCGACGACATTCCGGAGCCTCCCGGCGTGCTGCATCTGGCCTTCGGCCATGCCGCCGAGGGCCATGCCACCCTCGTCTCGCTCGACCTCGGCGCCGTGCGCGCCGCGCCGGGAGTCGTCGCCGTCTTCACCGCCGCCGACATTCCCGGCGAGAACAATGTCGGCCCGGTCGTCCACGACGATCTGCTGCTCGCCGAGGACGAAATCCTCTATCCCGGCCAGCCGCTCTTCCTCGTCGCGGCGACCAGCACCGGCGCCGCCCGCCGCGCCGCCCGGCTCGGCAAGGCCGTGGTCGAGCCGCGGCCAGCCCTGGTCACGATCGCGGACGCGCAGGCCGCCGGCTGCGAGATCGAGGAGACCCAGGTGATGGCGCGCGGCGACGCCGAAGCCGGGCTCGCCGCCGCGACGCATCGCCTGACCGGTACGCTCTCGATGGGCGGCCAGGAGCATTTCTACCTCGAAGGCCACGCCGCCCTCGCCCTCCCCGGCGAGCAGGGCCGCCTCCACATCTTCAGCTCCACCCAGCATCCGAGCGAGATCCAGCATCTTGTCGCGCGGATGCTCGGACTCAGCCATGCCCAGGTGGCGATCGAGGTCCGCCGGATGGGCGGCGGGTTCGGCGGCAAGGAGACCCAGGCCGCCGCCTTCGCCGTCGCCTGCGCCTTGGTCGCGGCCAAGACCGGCCGACCGGCCAAGTTCCGCGCCGACCGCGACGACGACATGAATTCGACCGGGAAGAGGCACGACTTCACCGCCGATTACGACGTCGGGTTCGACGGCGACGGCCGCATCGAGGCGATCCGCATCAATCTCGCCTCGCGCTGCGGCGCCACCGTCGACCTGTCGCCGGCGATCAACGACCGCGCCATGTTCCACGCCGACAATTGCTATTATCTGCCCGCCGTCGAGATCGTCTCGCAGCGATTGAAGACCCACACCGTCTCCAACACCGCCTTCCGCGGCTTCGGCGGGCCGCAGGGGATGATGGCGATCGAGCGGGTGATGGATGCGATCGCCGCGCACCTCGGGCTCGATCCCCTGTCGGTGCGCCGGGCCAATCTCTATGGCCCGGGCCGCGACGTGACCCCCTACCACATGACGGTCGAGGACAATGTCGCGCCGGAGTTGATCGCCGAACTGGCCGAGCGGGCCGGCTATTCCGCCCGCCGCGCCGAGGTCGAGGCGTTCAACGCCGCCCACAACGTCCTCAAGAAGGGCCTGGCGCTGACTCCCGTCAAGTTCGGGATCAGCTTCACCACCACCCACCTCAACCAGGCCGGCGCCCTGGTCCTCGTCTATGCCGACGGCTCGATCCACCTGAACCATGGCGGCTCGGAGATGGGCCAGGGGCTGATGATCAAGGTCGCCCAGGTGGTGGCCGACGTGTTCGGGGTTCCGGTCGAGACGGTGAAGGTCAGCGCCACGCGAACCGACAAGGTGCCCAACACCTCGGCCACGGCCGCGTCCTCCGGCTCCGACCTCAACGGCATGGCCGCGAAGAATGCCGCCGAGACGATCAAGAAGCGCCTCGACGCGTTCGCGGGGAGCGAGCCGGACTCCGCAAGCTGGACCTTCCCGGAACTCTGCCGCCGCGCCCACCTCGCGCGGATCTCGCTCTCGGCGACCGGCTATTACGCGACTCCCAAGATCCATTACGACCGCGCCGCCCATCGCGGCCGGCCGTTCCTCTATTTCGCCTACGGTGCCGCCTTGAGCGAGGTCGTGATCGACACGCTGACCGGCGAGCACAAGGTCGTCGCGGTCGACATCATCCACGACGTCGGCCGCTCGCTCAACCCGGCGGTCGACCTGGGGCAGATCGAGGGCGGCTTCATTCAGGGCATGGGCTGGCTGACGACGGAGGAGCTGGTCTACGACGCGCGGGGGCGGCTGCTGACGCACGCACCTTCAACCTACAAGATCCCGACCGCGAACGACCGGCCGGCGCGCATGAATATCGCGATTTGGGAGCGCGGGGAGAACGTCGAGGCCACCATCCACCGCTCGAAGGCGGTCGGCGAGCCGCCTTTGATGCTCGCCATCTCGGTCTTTTCGGCCTTGACCCAGGCGGTCGCCGCCGCCGCGCCCGGCAAAGGGCTCCCCAAGCTCGACGCGCCCACCACGCCGGAGCGTATCCTCGCGGCGATCGAGGAGCTGCGCGCGCGATGATCCCGGACTGGCTGGAAGGCCTGCGCGAAGCGCGCGGCCGCGAGCCGGTCGCGCTCGTCACCGTGCTCTCGACCGAGGGCTCGACTCCGCGCCGCGCCGGAACGCGCATGACCGTCACCGCCGGCGACAGCGTCGGAACGATCGGCGGCGGCGCGCTCGAGCACCAGGCGATCGACCAGGCGCGGCGCCTCCTCGCCGAGCCGGCCGGAAGCTGGCGCGTGCAGGACTGGCCGCTGGGACCGCTGCTCGGGCAATGCTGCGGCGGACAGGTGCGGCTGATGATCGAGCATGTCGACCCCGATCCGCGGCGCTGGGACTGGACCGACCATGTCGAGCGCCGCAAGCCGGTCGCCACCTATTTCTACGATTCGCGGAAGCCCGTCGAACGTTTCCCCGCCGAGCATGTCCAGGCGGGCGTCCAGCCGCCCTCGCCGCCGCGCGGGCCCAAGCCCGGCAAGGGCACGACCTTCATCGAGCCCGACGACCGGCGCGCGCACCGGCCCTTGCTCATGTTCGGCGCCGGCCATGTCGGAGTGGCCATCGCCACCCGGCTGCCCCGCCTGCCCTTCCGCCTCTCCTGGTTCGACCCGCGCCAGAACCGCGCCATTCCCGGCGTGTCGCTTCAGGACGAGGATTCGATGGTCGCGTGCGCGGGCGAGGCCGAGCCGGGCGCCGCGGTGCTGATCCTGACCCACGACCACGGGCTCGATTATCGCCTGACCGCCGCGGCCTTGCGCTCGCCGGCGGGCTTCGTCGGGCTGATCGGGTCCGAGACCAAGCGCGCCCGCTTCCTCTCGCGGCTCAGAGAAGAGGGCATCGACCCCTCCCGCCTCACCTGCCCGATCGGAATCCCGGGCATCGCCGACAAGGAGCCCGACGTCATCGCCATCGCGGTCATCGCACAACTGCTGATGCTGGACGAGGCGGCCGAATGAGCGTCCAGGCCTTCCGCGGCGAGATCCTCACAATCCCCGACGACCCGGCGCGGGGCGGCCCGATCCGCCACTTCGCCGACGGCCTGCTGCTGGTCGAGGACGGCATCGTCGCCTCCTGCGGCCCCTATGCCGAGCCGAAAGGCGTTCCGGTGGAGCGCTTGCCCGGCCTGATCGTCCCCGGCTTCGTCGACGCCCATGTCCATTATCCGCAGATCGACTGCATCGCCTCGCACGGCGAGCAGCTCATGCAATGGCTCGAACGCCATATCTTCCCCGCCGAGAAGGCCTTCGCCGACCGAGCCCACGCCGACGCCGTCGCCGCCTTCTTCCTCGACCAGCTGCTCCGCAACGGAACCACCAGCGCGCTCGTCTTCGCCACGGTTCACGAGGCGTCCGTCGACGCCCTGTTCGAAGCCGCGCTGAGCCGCGACATGCGGATCGTCTCCGGCAAGGTGCTGATGGACCTCGGCCCCGAAGGCCTGCGCGACAGCGTCGCCTCCGGCCGCGCCGACACCGAGGAGCTGATCGCACGCTGGCGAGGCCGAGGCCGCCTCGGCTATGCGGTGACGCCGCGCTTCGTCCCGACCTCGAGCGACGCGCAGCTCGCCGACGCCGGCGCCCTGGTCGCCGCCCATCCGGACGTGCTGATGCATACCCATCTTTCCGAGAATGCGGGCGAGATCGAATTCGTCGCGAGCCGATTCCCCGACGCCGCCGACTATCTCGACGTCTACGACCGGTTCGGCCTGGTCGGATCCCGCTCCGTCTTCGCCCATTGCGTCCATATGAGCGACCGCGCGCTCCAGCGCATGGCCGGGGCGGGATCCGGAATCGCCTTCTGCCCGACCAGCAACGCCTTCCTCGGCTCCGGCCATTTCGACCTCGCTCAAGCCGACCGCCACGGCGTCCGCATCGGCATCGGCACCGACATCGGCGCCGGCACCACCCTCTCGATCCTCCACACGCTCGGCGAGGCCTACGGGACCTGCCAGCTCAAGGGCGCCAGCCTCGACCCGTTCCGGGCCCTCCATCTCGCCACCGCGGGCGGCGCGCGGGTGATGGGCATCGCCGACCGAGTCGGCGCCCTCCTCCCCGGCCAGGAAGCCGATTTCGTCCTCCTCGACGCCGCCGCCACCCCCCTCCTCGCCCGCCGCACCGCCGGCGCCTCGCTCCACGACCGCCTGTTCGCCCTGCAGATCCTCGGCGACGACCGCGCCGTCGCCGCCACCTGGCTGCGCGGGCGGCTTGCCTGGCGAAGAAAGAATTGAATTAGTGGGGAGGTGGCGCGCCAACTGACCAAAAACAGAACTCGGGCGCATGGGAAGTCGAGCGGTCACGGGCAGGAGCTCAGGCGCCGCGGCAGTCGGGGAGCCCAGTTCAGAGGGGCACCTAAGACCCCGCTAAGCGCCTCCTGAATGGCTGACGTTGGCCGGAAGCGGACGGTCTGCTTCTGGGCGATCAGAGAAGAAAGCGGACCACTTTAGATAGCGGTGCGGAATGTCCGGTTTCGACCCATTGCGGACATTCGGAGCTCCCCTCTCCCGGAGTGCATCGGGCATGATTGAGTGACGCTGTCCGGGTCGAAATGCATTTGGCGGTCACCTTCGCTGTTCCAGCGGCAAAAGATCGGCAGTTGATCGGCACATCATCGTTTGTGCGTCCTCGCGATCAGTCGATCGGCAGGCACAATTCTCCTCACCCAGCGCGTAGGGCGCTGGCCCCGATGAAGGAATTGGTGTCATGCTCAAACTCATCATCATCTCGACCGCATGGGTCACTCTCTCCACCGCAGCGATGGCGCAGTCGCGGATCACGGTGGAGGGCGCGCCGAGTGCGCGGGTCTCCTACGCGGAACTCAACCTTTTCAGCCCGAAGGGCCGGGACGTGCTGAACGGGCGCATCCACCGCGCCGCGGAGCGCCTCTGCACCGACGACCGCGTCCGCGACCTGCGCCGCGAAATGGCCGGTCGCGACTGCATCGCGGCGGCCGTGGCCTCGGCCCAGCCGCAGATCGAGCGGGCGCTCGCCGAGGCCCGCGACGGTCGTCGTCAGCTCGCGGCCGCCGACCGGAGGGTCGTGGTCACTCTTCGGCGCTGAGTCCCCTGCGCCGGCGCCTGCGGCGGCATCCTCGCGGTGCCGCCGCCTTTCTCGTCTCGAGAGCGGCTCGTCCGGAGCTGAACGGCTCAGGCAGGCGGGGGCTGTTCTATCAATCCGCCGCCATCTAGCCTGTAGCCATCTGGTGGGCCATGCCTGCTCCAGAATTCGACCAATCCGAGCTTGCCAACCAGCTGTTGGAAGCGCGGGTCGCGCCGGAATGGCCGCGTCTCCTTGCGCCAGAGTAGCGGCAGGCCCAGATAAGCGAGGTGGCCGGAGCGGCGCCACGCCTCGATTATCCGGTCGGCGATAGCGAAGGCGCCGTCCAGCGAGCCGAGCATGACCTGCCACCGGAGCAGGAAGGCGGGCAATGCCGCAATCCGCCACAGCGCCTCGTCGGCGTCGGTAGCGACGACGAAGGTATCGATCGCCGCGCTCGCCGAGCGGCGTTCGTCTTCGTTCGCGAGCGCCGAATAGGCCCGGCGGATCACATCGGCGATGCCGGCCTCCGCCAGGCAAGGCGCCCCCTCAAAGGCGCCGATCATGAGCGCCTCCGCCTCCTTGAGGTGTCCCGCTTCATCGGCGATGCTCGACCGCAGCAGGCGAACCGCGCCGCGCTCCTCCGATAGGCCCAAGAGAAGGGCGTTCTCGAAATGTCGATCCCGCGCCTCGCGCTCTCCCAGCAGGTTGGCGACCAGAGCACAGCTCAGCTGCAGGTTGGCGGCGGCGGGGGCGAGCCGCACCGCCTGCCCCGCCAATTCGAAGCTGCGCCGCAACTGGCCGCATGTCGCCAGCAGGTGCAACGCCAAGGTTCCGATCGCCGCCGGCTTCTCCGGGTTGAGCTCGATCGCGGTCCGGAAGCCCGCCTCGGCCTCGATCCAGCGGCCCGCGGCAGTGTCCAGCGCCGCCACGATGGCGTAAGGGTCTGCATCGCCAGGATCGAGCCGGATCGCCTGCTCGGCCCTCGCCCGCGCCTCCGCGCGTCGTTCGAGCGGAAGCTGGCCGACTACGATCGCCTCCATCAGGGTGCCCGCCAGCCCGCTCCAGGCGCGACTGAAGTCGGGATCGCGCGCGATCGCCTGCTCGTGCAGCTCTATCGCGCGCCTCAGCGAATCGGGCGTCGCCCGCGCCGCGAAGCCGCGCGCCTGGAGATAGAGTTCGTAGGCCTGCGGGTCCGCACGATGTCTGCCGCCGCCGAGCTTGGCCTTCAGCGTCCGCGCGATGATGCCGGCGAGCTCGTCCTGAACGGCGAACAGATCGCCGATGTCGCGGTCGTAGTTCTGCGACCAGAGGTGGAAGCCCGTCTGCGCGTCGACCAGTTGCGCCGTGACCCGGATTCGCTCGCCCGCCGCGCGCACGCTGCCCTCCAACACCGCGTCGACACTCAGGTCGCGCGCGATCGTTCGGACGTCTGTCTCGCGGCCCTTGTAACTGAAGGTGGAGGTGCGGGCGGGCACCTTGAGCCCGGTTGCGCGGGTCAGGGTTGCGATCAGCTCCTCGGCCATGCCGTCGGCAAGATAATCCTTGGCCGGGTCGCCGGTCAGGTTGGCGAAAGGCAGCACCGCCACCGATTTCGGCAGCTCGGTCTTTTGCCCAGAGATGGGGGGAGCGGCGCGCGCTCCGCCGTCCGACCCCGCGGGCACCAGCGCGTAGCCAATTCCGGCCACCGTCTCGATCGCGAAGGGCGGCGGGTTCACGCGTCGCGCGAGCCGGCGGAGCGCCCTGATACAGCGGTTGATCGAATCGTCGCCAACGATACGCCCCCCCCAACACAGGTCGTTGAGCCGATCGCGGGAAACTACTTCGCCCTTCGCGCCGGCGAGCGCGATCAGAACCTGCATAACTCTCGGCTCAAGCGTGCTGACGTCATTCGTGCCGAGCACGAGCTGACGGCGAGACGGCCGTACACGCAGCGGTCCGAGATCAAATTCGGGTTCGGCGGCCAGGTTGATCCGGCGCCACTGAGCAGTCCCACCCTCAATCATCAGCGCTCCATCACGCAATGATCACTCCGCCTTACTAGCTAATGGAGACCCCTTTGTCGCTTCCTGTCGAAGCGGGGCGCGCCGCCTCTGCTCGAGGTGGTCCGCTGATTGGAGGCTACCAAGTGGCTGACCCGGCTGTGACGGGCAAAATTCAGGTTGCTATGAATGTCTGAAATGGGTCGAAAGCGGACGCTACGCACCTTCGGCGGTGAATGTCCGCTCTTGCGCAACGCGCCCGGGCGCCTGCGGCGTCCGGCATTGGCGCTTTCCCGACATCGACCGACCCGCTCATGGGCCCGCCCAGTTCCAAGTTTTGCTCGGTCCGGTGTGCTGGAGATCGCAGAATAAAGCGGCGGAAGAAGGTGGCGCACCCGACAGGATTCGAACCTGTGGCCTTTGCCTTCGGAGGGCAACGCTCTATCCAGCTGAGCTACGGGTGCCGGGCCTGAGACGGGGCGCTTAGCAAAGCCGGTCCGGCCCCGCCAGAGCCTTTCGCCGCCGCCATCGGGCCGCTAAGAGGCCTTGGGGGGAATTGCATGACTCATTTCTTCGCACCGCATCCGGTCGGCGTTCCGGGCCTGATCGTCTTGCTGGTCGGCGGCGGATTGTTCTTCCTGGCCTTGATCCGCGCCACCCTGTCGCGCGATGCGACGGAGAGCGGGAAGAAATCGGGCGTGTCGCGGATAGGCATCGGCCTGCAGATGGCCGGCTTCGCGGTGACCGGCTTCGGCCCGGTGCGCGGCTCGCTGCCGCCGGCGGGTCCGCACGCGATCGGCGCGGCGGTGGCGGTGGCGCTGCTGATGGGCGGCGCCTTCGCTTTGTTCCGCGCCGCGACCCGGGCGATGGGGGCGAACTGGAGCATCGCCGCGCGAATGCGGGACGACCATCAGCTGGTGACCAGCGGAATCTTCGCCCGCCTGCGCCACCCGATCTACACCGGCATGGCCCTGTTCCTGGCCGCCCTTGCCATCGGCCTCGGCCATTATGCCAATCTGATCGCCGGGGTGCCGCTGTTCGCCGCCGGCAGCTTCCTTCGAATCCGCGAGGAGGAACGGCTGCTTCGCGAAAAGTTCGGCGCCGCCTACGAAGCCTATGCGGCGAGCGTGTGCCGCTTCATCCCCGGCCTGGTCTAATCGCCGGGTTGCCGGCTTCGCCCGGCGGGGGCGTCTTCGGCTCGAAGCGGCAGAGGTCCGCAATGACGCAGCGCCAGCATTCGGGCTTCCTCGCCTTGCAGACATAGCGGCCGTGAAGGATGAGGAGATGGTGCGCGTCGCGCCGATAGGGGGCCGGAGTTACCGCGTCGAGCCGGCGCTCCACCTCGGCGACGTCCTTGCCGGGCGCCAGGCCGGTGCGATTGGACACCCGGAAGACATGGGTGTCGACCGCGAAGGTCTCGGCGCCGAACGCGCAGTTCATCACCACGTTGGCGGTCTTGCGGCCGACGCCGGGCAGCCGCTCGAGGGCGTCCCGGTCGGCCGGCACTTCGCCGCCATGCTCCTCGATCAGGGCTTGGGAGAGGGCGATGACGTTCCTCGCCTTGGTATTGAACAGGCCGATCGTCTTGATATGCGCCTTCAGTCCCTCCTCGCCGAGGGCGAGCATCTTGGCCGGCGTGTCGGCGATCTTGAACAGTTCGCGGGTGGCGAGGTTGACGCTCGCGTCGGTCGCCTGGGCGGAGAGGACGACAGCGACCAAAAGCGTATAATTATTCACATAATCGAGCTCGGTTTCCGGCTCGGGCGTGCGGTCATGCAGCTTTCTGTATGTTTCGGACACTTCCGCCGGGGTCATTCGAACGCATCCAGACCGGCGCCGAGCCGGCGCAGGCCCTCCTCGACGAGTTCGGTCGGGCCGCCGATGCCGATCCGGAAGCGATCCGGCGCCTCGAACCAGCGGCCGGGCACGATCGAAGCGTCGAACCGGTCGCGCAGCAAATCGTCGAGCGCCTCAGGATCGCCCTGGATCAGGCGTGGGAAGGCGGTGATGCCGTGTCGCGTCGGCGCGCAGGCGAGGTCGCTCCGGCCGGCGAAGAAAGCGTTCGCGAGCGCGCGGTTGCGTTCCAGCCGCTCGCGAGTCCCGGCGGCGACTTCGTCCAGGCGTTCGAGCGCGATGCAGGACAGCCGCTCCGCGGGATGGGCCTGGGCTACGGCGAACATTTCATTGAGGCGCCACATCCGCTCGGCGATGTCGGGGGCTGCGAGGATCCAGCCGCAGCGCAGGCCCGAGAGGCCGTAGACCTTGGTCAGGCTGCTGGTCGCGACGAAGCGTTCGCCGAGATGCACGCAGGAGCGCGGCGCGGCGTCGAAGGCGAGCGGCGAATGGACCGCTCGGGCCACCTCGGCCGGATTGACGAAGATTCCGGCGCCGACGATCCCGCCCATCACCAGCAGCGTCGCGTCGAAGGCCCCGAGGCGGCGCAGAAGCCGGGGCGCCCCCTCCCCGCTCATGCCAGGCCCAGCACGTCCGCCATCGTGTAGCGCCCGGCCGGCTTGTCCCTGAGCCACAGGGCCGCGCGGAGCGCGCCGCGTGCGAAGATCAGCCGGCTGTCGGCGCGATGGCCGAGCTCGAGCCGCTCGCCGTCGCCGGCGAAGACGACGACATGCTCGCCGGCGACCGTGCCTCCGCGCAGCGAGGCATAATAGACGCCGCCTTCCTCCCGGGCGTGCGGGCCCTCCTGCATCCGGTCGAAGCGGTTGCGCTCGGTCGGGTCGCGGGCGCCCCGGCCCAGATTGACCGCACCGCCGAGCAGAAGCGCGGTCCCCGACGGCGTGTCGAGCTTCTCGCGATGATGCATCTCGACGATCTCGGCGTCCCAGTCCGGCCCCAGCGCGCGCGCCGCCTGCTCGACCAGCGAGCGCAGCACGGCGATCCCGAGCGAGGTGTTCGGCGCATGGATCAAAGCGATCCGCTCCGCAGCCCGGTCGAGCCGCTGCCGCTGCGCCTCGTCGAGGCCGGTGGTGCCGACCAGGATCGGCTTCCCCGCCGCCAGCGCCGCCTCGAGATTCGCCTCGAGCGCCTCGGGGGCGGTGAAATCGACGAACACGTCCGGCGCCTCGTCGACCAGCTCGGCCCCGTCCGACGCCTCGACGTGCCGGGCCAGCGACCCGCCCATGCGCCCGGTCTCGCCGAACAGCTTGATGCGAAGCCTGGGATTTTCCGCCATGGTGGCTTCATGGCGGCGGCGGAGGACGGAGGCAAGCAGGTCGCGGCGCCGGTCGAACCGCTGTCGCTCGCCGCCGCCCGCCGAATCGCTCTCGCCGCCCAGGGCCTCGACCGGCCGCGGCCGGCGGGACCGGTGAGCCAGCGCCGCCTCCTCGCCCTCGCCGACCGGCTGGGCCTGTTCCAGATCGACAGCGTCAACGTGCTGGCGCGCGCCCATTACCTTCCGGCTTTCTCGCGCCTCGGGCCCTACGACACGGCTCTCCTCGACCGCGCCGCGTGGGGGCGGCCGCGCCGACTGTTCGAATATTGGGGCCACGAAGCCTCGCTTCTGCCCTTGCCGCTATATCCCCTGCTGCGCTGGCGCATGGCGCGGGCGGAACGCGGCGAGAGCGGCTGGGGCTCGCTTCGCGCCTTCGCGCACGAGCGACGGCACGAGGCCGACGCGGTGCTCGCCCGAATCGCCGCCGACGGCCCGCTCGCCGCCTCCGACCTCGAGAAGGGGCGGAGCGGCTGGTGGGAATGGAGCGGCGCCAAGCGAGTCCTGGAATGGTTGTTCTGGGCGGGCAAGATCACCACGGCGGCCCGCCGCGGCAGCTTCGAACGCGTCTACGACCTTCCCGAACGAGTCATCCCCGCCGCCATCCTCGCCTTGCCGACGCCAAAGCTGGAGGAGGCCCAGCGCGCCCTCCTGCGTCGCGCCGCCCGCGCGCTGGGCGTCGCCACCGCCCGGGACCTGCGCGATTACTTCCGCCTTTCGCCGGCCGACGCCGCTCCGCGCCTGGCCGAGCTGGTCGAGGAAGGCGCTTTGCGACCGGTGCGCGTCGAAGGCTGGCGCGGCCCCGCCTTCCTGGATCCCGAGGCGCGACGGCCTCGGCGGTCGACGGGCCAGGCACTGCTTGCGCCGTTCGACCCGCTGATCTGGGAGCGGTCGCGCGCCGAGCGCCTGTTCGGCCTGCGCTACCGGATCGAGATCTACACGCCGGCCCACAAGAGGGTGCACGGCTATTACGTCCTCCCCTTCCTGCTCGGCGACCGGATCGCCGCCCGGGTCGACCTCAAGGCCGATCGAAAATCGGGCGCGCTCGTCGTCCGCGCCACCCACCTCGAGGCCGGTGCGCTGGCCGATACGGTCCGTGCCCTCGCCGCCGAGCTGCGGTTGACCGCCCGGTGGCTCGGCCTCGACGAGCTGTGCGTGGAACCGCGAGGCGGGCTTGCCGGAGAGCTGGCGAGAGCGCTTGCATAACTTTTTCACGATAATCGATAAAAGGTTTGACGCGTCACGATAAGTCTCTTATTGATTATCGATATTCAGAGTTATGGAGCGCCCCAACCGATGCCCCGTTCTTCAACCACCGCCCTGCCGATCGCCTATGTGGTCCTGCGCCTCCTGATCGTCCTCAACTGGATCTACGGCGCCATCGTTCTCGCGATCCTGGCGGGCATGTTCGCCGCCGAGCACTGGACGATGACGGCGCTCGGCGTTTCCCCCTCGGCGCAATCCGTTGCGCTGATCACGGGCCTGCGCGCGATCGCCGTGCTCGGGCTTGTCGCCGTCCCGCTCAATCTCGCGATGCTGAGGCGGCTCGTGGCGATGGTCGAGACGGTTCGCGCCGGCAATCCCTTCGTCGCCGCCAACGCCTATCGCCTGCACGCCATCGCCTGGTTCCTGCTCGGCCAGCAGCTGCTCAGCGTCGCCATCGGCCTTATCGGCAAAGCGGTTTCGACGCCTGCCCATCCCCTTCACCTCGACGCCGGCTTCTCGCCCGGGGGTTGGCTCGCCGTGCTCCTCACCTTCGTTCTCGCGCGCGTCTTCGCCGAAGGCACCGTCATGCGCCAAGACCTCGAAGGGACCGTGTGACATGGCGATCAACGTCAAGCTGGACGATCTCTTGCACGACCGGCGCATGACCCTGACCGAGCTCGCCGAGCGCGTCGGAATCACGATCGTCAACCTGTCGATCCTCAAGACCGGCAAGGCCCGGGCGATCCGCTTCTCGACCCTCGAGGCGATCTGCGACGCTCTCGCCTGCCAGCCCGGCGACCTCCTCGAGTTCCACCCCGATTCCGGCGCGGCCGCACAGCCCCGCGCCGCCTGACAAGGAGACTAGACATGGCTTCCACCGCTGCCTCCCAATCACCGCCGCGCGAGGGCGCTTCCCAAGGCGAGGTGTCGCTCTTTCGGCTGTACGTGCTGCGAGCCACTTACCTGCTGCTGGTCGTCGGCGTGGGCGCGATGATCCTGCCGCCGCTGGTCAGCCATGAGACGATGGCGCGCGGGGTGATTCCGAGCCTGCTCGGCGCGGTCTGGCTCCTGGCGTTTCTCGGCCTGCGCTACCCGCTGCAGATGCTGCCGCTGCTGATGTTCGAATTGGCGTGGAAAACGATCTGGCTGTTCGACTTCGGCCTCGGCCAATGGCTTTCGGGGCAGCGCCCGCCGACCTTTGCCGAAGACGTCTTCGCCATTGGCCTTGGCGTCATCCTGATGCCGATCGTGATCCCCTGGGGCTATGTGTGGTGCCATTACGTGAAGCAGCCAGGCGATCGCTGGCGCTGAGGAGACGGGGAATGGTCACGACCGCTGCATCGGCTTCGCCGAGCCTTTGGAAACGGGGCGATCGGGAGGTCTCGCGGGCGCGGCTCTATTTGCTGCGCGCGACCTGCATCCTGTTTTTCATTGCCGGCCCGTTCATCGCTTTGCCCGACGTGATCCATCCCGACCCGAATGTGCGCGGCGTAATGTCGAGCCTGGTCGCCTCCTTCTGGGTGATGTCGATCCTCGGGCTCCGCGACCCGTTGAAGATCATGCCGATCTTCCTGTTCGAGTTCGTCTGGAAGTCGATCTGGCTGATTGCCTTCGGCCTGCCGCGGTGGCTGTCGGGCTCGAACGCGCCACACCTTCGCGACGACCTGACGAGCATCGGCACCTTCCCCTTCCTGCTCGCGCTGATCATCCCCTGGGGCTATGTCTGGCGCCGCTACGTCCGCCCGGCTTTCGCGGGCGAGCGATGAGCGTCGGGGAGAAAGGTGCATGAGTGATTCGGCTTCGCAGCTTATCGACGGAAGGATCGCGGAGCTGGGCGACTGGCGTGGCGAGACGCTCGCCCGTGTCCGGCGCCTGATCCGCGAGGCCGATCCGCAGGTCGAGGAGACCTGGAAATGGCGCGGCGTTCCGGTCTGGGAGCATGAAGGAATCCTCTGCACCGGCGAGACCTACCGCAACGTCGTCAAGCTGACCTTCGCGCGCGGCGCGGCGCTCGACGACCCGTCGAGGCTGTTCAACGCCAGTCTGGAAGGTAATGTCCGCCGCGCCACCGATCTCCGCGAGGGCGATGCGCTCGACGAGAGCGCCTTCAAGGCCCTGATCCGAGCCGCCGTGAGCCTGAACGAGTTGGTGCAGGCAGGCCGTTCCCGGAAGGCCGCGAAAAGCGGCTGACACGTCGTGCGCGACATCGCCAACATCGTCATCCTCACCGGCGCCGGAGTCTCGGCGGAGAGCGGGCTCGCGACGTTCCGCGGCCCGGACGGGCTGTGGGAGGGACACCGGGTCGAGGACGTCGCGACTCCGGAGGCCTTCCGACGGGATCCGAAGCTAGTCCAGGGCTTCTACGACGCGCGGCGCGCACGGCTCGGCGAGGTCGAGCCCAACGCCGCCCACCGCGCCCTCACCCGGCTCGACTCGGAATGGCCGGGCGACCTGCTGATCGTCACCCAGAATGTCGACGACCTTCACGAACGGGCCGGGGCGAAGAGGGTGCTGCACATGCACGGCGAGCTGGGATCGGCCTGGTGCCTCGCCTGCGACGCCCGCTCGGCCTGGGAAGGCGAGCTGCTGCCCGGCCCCGCCTGCCCCGCCTGCGGCGAGACGGGCCGGCTCAGGCCCGACATCGTCTGGTTCGGCGAGATGCCCTACGGGATGGAGCGGATCGAGCGGGCGCTGGCGGCCGCGGACCTGTTCGTCTCGATCGGCACTTCGGGCGCGGTCTATCCCGCCGCCGGCTTCGTCCAGACCGCCCGCTACGCCGGCGCCCGCACCCTCGAGCTCAACCTCGAGCCGAGCCTCGGCAGCGTCTTCTTCGACGAGGTCCGAACCGGGCCGGCGGGAGTGCTGGTGCCGGAATGGGTGGAGGAGGTGCTTGGCGGCGGCTAGGCGATTTGGCGCTGTGGCTACCATAAGCTAGAATGGCGTGGCAGGAGATACGTCGTGACCGAACAAGGCGATGTCCGCCGGGCATTGATCGAAGGTGAGGAAAGCGGTTCTGCGGGGCCGCTCGACATGGCCGAAATCAAACGCGAGGCTCGCCGGGTCGCGCTTACCCGCGCGCTCAAGGAGGGCCTTGAAAGCGGAGAGGCCGAGAACTTCGACATAGATGCGTGGCTCGAGGAGAGGCGCAACAACGGTGGTAAAGCGGCTTAGCTTCTCCACCGCCGCGCTTCGCGACCTCAACGAAATCTGGGATGAATCGGAGAAGCGGTGGGGCGGTCAGCGCGCATTCGAATATGTGGAGGATATCGTCGCCCGGTCCCGCAATGCCATGAAGGGCATGACCGCTCGCAAGAGCGTGACTATCGAAGCCACGACCTTCCTGCGCATCCGCAGCACATCGCACTACGTATTCCTAGTAGAGCTTCCGGACAAATTTCAGGTGGTCCGAATCCTGCACGTCCGCCGTGATCCACGGCGTCACCTCAGTTAGCTACTCCACCCAGTCCAGCCCTATCTCCCGGTAGAGCCCCCGATCCTCCTCCCATTTCGGGTTGACCTTGACGTGGAGGAAGAGGTGGACCTTGCGGCCGAGCAACTCGCCCAGCTCCCGCCGCGCCGCCTCACCGATCGCCCGGATTCGGGTGCCGCCCTTGCCGAGCACGATCGCCTTCTGGCTCGCTCTGGCGACCAGGATCTGCTGGTGGATCGCCGCCGAGCCGTCCGGCCTCTCCTCGAACTTCTCGGTCTCGATCGCGCTTTCGTAGGGCAATTCGGCGTGAAGCTGGAGGTAGAGCTGCTCGCGGGTCACCTCGGCGGCGAGCATCCGGTCGGTGGCGTCGGAAACCTGCTCCTCGGGGAAGTGCCAGGGCCCCTCGGGCACCCGAGTGGCGAGCGAGCTCTTGAGCTCGGCGATCCCGTCGCCGGTCGTCGCGGAGACGAAGAAGACCTCCTCGAACGCGACCCGCTCGCCGAGCCGCGTCGCGAGGCCGAGCAACGCCTCCTTCTTCACCAGGTCGACCTTGTTGAGGACGAGCATCTTCGCCTCGCGCCGCTCCTTCAGCCGGTCGAGCATCTCCTCGAGGCGGCGCGAGAAGCCGCTCTCGGCATCGACGACGAGAGCGATCAGGTCCGCGTCCTGCGCGCCGACCCAGGCGGCGGCGACCATCGCCCGGTCGAGGCGGCGGCGGGGCTCGAAGATCCCCGGCGTGTCGAGCAGCAGGATCTGCGCCCCGCTTTCGATGGCGATGCCCATGATGCGGGTGCGTGTCGTCTGCGCCTTGGGGCTGACGATCGCTACCTTCTGTCCGACCAGGGCGTTGACGAGCGTCGACTTGCCCGCATTGGGCGCGCCGACCACGGCGACCAGGCCGCAACGCTGCGTCACGCGAGCGTCAACCCAGTTGCTCCAGCAGCTTGGCCGCCGCGGCGGTCTCGGCTTCCTGCTTCGAGGCCCCTTCGGCGCTCGCCTCGCCGACGCCCCGGATCGCCACCTCGACGACGAAGCGCGGGGCGTGATGGGGGCCGGTGCGGCCGGTGAGGCGGTATTCGGGCGGCTTGCGGTCGTTGGCGGCGGCCCATTCCTGGAGCGCCGACTTCGGGTGCTTGGGCGCGCGGTCGCGGCTGGACACCCGGTCCGCCCAGGCGCGGCGGATGAAGGCGTCGGCCGCCCCGAGGCCGCCGTCGAGAAAGAGCGCGCCGATCAGCGCCTCGACGACGTCGCCGAGCACGTTGTCGCTGTCCCAGGCGCCGTCGTCCCGCGCCTGCTTGCCGAGCCGGAGGCGCGCGCCGAGACCGAGCTCGCGGGCCACCTCGGCGCACGTCTCGCGGGCGACCAGCGTGTTGAAGCGGCGCGACAATTTGCCCTCGGGTTCCTCGGGGAAGACCTCGCAGAGCCAGGTCGCGACGACGAGGCCGAGCACCCGGTCGCCGAGGAATTCGAGCCGCTCGTAATTCTCCTCGCCGTGGCTCGAATGGGTCAGTGCCCGCTCGAACAAGGCGGCATCGCCGAGAGGTCGTCCGAGCGTCTCCGCCAGCCAGGCCTCGGTGGTTCCGTCCATCAATAGGGGCGCCCGATCCGGTCCCAGCGCGCCGCCGTGAACCAGGTCCAGGGCTTGATCCAGCTCACCGAGCCGTCGGTCGACCAGAAGGTGATCAGCGGCCGGCCGATGACGTTGTCGCGGGAGAGGAAACCCACCCCCTGGTTGGCGACCGAAAAGCGGCTGTCCGCGCTGTCGTCGCGATTGTCGCCCATCATGAAATAATGGTCCGCCGGAACGACGAAAACGGGCGTGTCGTCGCCTTCGCTGGTGCCCTGGTCGAGCACTTCGTAGCTCCGGCCGTTGGGCAGAGTCTCGCGATATCTTGGGTACGGGCAGAGGATCCGGTCGCCCTGCCGCACCGGCGCGGGGTGATAATCGGCGACGACTCGACAGGCGCTGTTCGGGGACTTGGGCATCAGGAAATCGGCGATCCTGACCTTCGGCACGACCTTTGCGTTCAGATACAGGCGTCCGCCGCGCATCTGCACCCGGTCGCCGGGGAGGCCGATCAGGCGCTTCACATAATCCTCGTCCCTGCCCGGATAGCGGAAGATGACGATGTCGCCCCGCTCGGGATCGCGGCCGAAGACCCGTCCCTCGAAGCGCGCGAGGCCGAAGGGAAAAGCGTAGCGCGAGAAGCCGTAGGGCCATTTGGCGACGAACAGATAGTCGCCGATCATCATCCGCGGCAGCATCGAGCCCGAGGGGATCATGAACGGGGCGAGGATGAAGGTCCTCACGATCACCGCGGCGAGAAAAAGGAAGAGCAGGAATCGAAAGGTCTCGCCGCCCCCCCCTCGGGACGGCTGCTTCACCTTACCGTTCGTTGTGCTCGCCATGGTCGCCCGCTTTCGCGTCGGGCAGCCGCGCGGTCAAGGGAGGGAGTTTCAATCGGTCCCGGCGCTCCCTATAGGCCCGGAAATGCGCTCTTCCGATCCCGAATGGGCCGCGCTCGAGCGGGCGCCGCGGCCGACCCTCGCCGAGCTTTTCGCCGCCGGGCCGGGCCGTCTCGCGCTCCTCTCGCTGGAAGAGAGCGGCATCCTGTTCGATTTTTCCAAGACCCATCTCGACGCGGCGCTGCTCCAGGGCTTCGCCGCGCTCGCCGAAGCGCGCGACCTTGCCGGGGCTCGGGAGGCCCTGTTCGCCGGCGGCATCGTCAATCCGACCGAAGGCCGGGCCGCCGAGCACAGCGCCGAGCGTGGCCAGGGCGCGCCGGAGAGCGTCGCCCGCGCCGCCGCGCTCCACGCCCGGATGCGCGCGCTGATCGACGCGAGCGAGGCCGAGGCCTTCGGTCCGGTCCGCCACATCCTCCACATCGGCATCGGCGGCTCGGCGCTCGGCCCCGACTTCGTCATCGACGCGCTGGGCCGCGGCTCGGACCGCTACGAGACCGCGATCGTCTCCAACGTCGACGGGTCGGCGCTCGAGGAGGCGGTCGCGGGCTTCGACCCGCAGACCACCCTGCTCGTCGTCGCCTCCAAGACATTCACGACTTCGGAAACGATGCTCAACGCCCGCTCGGCGCTCGCCTGGCTCGAGCAGGGCGGAGTCGCCGACCCCTATGGGCGCGTCGTGGCGCTAACCGCCTGCCCCGACCGCGCGATCGAGTTCGGAGTCGATGAGACCCGCATCCTTCCGTTCGGCGAGAGCGTCGGCGGCCGCTACTCGCTCTGGTCCTCGATCGGCTTCCCCGCCGCACTGGCGCTGGGCTGGGAGGCGTTCGAGCAGCTGCTCGAAGGCGCGGCGGCGATGGACCGCCACTTCCGGCTCGCGCCGCTCGATCGCAATGCGCCGGCGCTCGCCGCCTTCGCCGACCGTTACTACGCCAATATCCGGGGCGCCGAGACACGAGCGGTCTTCGCCTACGACGAGCGCCTGCGGCTGCTTCCTCCCTATCTCCAGCAGCTCGAGATGGAATCGAACGGCAAGTCGGTGACGCTTGACGGCTCCCCGGTCGGCCGCACCACGGCCCCGATCGTCTGGGGCGGGGTCGGCACCGACGCCCAGCACGCCGTCTTCCAGCTCCTCCACCAGGGCAGTCACCTCGTGCCCGTCGAGTTCGTCGCCGCCGTCGAACCGGGCGACTCGCTCGACGAGGACCATCACCGCCAGCTGCTGATCAACTGCTTCGCCCAGGGCGCGGCGCTGATGGCCGGCAAGGGGAGCGAGGACCCGCACCGCGCCTATCCGGGCGACCGGCCGTCGACGACGATCCTGCTCGACCGGATCGATCCCGCCACGTTGGGCGCGCTGATCGCCTTCTACGAGCACCGCACCTTCGCCAATGCGGTGCTGCTCGGCATCAACCCGTTCGACCAGTTCGGGGTCGAGCTCGGCAAGAAGATGGCGAAGTCCCTCGACGGGGGCGAAGACCTGGATTTCGACCCCTCAACCCGCGCGCTGATCGGGCGGGCGCTTGGAGAGGCAAGCTGATGGCCGCGAAGTACGATTATGACCTGTTCGTCATCGGCGCCGGCTCGGGCGGCGTGCGCGCGGCCAGGGTCTCGGCCGCCCACGGCGCCAGGGTGGCGGTCGCCGAGGAGCATCGGGTCGGCGGGACGTGCGTGATCCGGGGCTGCGTTCCGAAGAAGCTGCTCGTCTACGGCTCGCATTTCGCGGAGGACCTCGCCGACGCGCGGCGCTTCGGCTGGGAGGTGCCCGAATGCGCGTTCCACTGGCCGACGCTCAGGGACAATGTGCTGGCCGAGGTCGACCGGCTCGAGGGGGCGTACACCGAGACGCTGAGCAACCATAAGGTGGAGATCGTCAAGGAACGGGCGATTGTCGCCGGTCCGCACGAAGTCCGCCTCGGCTCGGGCCGGACGGTAACCGCGGGAACTCTCCTGATCGCCAC
>JAXDPL010000044.1:0-14386 GCA_034668385.1 Sphingomonadales bacterium | reverse complement strand
TCAGAAGCTCTTGCCGGTGATCCGGGCGACCTCGCGGGCGACGAGCTGCTCGACGATCTCGGGGAGGTGGGCGTCGAGCCAGTCCTTCAGCATCGGCTTCAGCATCTCGCGCACCACCGCCTCGAGCGCGCCGTCGCCGACCGGCGCGCCATCCGCTCTCTCGCGCAGCGCCGACAAAGCGGCGAGCGACTGGCGGCTGGCGGCGGCGGCATCGTCGGAGACCAGACCGTCGCCCTCGGACACCGGGTCGCTGAGCTCGAGCACGTCCTCGTCATCCTCGTCAGGCGCGAGTCCGGGACGCGGCGCCTCGACCGGGCGCGAGCCGCGGGCGGGGCGCGCGGCGGCGACGCGGCCGTCCTCGGCGATCACGCGCTTGATGGAGGCGAGTATCTCCTCCATCGACGGGTCCTGGTTAATTTCCCCCATAACGAGCGGCTTATCGCTTATCGCGGAGGCGGTGTCACGCTGTTGTTTGCCGCAGGCTCGAGCGCGGGATCGACGTAGGCGGCACCGCTGGTGGCGGGGGTCGCCACGGTGCGAGTCGAAACCGGCTGAGGCGCCGGTTCGTCGCCCCAGTCGGACGCGCGGCGCGAGGCTTTGCGGTAATGGGGAACGGGATCGTAGAGCGTGCCGCCGTCGAGGTTCAGGTCCTCCGCCTCGGCGAGGCCCATGGCGTTGAGGAGATTGAAGCCGGCGACGTAGGCGTCGCGGCGGGCGGTGACGAGCGCGACCTGGCTGTTCAGGAGTTCCTGCTCGGCGTTCAGGACGTCGAGGACGTTGCGGGTGCCGACCGTCTGCTCGGCCCGCGTGCCCTCGAGCGCGAGCGTGTTCGCCGCGACCGCCACCTCGTTCGAACGGATGGCGAGTTCCGCCGCCTCGTAGCTGGCGAAGGCGGCGCGGGTGTTGGCGACGACCTGCCGCTCGACCTCGACTCCGCGCTCGAGCAGCTGGCTCTGAAGCGCCTGCGACTGGCGGACCCGCGCGCCGACCGCGCCGCCCTGGTAGAGCGGGATGCTCGCCTGAACGCCGACCCCGGTCGAGGTGACGTTGTTCGGAGCGCCGGGGGCGAACTGGGTATCGGCGGTGCCGAGATAATTGGTCTCGCGGCCCGAGCCGAAGGCGGAGACGGTCGGCAGCCGGTCGGCGCGGGCGACCGCGACGTCCCGGCCGGCGGCGCGGATCTGGGCGGCGAGCGAGGCGATGTCGCTGTTGTTGGCCAGAGCGATGTCGACCGCCTCGTCGGCGGTCTTCGGCAGCGGCGGCAGCGCGTTCGGGGGGGCGAGGTCGCCGGGCGAGATTCCGACGACTCGCCGGTAGCTCTCCTCGCTGCCCTGCAGCCGCCCCTCGGCGCCGGCGAGGTTCGAGCGGGCGAGCGCCAGCCGCGCTTCGGACTGGGCGACGTCGGTCCGGGTGAGATCGCCGACCTCGAATCGGTCGCGGGTCGCCTGGAGGTTGGTCTCCAGCACCTTCACCTGGTTGCGGTTGAGATCGACGATCGAGCGGTCGCGGATGACGTCCATGTAGGCCGAGACGGCGTCGGTGAAGACGTCGCCCTCGGTGGCGCGCAGGTTCGCCCGCCCGGCGAGGACCCGCTCGTTGGCGGCGCCGACGCCGTTGCGGACCCGGCCGCCGTTGAACAAGGGATAGGAGACGTCGAGCCCGGCGCTGAGGTTGCGGCCGTTGCCGCCGCCGGTGCGGGTCAGGTCCTGGTTGACTCCAACCGTCGCGGAGACGCGGGGCCGGCCGGCCGCGCGGGCGATCGCCACCGATTCGTCGAGCGAGCGGAGCAAAGCGCGCTGCGCCATGATCGTCGGATTGGTGTTGTAGGTCTCGACCAGCGCCTGCTGCAGCGTCTGGTCCTGTCCGGTCGCCTGAGTCGAGGTCGGCGGGATCACCGTCGGCGCGACCGGCGCGGATGGCTGCATCGCCGTCGCCGGCGCCGGAGTATGGCGAGGCGCGTGCGCCCGCGTCTTGGTCTGCGCATCCGCCGCCCCTCCGGCGATCAGCGCCGCGGCCCCCGCCGCTGCCAGCAACCCACCCCGCATGAAAATCTACTCCCGCTCGTTCAAAAAGTGAATGCCTTGGGCTTGACGAAGCCCGGCAGGATCGCCGCCGCGGCGTCGGCGAAGGCGGCCATGCCAAAGCCCTCGCCCGCCTTGCGGCCGAGCGCCAGCCGGGTAACGCCGTCTTCGAGAATGGCCGCGGCGAGCTTGCCGCCGTCCTTGAGCTGGTCGACCAGCGCCTGGGGCACGAACTCCACCGCCCCATCGATCAGGATGAGGTCGTAGGGCCCGCCTTCGGCATGGCCCTCGCCGAGCGGCCCTTCGATCAAGGTGACGCCGGTGCCGGCGAGCGCCTCGCGCGCGGTCGCCGCGAGTTCCGGATCCTCCTCGACCGCCACGACGTGGGGCGTCAGCTTCGCCACCACCGCGGCCGCATAGCCGGTGGCCGCGCCGACGACGAGCGCCTTAGCCGCTTTCTCCGGCGCCGCTTCGGTGAGCAGCCGGCCGAGCGCCATCGGGCTGTTGAGCTGGCGGCCGGGCTTCAGCGGCACCAGCGCATCGGCATAAGCGAGCGCAATGCGGCCGGCGGGAACGAAGCGCTCGCGCGCGACCTCCCCCATCGCCGCGAGCACGGCCGGGTCGTTGGTTCCGGTCGTACGCAGCTGGCAGGCGATCATCGCCCGCCGCATAGGCTCGAAATTATGCTCGGTCATCGGCTCCCATTCGCACAGCTGTCTTACCCATGCAATACACTTCCCGCCCCTCCGCTGTTTATCGGCAAGGTCCAGGCAGGCCAAGCGGATAGTCGCGGCAGGGCGGAGCAAAAGCCGTGCCAGCGCCGCGTGTTGCGGCGGCCACGGCCGTCCCGGCCGCCCGCGTCCGGAAACGGACAGCAGGCGTCCGCCGGCGGACAGCCGCCGGGTTGACTTGGCGTTTCGAAGCGGACACATCGCCGCCCTCGGCCCGATGGCGGAGTGGTTACGCAGAGGACTGCAAATCCTTGCACGCCGGTTCGATTCCGGCTCGGGCCTCCACATCCTCGTTAAGTTCAAGCGATTGGGGCGTTCGACAGCCGCTTTTCGCGTTGCAATAGGCCTTCGAGGCCAACTAAAAGGCGACAGACGCGCGCTTCGAGAGCGTTGGTCATCAGCAGGGAGTGAACCGAATGTCTTTTGAGAGCACCATGATCAAGGTCGGCGCGCTTGCCGCCGCCAGCACGCTCGCCATCGTCGTCGCGACCCCCGCCTCGGCGCAGGGCGCGGTCTGCGGCACCTACGCCGCCGGCGCGATCACCCAGCCCGCCCAGGGCACGCCGACCGGCACCAACTCCACCGCCTGCGGCAATCTCGCCAGCGCGACGGGCACCTCGTCCACCGCCGAGGGCGACCGCGCCTTCGCCAGCGGCAATTTCTCGACCGCGGTCGGCGATTTCGCCGCCGCCACAGCCCTCCAATCGACCGCGATCGGCGACGCCGCCAGCGCCCTCGGCGTCAATTCGACCGGAGTCGGCTCCAACGCCAACGCGACTCTCGACAACGCCACCGCCGTCGGCGCCGGCTCGCAGGCGACCGGCCTGTCCTCGACGGCCGTCGGCAGCGGCGGCGTCGGTTCGCGGCCCAACCTCGCCGCGGCAGGCTTCAGCACCGCCATGGGCACCGGCAACCAGATCGCCGCCGGCGCGACCGGCGCGGCCGCCGTCGGCGACTTCAACACGATCGGCGCCTTGGGCAGCTTCGGCGCCGCCTTCGGCAATTTCAACACCATCACCGGCAACAACGGCATTGCCATCGGCTCCGGCAACACCGCCACCGGCGCCAGCTCGAGCGCCTTCGGCAACGCCGCGCTCGCCTCCGGCGCCAACTCGATCGCCTTCGGCACGCTGGCGACGTCGACCGGCGCGCAGAGCACCGCGGTCGGCAGCGCCAGCTCGGCCACCGGCACCTCGTCGAGCGCCTATGGCGACCGCGCCGTTGCGTCCGGCAATTTCTCGACGGCCCTCGGCGACTTCGCCGCGGCGACCGGCCTTCAGTCGACCGCCGTCGGCGATTCGGCCAGCGCGCTCGCGACCAACGCAAGCGCCTTCGGCCGCAACGCCAACGTCACCGCTGCCGGCACCAACGGCACCGCGCTCGGCGCCAACGCCAATGTCAGCGGCGTGAACGGAACCGCGGTCGGCTGGACCACCACCGCCAGCGGCCAGTCCTCGACCGCGCTCGGCGACCGCGCCACCGCCTCGGGCGCCTTCTCCACGGCGCTCGGCGACTTCGCTGCCGCGACCGGAACCCAGTCGACCGCGGTCGGCGATTCGGCGAGCGCGCTTGCCGCCAATTCGACGGCCGTCGGCCGCAACGCCAATGTCGGCGCGGCCGGCTCCGGCGCCACGGCGATCGGCGTGAACTCGACCGCCAACTTCGCCAACTCGACGGCGATCGGCAACGGCGCGACGACCACCGCCGCCAACCAGGTGACGATCGGCGGCCCAGGTTCGTCGGTCCGCTTCGGCGGCTACAACACCGCCGGCGTGCTGGTGAACGACGCCAACGGCAACATCACCACCAACACGACCTTGCTCGGCCAGGTCGCGAGCAACACCACCAATATCGGCGTGCTGCAGACCAACGTCGCCAACAACTCGGCGGCGATCACGGCGCTGCAGGGCCAGACGGCGAGCTTGTTCAACCTCGAGAACATCAACCGCGCCGACATCCGCAAGGCCAATGAGGGCGTCGCCATGGCTCTGTCGATGGACACGCCCTACCTCAACCCCGGCACCCGCTTCGGAGTCGCCGGCGGCCTGGGCTATTACCAGAACCGGCTGGCCGGAACGGCGTCCTTCGCCGCCCGGGTCGGAACCAACGCCTCCTTCTCGGCCGGCGTCGGCATCGGCTTCGACAGCGGCGAGATCGGCGCCCGCGCCGGCTTCCAGGCTGCGTGGTAACAGGCCCGCTTGAGGCTTGGTCCGGGCCGGGGCGCCGTCCCCCGGCCCGGATCGTTTTGGGAGCGCTTCTGCTGGCGGCGGGCGCCGTGGCCGCGGTCGTGCCGGCCGCGGCCCAGCCGCCCGCGCCGGCCGCTCCCGCCGGACAGCCCGGAGTTCCCGATTCGGCCGTGCTTCACAAATTGGTGTGGTCGGCGATGGCCGCCGTCGACCAGGCCAACCAGACCGGCAATTATTCGGTGCTTCGCGATCTCGGGGCGCCCGCCTTCCAGTCAGGCAACAGCGCGGCGACGCTCGCCCAGATCTTCACCGCGATCCGGAACCAGAATATCGACCTCGGCTACACGCTCGTCGTGACTCCGGTTTTCCAGTTTCCGCCGGCGCTCCAGAACGGCCTGCTGCGCATTCGAGGCGTCTTTCCGCTTCGGCCGACGCCGATCGGATTCGATTTGCTGTACCAGAATGTGAACGGCCAGTGGCGCATCTTCGGCATTGCCGTCATTCCCCTTGTGGCCCAGACGCAACAATCCGGTTCCACAAGGCGTTAACCAGGCGCAAACCGGCAACACGGCCTTGAAAGTTTATCCACTTCCGCTAACAGGTGACCAGCAGGGAGACTGAGATATGAACATCAACACGAAGCAGCAGAAGGCCCCGAAGCGGGAGTGGAGCCGTCCGGAGCTTCACCGCCTCGAAGCCGGCGCTGCGGAAAGCTCGCACGGTAACGTTGCCGACGGCGGCGGCGGCAACCAGGGCTCCTGAGCCCGGCGCCGAGCCAGAAAAGGCCCCCTGCCCTCGCGGGCGGGGGGTTTTTCTATGACCGCCGTCGCGGGATTCTGGGATCTTGACGGAAGCGCCGACCCCGCCGGCCGCTGCGCCGCGATTCTCGCCGCCCAGGCGCATTTCGGCCCCGACGGGATGGCCCAGCGGCAAACGGGCGCGGTCGCCATGGGGAGAGCCCTGTTCCGCCTCCTTCCCGAGGACGAATTCGACTCGCAGCCTTTGAGCGCCGCCGGCCGGTCGTTGCTGGTCGCGGACCTCCGACTCGACAACCGGCGGGATCTCGGCGCGGCCCTCGGCCTCGCGCCCGGAGAGCTGGCCGGTCTCGCCGACTCGGCCCTGCTCGCGCGCGCGCTCGAGCGTTGGGCCGAAGGCGCGGTGGAGCGCCTCGCCGGCGACTTCGCCTTCGCCTGGTTCGATGCGAGCGCCGCACGGCTTCTGCTCGCGCGCGATCCGCTCGGCCAGCGGCCGTTATTCTTCGCGCGCGGTCCGGGCTTCATCGCCTTCGCCTCGATGCCGAGGGGACTCCACGCCTTGCCGGAACTGCCGCGGCGCCCCGACGCGGACAGCGTCGCCCGATTCCTGGCGCACGTTCCGCCAAACGGGCAGGCGAGCTTCTTCGCGGACGTCCGGCGCGTGGAGCCCGGCCATGTCGTCACGCTGACCCCGGCCGGCGAATCCAGCCGCCTTTATTGGCGCCCGCGGCGGACGACCCTGCGCCTCGGCCGATTCGACGATTATGTCGAAGCGTTTCGGGTGGAGCTGGACCGCGCCGTCGCCGTGCGCCTGCGCGGCGGCGGGCCCGTCGCGGCCTGCCACCTCAGCGGCGGCTGGGACAGCAATGCGGTTGCGGCGACCGCGGCGCGGCTGCTCGGTTCCGGCGGCACGCTGGCGGCGTTCACCTCGGTCCCGAGGGTCGCCGCGGGAGGGGAGGAAGCCGGCGGCCGGTTCGGCGACGAAGGCCCCCTCGCCGCCGCCACCGCCTCGCTCTACCCGAACCTGGTCCACGCGCTCATCCCCAACCCGGACGAGTCGCCGCTCATTCGGCTCGAAAGGGATCTGGTCTTCTACGAGCGCCCCCTGTTCAATCCCTGCAACCATGTCTGGCTCGCCGGGCTGAGGCGCGCGGCGCGCGGGGCGGGCGCCCGGGTCCTGCTGAGCGGCGAAATCGGAAACTGGACGATCAGCGCGGGTCGCACCGCCTTGCTCGCCGATTACCTGCGCGAGGGACGGCCGCTCGCGGCTTGGCGGGCGGCGGCGAGCCTCGTCCGCTCCGGCGGCGCGCGCTGGCGGGGCGCGTTCGCGGCCGCTTTCGGTCCGTGGATTCCCGAGCCGCTCTGGAATCGCCTCCAGCCGCTCTCCTCCGATCCGGCCCGGCAGGTCCGCCCGGCGCTCCAGCCGGAGCTTCTGGCCCGGATGGCGGACGAGGAGGCCGCGCTGCCGCCGGCGCGCCGGCAGGGCCGCTTCGACCACACGCTCGCCGCCCTCTCCGCGATGGATTTCGGCGAGCACCGCAAGGCCATCCTCGGCGGCTGGGGCCTCGACAAGCGCGACCCCACCGCCGACGTCCGGCTGATCGAATTCTGCCTCTCTTTGCCGACCGACATGCTGCTCGACGCGCGCCGGCGGCGGCCGCTCGCGCGCGCCGCTTTGGCGGACCGGGTGCCGCGAGAGGTGCTGGACCGGCGGGGCAAGGGTTACCAGGCCAGCGACTGGCACATCGCCCTGACCCGCGAGCTCGACCGCGCGCACGATCTCGTCGACCGCATCGCCGCCGATCCCCTCGCCGCCGCGGTCATTGACGCCGAGGTGCTGAGGGGTCTGCTCGCCGCCTGGCCCCAGGGCGGCTGGGAGCAGCCGCTCACCATTGCCCGCTACCGCAACCTCTTCCTCCAGGCCCTGTCGGCCGGCGCCTTCCTGCTGTTCGCGCAGCAACCCCTTTCCCCGCCGCCGCCGCGGCCGCTAGAGCGGGCCGCGTGAGCCTTTCCGCTTATTCCGTCTTCGGCCTCGTCATCGCCTCCGAGATCGACCTAGCCGAGCTCGAGCCGGCGCCTGCCGGCGCGGCCCCGGACGCGGTGATCAGGCGCGGCGTCGTGGCTCTGCCGGACGCCAAGCCCGGCTATTCCCCCGCCGGCGAGGGCACGCTGCTCACCATTCCCCGGGTCGGACGCTATTTCATCTCGGGCGGAAGCGAGATCGTCGTCGATCCGGCCCCGGGCGCCTCGGAGCGCAACGCCCGCCTGTTCCTGCTGGGCTCGGCGTTCGGAGCCCTCCTCCATCAGCGCGGCCTGCTCCCGCTCCACGCCAACGCGATCGAGATCGACGGCCGCGCCTTCGCCTTCTGCGGCCATTCCGGCGCCGGCAAGTCGACCGTGGCGGCCTGGTTCCACGACCGCGGCCACCGCATCCTCGCCGACGACGTCTGCGTCATCGGCTTCGACGAGAGCGGCGGCGCCCTGGCCTATCCCGGCATCCCGCGCCTGCGCCTGTGGCGGGAAGCCTTGGAGGCCAGCGGGCGCGAGGCCGGGGCCTTCTCCCGCTCGTTCGACGATCTCGACAAATATGACGTGCCGACCGATCGCCGGGCGTTGCCCGGGCCGCTGCCGCTGGCTGCGATCTATCTCTTGCGCCGGACGGCGGAAGGCGCCGCGCCGGCCGAGGTCAAGCGGCTCGCCGGGGTCGAGGCGGTCGAGACCCTGGTCTCCAACACCTATCGCGGCGGCTATCTCAAGACGATCGGCCGCACCGGAGCGCATCTCGCCGCCTGCCTTGCCGTCGCCCGCGCCGTGCCCGTCTTCCTCGCCGAGCGGACCTGGGGCTTCGACCGCTTCGACGCGCAGGCCTCCCGCCTCGAAGCGCACGCCCGTTCGCTGGCTTCGGCCTAGGGCCCGCGGACGATCGTCCCCCCTTTCATCACCATCCGCACCCGCCGGACCGCCGAGATGTCGAGGGTCGGGTCGCCCTCGACCGCGACCAGGTCGGCGAGCAGCCCCGGCTTCACCGCGCCGCGGTCGGCGAGCCCGAAGATCCGAGCGTTGCCCGAGGTCGCCGCGGCGAGCACGTCCGCCGGCTTCATTCCCCAGGCCGCCATCAGCTCCATCTCGCGCGCATTCTCGCCGTGCGGGAAGACCCCGACGTCGCCGCCCATGCACATCGCCACACCCGCCGCGAGCGCCGCGGCGAAGCTCGCGCGCTTGTCGACGATCGCCTGCGGCTCGGGCGCAGCGCCGTTCCAGCCGCGATAGCGGGTGATCGCATCGGTGGCGGCGAGCGTCGGGCAGTAGCCGGCGCCGCGCGCCTTCATCAGCTGGAAGACCTCGGGCGTCCCCGCGTCGCCATGCTCGATCGTGTCGGCGCCGGCGAGGATGGCGCGGCGCATGCCCTCGGCGGTGCCGGCGTGGACCGCCACCTTGCGCCCCGCCGAATGCGCCGCCTCGACCGCCATCTTCATTTCGTCGAGGGTGAAGGTCGGCCGGCTCGGCTCGCCGGGCCGCCAGCGATAGTCGCCGTAGAGCTTGACCCAGTCCGCCCCCGCGCCGATCTGCCGCCGCACCGCCGCGATCAGCTCCACCCCGTCCGCCTCCTCGGCGCCGCGGGCCGCGAATTCGGGCTCGGCATTCTTCGGGCCATAGGCGCCGGTCGCGACGATCGCCCGGGTCACCACCAGCATGCGCGGTCCCGGCACGATGCCCTGGTCGATGGCCTGCTTGAGCCCCACGTCGGAATAGCCGGCGCCCTCGGTGCCGAGGTCGCGGGTGGTGGTGAATCCGGCCATCAAGGTCGCTCGGGCATGGTTGACCGCCCGGGCGGTTCTCAGCGCCAGCGGCTCCTTCATCACCTGGTCGTCCCAGGAGGTCTCGTTATAGGGATGGAGGAAGAGGTGCGAATGGCCCTCGATCATGCCCGGGATCAGCGTCGCGCCGGGAAGGTCGACCACCCGGGCGCCGGGCGGGGCGTGAAGCGCCGGCCCCGCCGCCTCGATCCTGTCGCCGCGCACCAGCACCTGCCAGCCTTCGTGCGGCCTCGGATCGACCCCGTCGAACACCCGGGCCGGGCGCAGCAGGACGAAATTCTCCTGGGCCGGCGCTGGCGCGGCGAGGAATAGAGCGGCGAGGGCGGCGAGGAAGCGCATGGATTCTCCCCAGGCGAGGCGCTAGTCGGGCGGCGGTCACAATAAGGGGCGCGGGCCTTGGCGCAATATGAGCTTGTCTGCGGGATCGAGGTCGATCCGGCGCTGAAGCGCTTCATCGAGGACGAGGCGCTCCCCGGCACCGGAATCGATGCCGGCGCCTTCTGGTTCGGCTTCTCGGCTTTGCTGCGCGACCTCACGCCCGAGAATCTCAGGCTGCTGCGCAAGCGGCAGGACCTCCAAGCGCGGATCGACGGGCGGGACGTCGATCTGGCCGGGCGAGCGCCGGAGCCGGCCGAGGAGGAAGAGTTCCTCCGCGAGATCGGCTATCTCGTCGATCCGCCGGCGCCGTTCTCTATCGGCACCGTGAACGTCGATCCGGAAGTCTCCACCCTCGCCGGTCCGCAGCTCGTCGTCCCGGTCAGCAACGCCCGCTACGCGCTCAACGCCGCCAACGCCCGCTGGGGCAGCCTCTACGACGCCCTCTACGGCACCGACGCGCTCGGCGACCGTCCCCGCGGCGGCGGCTACGATGCCGAGCGGGGCGCGCGGGTCATCGCCTGGGGCCGCGCCTTTCTCGACGAGATCGCGCCGCTCACTGGCGGCAGCCATGCCGACGTCGGCGAATATCGGATCGAGGACGGCGGGCTCGTCACCGACCGGGGCGGCCTCCGCGATCCGGTCCTGCTCGCCGGCTGGCGGGACGGCGGCATCCTGCTTCGCCACCACGGCCTCCACGTCGAGATCGTCCTCGATCCGAATCATCCGATCGGCCGGACCGACCGCGCCGGAGTCGCCGACCTCGTCCTCGAAAGCGCGATCACCGCGATCATGGACTGCGAGGACAGCGTCGCGGCCGTGGACGCCGAGGACAAGATCCTCGTCTACCGCAACTGGCTCGGCCTGATGAAGGGCGACTTAAGCGCGCGCTTCGACAAGGGCGGCAGCGCCGTCGAGCGCCGCCTCGAGCCCGACCGCAGCTACGAGACGCCCGGCGGCGGCACGCTGACGCTGAAGGGCCGGGCCCTGATGTTCGTCCGCAACGTCGGCCACCTGATGGCCAACCCGATGATGCGGATCGACGGCGAGCCGGTGCAGGAGGGGCTGGCCGACGCGGTCATCACCTCGCTGATCGCCCTCCACGACTTGAGGGGCGCGCGCGCCAACAGCCCGGCCGGCTCGGTCTACATCGTCAAGCCCAAGATGCACGGGCCGGAGGAAGCGGCGCTCGCCGAGCGCCTGTTCGCCCGCACCGAGGACCTGCTCGGCCTGCCGCGCAATGCGGTCAAGATCGGCCTGATGGACGAGGAGCGGCGAACCAGCGTCAACCTCGCCGCCTCGATCGCCGCGGTGCGCGACCGGATCGTCTTCATCAACACCGGCTTCCTCGACCGCACCGGCGACGAGATCCACACGTCGATGCGGCTCGGGCCGATGATCCGCAAGGGCGAGATGAAGTCGGCGCCGTGGCTGCTCGCCTACGAGGACAACAATGTCGACGTCGGCCTCGCCTGCGGCTTCGCCGGGCGCGCCCAGATCGGCAAGGGCATGTGGGCGATGCCGGACCTGATGGCCGGAATGCTGGCGCAGAAGATCGCCCATCCGAACGCCGGCGCCAGCACCGCCTGGGTCCCCTCCCCGACCGCCGCCACGCTCCACGCCATCCACTATCACCGGGTCGACGTCGCGGCGCGCCAGCGCGCGCTCGCCCGCCGCCCGCGCGCGAAGCTGCGCGACATGCTGCGCGTGCCGGTCGCCCAAGGCGCGAACTGGGCTCCGGAGGCGGTACGCGAGGAGCTGGACAACAACGTCCAGGGCATCCTGGGCTATGTCGTGCGCTGGATCGACCAGGGCGTCGGCTGCTCGAAGGTCCCCGACGTCCATGATGTCGGCCTGATGGAGGACCGCGCGACCTGCCGGATCTCGAGCCAGCACGTCGCCAACTGGCTGCTCCACGGGATCGTGTCGCGCGACGAGGTCGAAGCCGCCCTCCGCCGAATGGCCGCCGTGGTCGACCGCCAGAATTCGGGCGACCCCTCCTACCGGCCGATGGGCCGCAACCCCGAAGCGAACCTCGCCTTCCGCGCCGCCCGCGCCCTGATCCTCGAGGGCGCCGAGCAGCCGTCGGGCTATACCGAACCCTTGCTCCACGCCTACCGTCTGGAGCTGAAGGGCGAGGGATAGAGCGTTCAGGATCAGGATATCCCCCGTCCGCTCGGGCTGAGCCTGTCGAAGCCCTCTCCTTCCTTGCCCGAACAAGAAAGAAGGCCCTTCGACAAGCTCAGGGCGAACGGCTGAGGGTTTCGATCTCGGCGCCCGGCGCTTTAGGCGGCCCGGCGCGACGCCTTCAGCCGCTCGCGTAGCATCGCCGCTTCCCGCCGCGCCATCGCGGAGACGAAGGCGCCGGGATCGGCCGCCGCCTGCTCGTAGACCGCGATCCGGGCCTCGGCGCCGCCGGCGCCGGCCGCCTTGGCGCGCCAGGCGGCGAATCGGATGCGCTCGCTCGGATGGACGCGGGCGAAGCTCTCGACCAGGTCCGCGCCGTTGCCGCCGCCGACCCGCGCCGCCAGCGCCACCAGGGCCTCGAGTCCGCTGGGAGTGGCGAAGCCCGCCACCTCCCGGCGCTCGAGGTCGAACAGATATTGGTCGCGGAAGTCGATGGTCTGGGAGAGGGCGAGGACGTTCAGCGACACCGACAGCGAATCGGGCGGCAGCTGGCTGTGGACGTCGCGGTGCTTGCGGTAGAGCAGCACCTTGCCCGGCGACAGGCTCGATCGTTCGGCGAAGCGCAGCGGCGCCGGCTCACCGACGAATCCGGCCACCGCGCCATAATCATATTCGTAATAGTCGCTCCAATAGCCGGGACCGAAATAGCCGACGGTGAGGAAGCTGAAATTATGATCGTGGGGAACGCCGTAGAAGAAGGGCGCGGTGCCGCTGTTCGCGACGACGCTGTCCTCTTCGGACGGCCAGAAATTGGCGCGCAGGACGAACTTCGACGAGCCGCCGTGGAGGAGAATGACCTGGGCGCTGTAATGGTTGCGGGCGAGCTGGCCGGCGCAGCGCTGCTTCAGCTCCTCGACGATGAGATCGCCGAGGAATCGGCGGTCCTTGGCCAGCCGGCCCAGATCGGGGCCGAAGGCGGCGACCGATTCCTCGTCCTCCGGGTCGAAGCCGCCGGCCTCGAGCCGTTCGACGAGGTCGCCGAGCAAGAGGGTGCCGGCGGCGGGATCGGTCTCGATCAGGCGTGGCATGGTTCGGGCCTTTCAAACGGGTCGGAGAGAGCGGCGAGCGCGTCGTCGGCCGCCGCGCGCACTTCGGGATGGGGGTCATTGGCGGCCATCGCCCGCAAGGCGGGCAGCGCCGCTTCCGCATCGAGGGCGAGGAACTCGCGCATCGCCTGCCAGCGCGCGTGGAACGGTCCCGACGCCGCGAAGCCGGCGAAGAGCGGCGCGGCGTCGCGCCGGCCGGCGGCGCGCAGCAGGGTCAGCATCAGCTGGATCCGTGAGCCGGCATCGTCGGTGCTGCTCGCCCCGACCAGCCGGCGGGTCGCCGAATCATATTCGGCGCTGACCGGTGCCGAGCCGACCGGGGTCGTCGCCTGCAGGTAGACGAGGTCGCCGGGGGCGTGCTCGACGATGAAGGTGCGGCGGCGGCCGTCGATCTCGATGATGTCGCCGTCGGCGAGGCTGTGCCGGCCCGCCAGCCGGCAGCGTCCACTCGCTTCGGCGCTGAACTGCTCGCCGATCTCGGGCGCTTCCCACAGCGACAGGGTGGCCCCTCCCGAATCGAGGAAGCGGAACAGGGTGCGCTGGCCGGTGAAGACGATCGAGGCGGCGCCGCCGCCGCGGCGGAAGCGCTTCTCGGCGAGCCGCTCGGCGCTCATCACGGCGAGCTGGACGGTGAGCGCGGGCTTGCGGAACAGCAGCAGCCCGCAATGAACGTCCCCGTTCACGGCGCGCAGCGGCGCCCGGAAATAGGGATCGCGGGCGGCCGGCGCGAGGATGAGGTCGAGGCAGGCGCGGACCGCCGCTTCGTCGTCGAGCAGGCTTCGCGCCAGGGCAAGCACGGCGTCCGCGCCGGCTTGCTCGGCCGACGCGAGCCCGTCGGCCAAGGCGGCCAGCGCCGGCAGGCTCGCGAGGGCGCGGGCGCATTCCTCCATCGCCGCCTGGGTGCGAGCCTGCGCCGACGGGTCGGCCAGCCAGCGGCCGAGAGCATGGTTGATCATCATTTGCAAAATTCGCCTTTTCCCGAAGGGCGAGGAGGAAGCCGCGAGGCGGCTTCCGCCTCGCCTCGTTCAACCAGAGACGACGAGGACGACGACGCCGCCGCAATAGACGCCGCCGACTTCCTGCTGCCTGGCCGATCCGAAGATCCCCACGCGAGTCTTGAGCTCCGGTACCTTGGTCATATCGATCTTGCGCATTTCACATCTCCTGACGGGTGATCGAGGATCGAGCCAAGGCCGCCGCGAAACGACGCACACCCTCACCCGATCCCCGCTCCATCAGTCCCGGAACGCGGCATAAACTTTCGCCC
>JAXDPL010000043.1:0-14421 GCA_034668385.1 Sphingomonadales bacterium | reverse complement strand
GGCCGGCCTTGCGCGGCTTTGCCGGCAAGTGTAGTATGGAATTAACACACTTTACCCCTTGCGCAGTCCCGCTCCCCTGCCCCATCTAGCGGGCATCGAGAGGAGGGAGCGACGATGGCCACCACCGAGACCAAGCTGAAGCTCGAGGCGCCCGAAGCCGAGGCGGAGGTGGCGCCGGAGCAGGCCGCGGGCCTGGTTCCGATCGAGGAGGGCGTGAAGTCGAAGCTCGACACGGTCGTCGACAAGTTCGTCGACGAGCTGGTCGCCGCCGACGCCAACAGTCCCGAATTCGGCCGGAAGGTCGACGAGCTCACCAATATGGGCCGCAAGCAGATCACCGACGCCGCCGGCCATTCCAACCGCTTCCTCGACCGGCCGGTGCGCGCGATCGACAAGGACAGCGGCATCGGCGCCGACCTCACCGAGCTGCGCCACACCGTCGAGCAGCTCGATCCCGGCCGGCAGGGCAATCTGTCCAAGCCCCGCCGCTTCCTCGGCATCATCCCGTTCGGCAACCGGCTCGGCAATTATTTCCAGAAATACCAGTCGGCGCAGACCCACATCTCGAAGATCCTCTCCAGCCTCGCCTCGGGCAAGGACGAGCTGCTGATGGACAATGCGGCGATCGACACCGAGCGGGCGGCGCTGTGGAAGGCGATGGGCCAGCTCGAGCAGATGATCCACATCTCCAAGGCGCTCGATGCCAAGCTCGAGGAGAAGGCCGCCGAGCTCGACGCCACCGATCCGGCCAAGGCCAAGGCGATCCGCGAGACGGCGCTCTTCTACACGCGCCAGCGCACCACCGACCTCCTGACCCAGATGGCGGTGACGGTGCAGGGCTATCTCGCCCTCGACCTCGTCAAGAAGAACAATGTCGAGCTGGTGAAGGGCGTCGACCGCGCCTCGACCACGACGGTCGCGGCGCTGCGCACGGCGGTGACGGTCGCGCAGGCGCTGACCAACCAGCGCCTCGTGCTCGAGCAGATCACCTCGCTCAACACGACGACCGCCAACGTCATCGATTCGACCGGCAACATGCTCAAGAACCAGACCGGAGAGATCCACCAGCAGGCGGCCTCGGCGACCATTCCACTCGAGGTGCTGCAGCGCGCCTTCCAGAACATCTACGACACGATGGACACGATCGATCGCTTCAAGCTCGAGGCGCTCGGCAACATGAAGCAGACGGTCGATTCGCTCTCCAAGGAGGTCGAGAAGAGCCGCGGCTACATCGCCCGCGCCGAGGGCGTGGCCCAGAACCAGCTCTCGGGCGGCTCGGCCAGTTCGCCCTTGCTGGCCCCCGTCGAGGGCTGAGATGGCGAAAGGCCCGCTCAGCGTCGACGAGGTGGTCGCTCGGATGGACGCCGCTTTCGCCCGCTGGGACGGCAAGAGCGTCGAGGCGGCGGCGGCGCGGCGGCGCTATTACGGCCGCACGGCGCGCTCTTTGGCGCGGCGCCTGACCGGCATGGGCGCGACCATCGCCGCCTTGATCCTCGCCACCATCGTCTTCAGCCAGGTGGTGGGACCGATCGGGATCACCGGCCTGTTCCTGGTCGGAATCGCGACCCTGGCTTTGCTCCTTGCTTTCTCCTTCTGGCCGGCCGAGCCGAAGCTTGTGGCCTTCTCGGAGGAATTGCCGACCCGTACCATCGTCCGTCAGCTCGAAGGCGTGCTGGTCCGCGAGCGCTCCGCCCTGCCGGCGCCGGCCGCGCAGCGCACCGACGCGATCGGTGCCCGGCTGCCTTTGCTCGAATCGCGCCTCGGCGAGGTCGACCCGCTCGATCCGCTGGCACAGGACGCGCGGCGGCTGATGGGCAAGCACCTTCCCGAGCTGATAGAGCGCTACGAGCGAATCCCGGCCGATTATCGCCGCCAGCCGGACGGCGAAGGGCTGTCCGCCGACCAGCGGCTCGTCGCCAGCCTCGACGCCGCCCGCCAGGCGCTCGACGACATCGGCGCCCGCCTCGCCGAGGGCGATCGCCAGGCCTTCGAGGCGCAGGGCCGCTTCATCGAGAGCCGCTACAAGGATCCGGAAGCCTAGCCCCAGCGACGCACCGCAAGGGGAAACAATATCCAGCCGGCGAGCATGGCGAGCAGAGCCAGCGACAACGGCAGCACGAAGATGGCGATGAGGCCGGTCAGCGCCGCCGCGGCCTCCAGCGCCGGCGGAAGCCAGTCGCTCGCCGTTCCGCAGCGCCGACAGCGCGGGACCACGCCGAACCATGAGAGAAACGGGACCGCGGGCCACGGGCTGAGGCTGTTGCCGCACTCTGCGCACCTTCGCCCCGCCAGCACCGATCGTCCGCGCCATCGCGCCGCCAGCGCCCCTCCCCCGCCGACTCCCAGCAGGAAGCCGAAAGCCATGGCGACCTTCGCCGGATCGAGCATTCAGCGGCCGGCGGCGGCGAGGATGCGCTGCGCCTGGACGAGGTGCGGCCAGTCGATCATCCGGCCGTCGAGCGAGAGCGCGCCGGCGCCGGGATTGTCCGCGAAGGCGGCGACGATCGCGCGGGCGTGGGCGACCTCCGCCTCGCTCGGCGTGAAGGCGGCGTTGATCACCGGCACCTGCGCCGGGTGGATCGCCATCATGCCCGTGAAGCCGTCGCGGCGGGCGCGGGCGGCGTAGGCGGCGAGGCCGTCGAGGTCGCGGAAGTCCGGATAGACCGTCTCGATCGGCGCCACGCCGGCCGCCGCGGCCCCGAACAGGCAGAGCGAACGGGCCAGCTCGTAGGGCGGCGTGTAGCCCCCGTCGGCCTCGCGCGAGGTCGTGGCGCCGATCGCCGCGGGAAGGTCTTCGGCGCCCCAGGTGAGGCCGGCAAGGCGCCTTACCCCGCCGTAGGAGCCGAGCTGGAAGATCGCCGCCGGGGTCTCGGTGGCGATGGCGAGGATATGGGCCATGGCGTTGCCCGCCCCGGTCAGCCGCCGCGCGAGTTCGGCGACCGAACCGCCGCCTTCGGCCTTGGGCAGGACGATTCCATCCGGATGGGCGGGGAGCACCGCCGCCAGGTCGCGCTCGCACTCCGCCGTGTCGAGCGGGTTGATCCGCACCCAGAGCGGCGCCGTCGCGTTGGCCTGCAGGAACGCCGCCACCCGGCGCCGCGCCTCCCCCTTCGCCGCCGGCGCCACCGAATCCTCGAGGTCGAGGATCACCGCATCGGCGCCCGCTCCCAGGGCCTTTTCCATCCGGTCGGGCCGGTCGCCGGGCACGAAGAGGAGGGAGCGCAGCTTCATTGTAATTCCTCCCCGGAACGGGGAGGGGGACCGCTCGCCGAAGGTGAGGGGTGGTGGGGCCGGACGAAGTCGGATCCCGGCACACCGACCCCTCCACCATGACGCTGCGCGTCATGGTCCCCCTCCCCGTTCCGGGGAGGAGCCAGGTTCACCGCCGCCTCTGCATGAGGGCGGTGCGTTCGCACACGCAGACGAGCTCGTCCCGCTGGTTGAGCAGGCGGTGCTCGAAGGTGACGATGCCGGCGTCGGGGCGCGATTTCGAATCCTTGAGGGCGATCACCTCGGTCTCGGCGCGCAGCGTGTCGCCGATGAACACCGGCTTGGGCATCCGCACCTTGTCGTAGCCGAGATTGGCGACCAGCGTTCCGAGCGTCGTGTCGGCGACCGTCAGGCCGACCATCAAGGCGAAGGTGAAGGTGCCGTTGACGACGATCCGGCCGAACTCGGTCCCGGCGGCATATTCGGCATCGAGGTGGAGCGGCTGCGGATTGTGGGTGAGCGCCGAGATCAGCAAATTGTCGGTCTCGGTCACCGTCCGGTGCGGCTCGTGGAGGATTCGGTCGCCGATCGTCCATTCGTCGTAGAAACGGCCGGCCATCACGCGCCATCCCGATCAGAGACAAAGCCGTTCGGCCCCGGACTAGATCCGGGGTTGTCGAAGGCCTGCCCTTGCTTGGCGGCGAGGCCGAAGAGGAAGGCCAGCCCTTCGACAGGCTCAGGGCGAACGGTGTTTCCAGTGCCCATCAACCGTCCTTCTCCACCCGCACCAGCAAGGTTCCCTCCGTCACCTGCGCCCCTTCGCGCGCCGCGAGCTCCGCCACGACGCCGTCGAACGGCGCGACGAGGCTGTGCTCCATCTTCATCGCCTCGAGCGTGACGAGCTTGGCGCCCTTGGCCACCTTATCCCCCTCCCGCACCTCGACCGCAATCACCCGTCCGGGCATCGGCGAGAGCAGGGTCCCGTCGGCGGCGGCGCCGCCGGCCGGCCCGCCTGAGCTGCCCGGCAGCGAGAAGGCGAAAGCCTGCCCGGCGGAAAAGACCAGCACCCGCTCGCCTTCCGCCGTGGCGATTCCCTCGAGCGGCGGATCCCCGGCCAAGTCGACCCGCCGGGTCTCGCCGCCATGGGCGATGACGACGTGGCGGTCGGCGGGTGCGTTGAGGCGGAGAGCGTGCAGGGCGGTCCAAGCGTCCTCCTCCCGCGCCGCGCCGAAGTCCGAAGCGAGCAGGGCGGTGGCGGCAAGGTTCCAGACCGCGTCGGAAGGCGCCGGATCGGGCACCAGCCGTTCGATCCGCGAGGGAATGAACGCCGTATCGACCTCGCCAGCGCGGAAATCCGCATCGTCGGCGGCGCGGGCGAGGAAGGCCGCGTTGGTCCTCACCGGCCACACCTCGACCTGATCGAGGGCATCGACCAGGCGGTCGATCGCCTCGTCGCGCGTTCCGCCCCGAGCGATCAGCTTGGCGATCATCGGGTCGTAATAAGGGCTGATCCGGTCGCCTTCGTCGACGCCGGTGTCGATCCGAAGGCCGCGCCCGAGCTGGAAATGGTCGAGCCGGCCGGTCGACGGCAGGAATTCGTGGGCGGGGTCCTCGGCGTAGAGCCGAGCCTCCACCGCCCAGCCGTCGATCGAAAGCTCGTCCTGCCGCTTCGGCAGCGGCTCGCCCGAGGCGACCCGCAGCTGCCATTCGACCAGGTCCTGGCCGGTGATCGCCTCGGTCACCGGATGCTCGACCTGGAGGCGCGTGTTCATCTCCATGAACCAGATCCGGTTCGGCTTGAGCCCCTCCGAAGCGTCGGCGATGAACTCGATCGTCCCCGCGCCGACATAGTCGACCGCCTTCGCCGCCTTGACCGCGGCATCGCACACCGCCGCGCGGGTCGCCGCGTCCATGCCCGGCGCCGGCGCTTCCTCGATCACCTTCTGGTGGCGCCGCTGGAGCGAGCAGTCGCGCTCGAACAGGTGGACGACGTTGCCGTGCGTATCGCCGAACACCTGCACCTCGATATGCCGCGGCCGCTCGACATATTTCTCGATCAGCACCTTGTCGTCGCCGAACGCCGCCGCCGCCTCGCGCTTGCACGAGGCCAGCATCTCCTGGAACTCGGCGGCCGCGTTGACCCGCCGCATCCCCTTCCCGCCCCCGCCGGCCACCGCCTTGATCAGCACCGGAAATCCGATCGCCTCCGCCTCGGCCTGAAGCCGATCCGGCGCCTGATCCTCGCCGAGATAGCCGGGCGTCACCGGCACCCCCGCTTCCTGCATGAGCCTCTTGGCCGCGTCCTTCAGCCCCATCGCCCGGATCGAAGCCGCCTTCGGCCCCACCCAGACCAGCCCCGCCGCCTCGACCGCCTCGGCGAAATCGGCATTCTCGGAGAGGAAGCCGTAGCCCGGGTGGATCGCCTCCGCGCCGCTCGCCTTGGCGGCAGCGATGATCTTCTCGCCGACGAGGTAGCTCTCCCGCGCTGGCGAGGGCCCGATATGCACCGCGTCATCCGCCTCCCGCACATGCAAGGCACGCCGGTCCGCATCGGAATAGACCGCGACGGTCCGGACCCCGAGCCGCCGCGCGGTGCGGATGATCCGGCACGCAATCTCGCCCCGGTTGGCGATCAGGAGGGAGCGGATCATGCGAAATGCGCGCTTTTGAGGTCGAGCACCGGGAGATATGAGACCGCGCGGTAGCGGCGCCTCGTCTTCCGCCACGCCGAGCGATCATCGTGTGGATTCCTGACAGCCCGTTCGCGGGGGTCCCAGACAACCCAGTGCCAAGCCCCTCCTGCTCTCGGGTTCACCTTAAGTATGGCAGGAACCAACAGGTCGCGGTAGTTTCGGCTCCGGAACGGGATGAGTCTAGCGCCGCTCGGCACACCGAAATGGCGGAGGGCGCTTTGGAGGTGCCTGCAATGTGTGCCATCCACCGATCGCTTCCCGTGCATCACTGCTCGAGCTGACTGATAATCCACGCCGGAGAGCATCGCGACGCAGGCTACGCCGCAGCCCCATTCATCCCGCTGTTCGATGTGACGCACCGCTTACCTCACATCCTGAACACACCGAACCGCGCCCGCTCGGCGATCGGCGCGTTGAGGCAGGCGCTGAAGGCGAGGCCGAGGACGTCGCGGGTCTGGGCCGGGTCGATGATTCCGTCGTCCCAGAGGCGGGCGGTGGCGTAATAAGGATTGCCCTCGTCTTCGTAGCGCTGGCGGATCGGGGCCTTGAAGGCTTCGGCTTCCTCGGGGGTCCATTTGTCGGCGTCCTTGTGGACGGTCGCGAGCACGCTCGCCGCCTGCTCGCCGCCCATCACGCTGATCCGGCTGTTGGGCCAGGTGAACAGGAAGCGGGGGCCGTAGGCGCGGCCGGCCATGCCGTAATTGCCGGCGCCGAAGCTTCCGCCGATCAGCAAGGTCACCTTGGGCACCTGCGCGGTCGCCACCGCGGTGACCAGCTTGGCGCCGTCCTTGGCGATCCCGCCCGCCTCGTACTTGCCGCCGACCATGAAGCCGGAGATGTTCTGGAGGAACAGCAAGGGCGTTCGCCGCTGGCAGGCGAGCTCGATGAAATGGGCGCCTTTCAGCGCGCTTTCCGAGAACAGGATGCCGTTGTTGGCGAGGATCGCCACCGGCATGCCCCAGATGCGGGCGAAGCCGCAGACCAGGGTCGCGCCGTACAGCGGCTTGAACTCGTGGAAATCGGACGCGTCGACGATCCGGCCGATCACCTCGTGGACGTCATAGGGCGTGCGCACGTCGTCGGGGATGAGGCCGTACAATTCCTCCGGATCGAGCTTCGGCTCGGCCGGCTCGGCGAGGTCGAGGTCGAGGTCGACGGCCTTGGTCGTGTTCAGTCGCGCGACGATGCTGCGCACAATGGCGAGCGCATGCTCGTCATTCTCGGCGAGGTGATCGACGACTCCGGACTTGCGGGCGTGGAGATCACCGCCACCGAGATCCTCGGCGCTGATCACCTCGCCGGTCGCCGCCTTCACCAGAGGCGGGCCGCCGAGGAAGATCGTGCCCTGGTTCCTGACGATGACGCTCTCGTCGGACATCGCCGGGACGTAGGCGCCGCCGGCCGTGCAGCTGCCCATCACGCAGGCGATCTGGGCGATGCCTTCCGCCGACATCTGCGCCTGGTTGTAGAAGATGCGCCCGAAATGCTCGCGATCGGGAAAGACCTCGGCCTGGTGCGGCAGGTTGGCGCCGCCGGAATCGACCAGGTAGACGCAGGGCAGCCGGTTCTGCCAAGCGATCTCCTGGGCGCGCAAATGCTTCTTGACCGTGACCGGGAAATAGGCGCCGCCCTTCACCGTCGGGTCGTTGGCGACGATCATGCACTCGCGGCCCGAGACCCGGCCGATGCCGGCGATCATGCCCGCGCCGGGCGCCTCGTTGTGGTACATGCCGTTGGCGGCGAGCTGGCCGATCTCGAGCAAAGGCGAGCCGGGATCGAGCAGCCCGGTCACCCGGTCGCGCGGCAGCAGCTTGCCGCGCGCGACGTGCCGCTCGCGATGCTTGTCCGGTCCTCCCAGCGCCGCCCTGGCGACACGCGCGCGAAGCTCCTCGGCCAGCGCGCGATTGTGTGCGGCAAAGCGGCGGAAATTGTCCGAGCCATCGTCGATGCGGGAGGTGATCTGAACCATCAACAAACTCCGTTCGGGCTGAGCTTGTCGAAGCCCTCACTTCGTCTTCCTCGGGAGGAAGAAAAAGAAGGCCCTTCGACAGGCTCAGGGCGAACGGTGCGGGGGAACGCAGCGCTCACGCGTGCACCGGCTTCTTGCGGATCAAATAGCGGTAGACTCCGATCACGTTGATCGCGAACAGGATGACGTTCTGGGTGCCGATCCCTTCCGCCTTTTCCGAGACGAAGCCCCAGGTGACAAGCGCGACCGAGGAGGTGACGAAGATCACGAACGCCCAGCCGGTCGGGCGCCGGCCGAGGTCGAGCGCGACGATCAAAGCGGCGATCGCGCCGGCGATCGAGCCGTACCATTCGAGGCCGTCGATCAGGCCCTTGCTCATCGCGTCGATCCCGTCATTGCGAAGCGCTGCCTAAACGCTGGGCGGCGGGATGGGAAGCCGCTGGCGCGTGGCAAAAACGCCCCTATAAGTCCGCGCCGTTCGCTCCTTCCTCCTGCAAGAGGCTTCTCATGACCCGCAATCTCGTCCTCGCCCTGCTGCTCGCCACCGTCGCCTGTTCGCCGGGAGGCGCCGGGAGCGGCAACCAGGCGGCGACGGCCCAGGCGGCGGGCTCGCTGTCGGGCGTCGACCAGGCGCTGATCGACAAGAATGTGAAGCCCGGCGACGACTTCAACGCCTACGCCAGCGGCCTGTGGCTCGCGAAGGCCGAGATCCCCGCCGACCGCTCGTCGACCGGCGTCGGCTACGACGTGTTCAAGGTCGCCGAGAAGCGCAATGCCGAGCTGATCCAGAGCGTGGGGCAGAGCAACCCGGCCGCCGGCACCGACGAACGCAGGATCGCCGATTATTACGCGGCCTTCCTCGACCAGAAGGGCATCGAGCAGCGCGGCCTCGCGCCTTTGAAGGGCGAGCTCGATTCGATCGCCGCGATCGCCGACAAGAGCGCGCTGTCGGCCAAGCTCGGCGCCAACATGCGGGCCGACACCGATCCGCTGAACGCGACCAACTTCCACACCGAGAATCTGTTCGGCCTGTTCGTCACCCAGGACCTCAACCGCCCGAACGTCACCATCCCCTATCTGATGCAGGGCGGCCTCGGCCTTCCCGACCGCGATTACTATCTCTCGCCCAAGCCCGAGATGGCCGAGCTCAGGAACGCCTACAAAGCCTATGTGACGAAGATCCTGACTTTGGCCGGAATGCCGGACGCCGCGGCGCGGGCGGATCGTATCTTCGCGCTCGAGACCAAGATCGCCGGCGCCCATGCCGACATCGTCACCAGCCAGGACGCGCACAAGGCGAACAATCCCTGGAAGCGCGCCGACTTCGCGATCAAGGCGCCCGGCATCGACTGGGAGGCCTATTGGAAGGCGGCGAGCCTGCCCAACCAGCAGGATTTCACCGTCTGGCACCCGGGTGCGGTGACCAAGCTCTCGGCGCTGGTCGCGAGCGAGCCGATCGACGTCTGGAAGGACTGGCTCGCCTTCCACACGATCAATCAGGTCGCCTCGGTGCTGCCCAAGGCCTTCGACGACGCGAACTTCGAATTCTTCAGCCACACGCTGAACGGCACGCCGCAGCAGCAGCCGCGCGACAAGCGCGCGATCGCCGCGGTCAACGCCGCCTTGGGCGACGCGGTCGGCAAGCTCTACGCGGCCAAATATTTCCCCGCTTCGTCCAAGGCCGAGATCGAGGGGATGGTCAGGAACATCGTCGCCGCGTTCGACGCTCGTCTCGCCTCGCTCGACTGGATGGCGCCGTCGACCCGCGCCGAGGCGCGGCGCAAGCTCCAGGTCCTGAAGGTCGGCGTCGGCTATCCCGACAAGTGGCGCGATTATGCCTCGCTCGACATCCGACCCGACGACCCGGTCGGCAATCTGATGCGCGCAAACCTCGCAGAATACCGCCACCAGATCGCCAAGATCGGCCAGAGCGTCGACCAGGGCGAATGGTGGATGACTCCGCAGACGGTGAACGCGATCAACCTGCCGCTGCAGAACGCGCTCAACTTCCCGGCCGCGATCCTCGAGACGCCCTATTTCGACCCGCGCTTCGACGCCGCCGCCAATTACGGCGCGATCGGCGCCGTCATCGGCCACGAGATCAGCCACAGCTTCGACAATCTCGGCGCCGATTTCGATTCGACCGGCAAGCTCCACAATTGGTGGACCCCGGCGGACCTGAAACGCTTCGAGGCCGCCGGCGCCGCGCTCGCCGCCCAGTATGACGCCTACGAAGCGCTGCCCGGCCTCCACCTCAACGGCAAGCAGGAATTGGGCGAGAATATCGCCGACGTCGCCGGTCTCACCGCCGCCTACGAAGCCTGGCAGAAGTCGCTGGGCGGCAAGCCCGCCCCGGTGATCGACGGCCTCACCGGCGACCAGCGCTTCTTCCTCGCCTTCGCCCAGAGCTGGCGAACCAAGATGCGCGACAAGGCGCTCCGCGCCCGAGTCGCCACCGACGTCCACGCGCCGGCGCCCTGGCGGGTCCAGACCGTCCGCAACCTCGACGCCTGGTACGCCGCGTTCCAGGTCCAGCCCGGGCAGAAGCTGTATCTCGCGCCCGACAAGCGCGTGCACGTCTGGTAGCTATCGCGCCTGCTCGGCCCGCGCTTTCAGATAGGCGTAGAGCGCATCCCGCTCGTGGAGCGTCAGATGTGAGAAGCGGAATTTGGCGACTCCCGCCATCATTGGATTGAGCTTCCGGCCGCCGGTGGGAATGCCCTGGGTGATCAGCCGATCAAAATCGCCGCGCGAATAGGCGCCCGCCGCGACCAGGTCCGGGGGCGTCCCGGGCGGGTGTCCCGGTTCGCCGGTGAGGGTCGGGCCGTGGCATTCGGCGCAGGTCAGTTCGGCGACATAGCGGCCGAGCGCGAGGTCGGGGCCGAGGTCCGCGGCGCGCTGCCCCGCCGTCTCGCGGACCAGCCGGGCTTCGGGCTTGTACTTGCCGGCGGCGATCTCCTTCCGGTCCTCGGCACTGAATTGCGGCAGCGGCGTAGGACGCCCGGTCGGCGGCAGCGAGCGGAGGAAGGCGGTGAGCGCGCGCATGTCCGCGCCGCTCAGATGTTGGAAAAGGTGGGAAGGCATCACCCATACCGTCTTGCGCGAGGGATGGGTGCCGCGGCGGACGATCGCGTCGAGATCCGCGTCCGAATAATGTGGCGCGAGCAAGCTGAGGTTTGAGGCGTAGATCGGCCCGTATTGCTTCATCTCCGGCAAGAATTGGGCTCCCTCCAGCCGCGCACCGTGACAGCTGGTGCAGCCGAGCACATGCGTCAGCCGCTCCCCGTGCGCCCGCATCGCGGCAGGATCCTGCGCCTGCGCGCCGTCGAACGCGATTTCGGCCGGTCGCTTAGGTCCGCAGGCGGCAAGGCCCAGGCAAAGCAGGGCCGCGGCGAAATGACGCTTGCCCACGACCGCATCGCCGCCCCTGCCGGTTCTCATCCCCCTGCGCCGATCAGCTCCCGCCCGATCAGCATCCGCCGGATCTCGTTGGTGCCGGCGCCGATGTCGAGCAGCTTGGCGTCGCGCATGTAGCGTTCGACCGGCCAGTCCTTGGTGTAGCCGGCGCCGCCGAGCGCCTGGATCGCCTCCAGCCCGACCCGCACCGCATTCTCCGACGCGCAGAGGATCGCCCCCGCCGCGTCGAACCGGGTCGTCTTGCCCGCATCGCACGCCCGGGCCACCGCATAGACGTAGGCCCGCGCCGAATTCAAAGCGACGTACATATCGGCGACCTTGGCCTGGATCAGCTGGAAGGCGCCGATCGGCTTGCCGAACTGCTTGCGCTCGCGAACGTAGGGCAGGACCACGTCGAGGCACGCCTGCATGATCCCGAGCTGGATCCCCGACAGCACCGTCCGCTCGTAGTCGAGCCCGCTCATCAGCACGCCGACCCCGCCGTTGACCGGCCCCATCACATTCTCGTCCGGCACGAAGCAGTCGTCGAACACCAGCTCCCCCGTCGGCGACCCGCGCATCCCCATCTTGTCGAGCTTCTGGCCGAGCCCGAAGCCTTTAAAGCCCTTCTCGATCAGGAAGGTGGTGATTCCCCGGCTCCCCTCCCCGGTCTTGGCGTAGACCACGAGCGTGTCGGCATAATGGGCGTTGGTGATCCAGAATTTGGTGCCGTTCAGCACCCAGCCCCCGTCGGCACGGTCGGCCTTGAGCTTCATCCCGACGACGTCGGAGCCCGCCCCCGCCTCCGACATGGCGAGCGCCCCGACATGCTCGCCCGAGACCAGCTTCGGCAGGTATTTCGCCTTCTGCTCCGGATTGGCCCAGCGCCGGATCTGGTTGACGCAGAGATTGGAATGGGCGCCGTAGGAGAGGCCGACCGAGGCCGAGGCGCGCGCTACTTCCTCCTGGGCGACGACATGCTCGAGATAGCCGAGGCCGAGCCCGCCATACTCCTCCTCGACGGTGATTCCGTGGAGGCCGAGCGCGCCCATCTCGGGCCACAGCTCGCGCGGGAACCAGTCTTCCGCATCGATCTTCGCCGCGATCGGCATGATCTTGTCGACGGCGAAGCGATGCGTGGTGTCGCGGATCGCGTCCGCCATCTCGCCGAGCGCGAAATCGAGCCCGAAATCGGACATGCAGCCTCCTTTTTCGGGCGGGCCCTAGCAGAGCCGCCGCGGCTCAGGAAGCGGGCGTCGGCAGCGGCGGCGAGGCGGGCGGGGGCGCGTTCGTCGCCGGATGCGGGCTGCCGCGATGGCAGGTATAGCAAGTCACCCGGGCGTCCTTGCCGGCGAAGGTAGGCAGGTCCTTGTTGAGCCTTCCCACCATCCGCATCATTCCGCGCGCGACGTTCTTGTGGGGATTGACGTCGGCGGCGAAGTCCATCTCGGCCAGGCTCGCCTGCGGATTGGTCGAGTGGCAATAGGCGCAGCGCACGCCGAGGCTGACCGCGATCCCCTTCATCGTGTCGCGCAACTGGTCGGCGGTCAGGGACTTCGGCAGCACCTTGGCGTTGCGCATCTTCTCCGGCCAGTGGAATTGCGGCCCGGCGGGCGGCGCGGGCGGCGTCTGGGCGTGGAGGACGGAGAGGGCGGCGACCGCGGCGGAGACCCCGAGAAGAGTCCGTGAGATGCGCTTCATCGCCGCTCTCCCATTCGTTGCGGCGTCGACCCTATGCCTGTCCACGAAGGCCGGCAAGGCGAGCGTTTGAACAAGCCGGAACGCGTGCCTATGTGCGGCGCAACACTCCTCCCCTGCTTTTGCAGGGGAGGGGGACCAGCCGAAGGCTGGTGGAGGGGCCCCTCCACCGCGCTTCGCGCGGTCCCCCTCCCCTCGAAATCGAGCGGAGGACCACTCAACGGAGCGCCCCATGACCGCCGATCCGATCGTCATCCTCTCCTACGCCCGCACGCCGATGGGCAGCTTTCAGGGCGCTCTCGCCGGTGCGAGCGCGACAGATCTCGGCGCCACCGCCGTCCGAGCCGCGGTCGAGCGGGCCGGCGTGACCGGTGAGACCGTCGACAAGATCTTCATGGGCTGCGTCCTTCCCGCCGGCCTCGGCCAGGCGCCCGCCCGCCAGGCGGCGCTCGGCGCCGGCCTCCCCCGCTCGGTCGAGGCGACGACGGTCAACAAGGTCTGCGGCTCGGGCATGCAGGCGGCGATGTTCGCCCACGACATGATCGCTTGTCGGTCGGCCGACCTGATCGTCGCCGGCGGCATGGAGTCGATGTCCAACTCCCCCTACCTCATGAAGAAGCACCGGTCGGGCGCCCGCATCGGCCACGATACGGTCTACGACCATATGATGCTCGACGGCCTCGAGGACGCCTACGATGCCGGCCGGGCGATGGGCACGTTCGCCGAGGAAGCCGCGCGCGACTACCAGTTCACCCGCGACGCCCAGGACGAATATGCGATCGAGAGCCTGCGCCGCGCCAACGAGGCGATCCGCTCGGGGGCCTTCGACCGCGAGGTCGTCCCGGTCAGCGTCACGACCCGCAAGGGCGAGGTCAATGTCGACGTCGACGAGCAGCCCGGCAAGGCCAATCCGGAGAAGATCGCCGGCCTCAAGCCGGCCTTCGCGAAGGACGGAACGATCACCGCCGCCAACGCCTCGTCCATCTCCGACGGCGCCGCCGCCCTGGTGATCGCCCGCCAGTCGGTCGCCGACAAGCTCGGCAAGAAGCCCGTCGCGCGGATCGTCGCCCACGCCGCCCACGCCCAGGCGCCCAACCTGTTCACCACCGCGCCCGTCCCGGCCGTCCGCAAGCTGCTCGAGAAAGCCGGCTGGTCGGCCGACGAGGTCGACCTCTGGGAGGTCAACGAAGCCTTCGCCTGCGTCGCGATGATCGCGATGCGCGACTTGGGCATCCCCCGCGACAAGCTGAACGTCCACGGCGGCGCCACCGCCTTGGGCCACCCGATCGGCGCGTCGGGCGCCCGCATCCTCTGCACCCTGCTCAGCGCGTTGGAAACGACCGGCGGCAAACGCGGAGTCGCCACCCTGTGCATCGGCGGCGGGGAGGCCACGGCGATGGCGGTGGAGCTGATGCAGTAACGTCGCAACCCCCTCGGGCGGCATCCCAACTTGAA
>JAXDPL010000042.1:0-2658 GCA_034668385.1 Sphingomonadales bacterium | reverse complement strand
GGCGAGAACCCCGGCAGCAGCATCACTCTGCCGCGGCAACACGGCGGCCCTTGCGGACCTGCGAAGCCAAAATCGTCAACGCCGCCGGGGTGATTCCTTCGAGACGCGCGGTCTGCCCTAGTGAGCGCGGGCGCGCCTCCGCGAGCCGGGCTTTCACTTCGTTCGAGAGGCCGGGCAGGCCGGCATAGTCGAGATCGTCCGGGAGCAGCAGCGCCTCGTCACGGCGGAACGCGGCTACATCGGCCATTTGGCGCTCCAGGTATACGGCATATTTCGCATCCACCTCAACCTGGGCTGCAATCGCCGCCCCGATACTATTCAGGTCCGGCCAGAGGCGGACAACATCGGCCCACGAAATCTCCCACCGTGACAGTAGGGCGAAGGCCGAGCGTCGGACGCCGTCTTTGTTCAGCTCAAGTCCGTGCCGGTCGGCTTCGCTTGGCGTAATCGTCAGCGCTTCGAGTCGCTGGCGCGCCTCGCGCAGCTTCGCTGCCTTCGTTCGATGGAGCGCTGCCCGCTCGTTACCCACGCAGCCGATGTCGATTCCACGCCCGGTCAGTCGCTGGTCGGCATTGTCGGAGCGCAGCGTCAGCCGGTACTCGGCGCGCGAGGTGAACATCCGGTAGGGCTCGGTCACCCCCCGGGTGGTCAGGTCATCGATCATGACGCCGAGATACGCTTCGGCCCGGTCGAAGATAACCTTTTCGCCGCCTCCGGCGCGACGCGCGGCGTTTAGCCCGGCGACGAGCCCCTGTGCCGCCGCCTCTTCATAGCCCGTCGTGCCGTTGATCTGCCCGGCTAAGAACAAGCCGCCGATTGCTTTCGCCTCCAGCGTGGCGACGAGCTCGCGCGGGTCGACATAGTCATACTCGATCGCGTAGCCCGGACGGCGGATGACCGCCCGCTCCAGGCCGGGGATGGTGCGCACGAGTTCCGCTTGGACAGCTGCCGGAAGCGAGGTGGAAATGCCGTTCGGATAAACCGTGTCGTCGTCGAGGCCCTCGGGCTCGAGGAAAATCTGGTGCGAGTCGCGTTCGCCAAAGCGCACCACCTTGTCCTCGATCGAGGGACAGTAGCGCGGCCCCCGCCCTTTGATCGCGCCGGAAAAGATCGGGGCCGCATCGAGATTGCGCCGGATCACATCGTGGGTTTCCGCGGTGGTTCGGGTGATGTGGCAGTCGACCTGTTCCTGAGTGATGCGCGGGGTGAGGGCGGAAAAAGCCTCCGGCTCTGCATCGCCGGGCTGGCGCTCCAGGACGGCCCAGTCGATGGTGGTGCCATCAAGCCGCGGGGGGGTACCTGTTTTGAGGCGGCCGAGCCGCAGACCGGCGCGTGCGAGAGTCGCCGCAAGGCCGACCGAAGGCGGCTCTCCGACGCGCCCGGCAGGGACGCGCTCCGCGCCGATGTGGATGATGCCGTTCAGGAACGTGCCCGTGGTGAGGACGACCGCCCGACACGCGATCCGCTTGCCCGTGGCGAGAGTCACCGCGCAAACTGCCTCCCCCGAGAGTTCGAGGTCTTCGACGCTGCCTTCGATCAGCGTCAAGTTCAGCGTTGCCCGCAGCTCGGCCTGCATTGCCGCGCGGTATTGCGCCCGATCGATCTGCGCGCGGGGCCCCCGCACAGCAGGACCCTTGGACCGGTTGAGCAGGCGGAAGTGAATGCCGGCCTTGTCGGCGAGCCGGCCCATCACTCCGTCCAGCGCGTCGATCTCACGGACGAGATGGCCTTTGCCGAGGCCCCCTATCGCCGGATTGCAGGACATCGCGCCGATCGTGGCGAGCGACTGCGTGACTAGCGCTGTGTTCGCGCCCATCCGCGCCGCTGCGGCCGCGGCCTCGCAGCCGGCATGGCCGCCACCGACCACGATCACGTCGAATGCAGGGTGTTTCACGTGAAACATTCACTTCCCAATGCAGAACCGGCCGAAAACTTCGCCCAGCACATCTTCAACATCTACACGTCCGGCAATACGCCCGACCGCATGCTGCGCCAGCCTTACTTCCTCCGCCACGACTTCACAGGGTAGATCGGGCTCCGCCTGAATTCGATCGAGGGCCTCGACGGCGGCCGCAAGCGCCTGGCGATGGCGTTCTCGCGTCAGCGCGGGGACCTCGCCTCCGATCTCGAGCCGGTCGCGTGCGAAGCGCTCCAGTTCCTGCTCCAGCCTCTTCAGGCCGGCGCCGGTGAGCGCCGAGACCGCGAGCTTCGCGCCCGCCGTTGTCGGTGACTGCATATCGCACTTCGTCGCGATCATCCACACGTGGGTCTCACTCCGCAGAGAAGGCGGCAGGCTCTTCTGCGAATTCGGCTCCATCAGCCAAAGGACGAGGTCGGCGTCGACCGCGCGCGCCAGAGCCCGCTCAACCCCAATCTGCTCGATCGGATCCTCCGATTCCCGCAGGCCCGCCGTATCGGTGGCCACAATCGGAAAGCCGCCCAGATCAAGATGCACCTCGAGCGCGTCGCGCGTGGTGCCTGGATATTCCGAGACAATCGCCACGTCCCGTCGCGCTAGCGCGTTGAGAAGAGTGGACTTTCCAGCGTTAGGCGCACCGGCGATCACCACCCGAAGCCCGTCCCGTAGGCGTTCCCCGCTACGGGCGTGCCGCAGGCCAGCCCGCATTTCCCCGGATAGCTGACGCACATCATCAATAA
>JAXDPL010000041.1:0-4804 GCA_034668385.1 Sphingomonadales bacterium | reverse complement strand
TGATGATCGACGTCGCCGGCGGCGCCACCCGCACCCTTCCCAAGGACGTCCAGTTCCACCCGGTCACCGACCGGCCGCTGCATGTCGATTTCCTGCGCATCTCCGAGCACGCCAAGGTGACGGTCGCCGTCCCGATCCGCTTCGTCGGCGAGGAGCAGTCGCGCGGCCTCAAGCGCGGCGGAGTCCTCAACGCCGTCCGCCACGATCTCGAGCTCACCTGCGACGCCGCCGAGATTCCGGACGAGGTCGAGGTCAGCCTCGCCGGCCTCGACATCGGCGATTCCCTGCACATCTCGGCGGTCACCCTGCCCAAGGGCACCGAGAGCGCGATCACCGACCGCGACTTCACCATCGCCACCATCGTCCCGCCGTCCGGCCTCAAGATGGAGGCGGAGGACGCCGCCGCCGCAGAGACGGCCGAGCCCGAAGCGGCCGAGGTGCCCCTGGTCGGCGAAGAGCCGGACGGCGAGGCCGAAGCCGAGTAAGACGGCCATGGGCCTCCTCCGCTGGTTCGCGGGCCTGTTCGGCGCCAAGGGCGTTGAGGTTCTGGGCCAGACGGGGGAGGCCGCAACCCATTGGGATTTCGAGCCCGTGCAGATCTGGGTCGGCCTCGGCAATCCGGGCGCGCGCTACGCGATGCACCGGCACAATGTCGGCTTCATGGCCGTCGACGCCATCGCCGCGACCCACGACTTCGAGCCGCCGAAGAAGGCGTTCCAGGGCTGGGCTCAGCAGGGCCGGATCGGCGCGACCCGGATCCTGCTGCTGAAGCCGGCCGTGTTCATGAACGACAGCGGCCGCTCGATCCGCGCGGCGATGGACTTCTTCAAGCGCGACACGGGCGACGTCACCGTATTCCACGACGAGCTCGATCTCGCCCCGTTCAAGGTCAAGGTGAAGGTCGGCGGCGGCACCGCCGGCCATAACGGCCTCCGCTCGACCGAAGCCCATATCGGCAACGAATTCCGCCGCGTGCGCATCGGCATCGGCCATCCCGGCCACAAGGACCGGGTGACCGGCCATGTCCTCGGCAATTACGCCAAGGCCGAGACCGACCGCCTCGCCGACACTTTGGGCGCCATCGCCGCCGAAGCCGAATGGCTCGCCAAAGGCGACGACGCCCGCTTCATGAACGAAGTCGCGTTGAGGCTTCAGCTGGAGTGACAGTCCCTAGTGACTGTCACTAAACGCCGCCGCGACGGCTCGCGCGGCTCCGGCGATGATCCGATCGCGGCCGCTTTCGCTCAGCGGCGAGCCGGTCAGGTAGACAGCGGCGACCAGCGGCGGCCGATGCGGCGGCCAGATCACGCCGCCGTCATTGCTCGTGCCGTGCATGCCCGTTCCGGTCTTGTGGGCGAGCCGCCATGCGGAGGGCAGTCCGGCCCTCAGGCGGCGCGGGCCGGTCTGAGAGGCGACCAGCCAATTGGTGAGCGTCGCGCGCGAGGCGGGGCGGAGCACGCCGCCGAGAACGATCCTCTCGAAATCCGCGGCCATCGCGGCCGGGCTGGTCGTGTCGCTGACGTCGGACGGGGCGTCGCTGACGGGCTCCATCCGGTCGACCCGGGTCACGCCGTCGCCGATCGCGCGCGCGAAGCGGGTGACGGCGGCGGGGCCGCCGATTTCCGCGAGGAGGAGGTTGGCGGCGTCGTTGTCGCTGATCTCGATGATGGCGTGGGCGAGCTCGCTCAGGCTCGCGTCGCGGCCGACCCGGCCCTTCACGAAATCGGAATTGGGAAGGTGCGTCGCCGTGATCGGCAGGCGCCGGTCGAGGTCCAGCGCGCCGCGCTCGGCCCGGGCGAGCAGGTCGGCCGCCAATAGAAATTTGAATGTGCTGCAGAGCGGGAAGCGCTCGTCGCCGCGATAGGAGAAGGCCTTTCGCGAGCCCGTGTCGACCACCGCCACGCCGAGCCGCCCGCCGCTCCGCCGCTCCAGCGCCGCGACCGCGTCGTGGAGCCGTTTCCCTCCCAAACCCTTCTGCGCGGGCGCCAGGCCCGGAGCCGCCGCGAGCAGCCCGACCCCGCCCGCGCCGATCAGGAATTGCCGTCTCTCGATCATCGCCAGCCTCCCTTTCGGCGCGAAGACTGAAAGGCTGGCGACCGGTGTGCAAACGATGTTACGTCGCGTCTGACATAAGCAAATCTAATGGATGGCCGGCATGCGCCCCCACCTCCCCCTCAATGCCCTCCGCGCCTTCGAGGCCTCGGCCCGGCATCTGAGCTTCACCCGAGCCGGCCTCGAACTGTTCGTCAGCCAGGCGGCGATCAGCCACCAGATCAAGGGGCTGGAGGCACGTCTCGGAGTGACCCTGTTCCGCCGCCTGCCGCGCGGCCTCGCCCTGACCGACGAGGGCGCCGCGCTGGTTCCGGTGCTCTCCGAGGCGTTCGAGCGGATCGGCGGAACGCTCGAGCGCTTCGCCGACGGCCGCTTCCGCGAGGTGCTGACGATCGGCGTGGTCGGAACCTTCGCGATCGGCTGGCTGCTTCCGCGCCTCACCGATTTCGCCCGCCTCCACCCGGAAGTGGATTTGCGGCTGCTTACCAACAACAACCGGGTCGACCTCGCCGGCGAGGGGCTCGACTTCGCCATCCGCTTCGGCGCCGGCGCCTGGCACGGCTGCGAGGCGACGGCTTTGATCGAAGCCCCGCTCACCCCGCTGTGCGCCCCCGCCGTCGCCGCCCGGCTGGAGGGGCCCGCCGACCTCGCCCGCGAGACCCTGCTGCGCTCCTACCGCGCCGACGAGTGGCCGCTGTGGTTCGCCTCGGCCGGCTGCCCGGCGCCCCGGATCCGCGGGCCCGTCTTCGATTCCTCGCCGGTCATGGCCGCCGCCGCAGCCGCCGGAGCGGGAGTCGCCCTCCTACCCGCGGCGATGTTCACGCGCGAGCTGGCGACGGAAATTCTGGCCCGCCCGTTCGAGGCCGAGCTCCGCGCCGGCGGCTATTGGCTGACCCGCCTCCACTCCCGCGCCGAAACGCCGGCGATGCGCGCGTTCCGGGAGTGGATCGTCGACGAATCGCCGGCCTGATCCGGCGCCTTGCGTCGCGGCCGGGCGCTCGGGATAAGGCACCATGCTGCTTTCGCTCCTGCTCGCCGCGAGCGACCCTCCGGGAACGGTCCGCGGCGCTTGTGACGTCGACCGCGCCGCCATGCTGGCGCTGCCCGAGCGCGCCTTCGACCAGGATCTCGAGGGCGGCTGGCGTCCGCTGGCGGCCAGGGCGAGATGCCGCGGGGCGGCTGCGGATCTGATAGCGGCCTATCGCCGCGCCCATCCGGCCGCCGGCCCGATCCTGCGCTGGCACGAGGGCCAGCTTCGCGCCCTCCACGGCCAGACCGGCCGCGCCATCGCCCTGTTCGAGCGCTCCCGGGAGCCGAGCGATGCCAATGGCTGGAACGATTATGTCGACGCGACGATCGCCTTTCTCCGTCACGATCGCGAGGCCCTGAGCGCGGCGCGCGCACGGCTGGCGGCGCGGCCGAAGCCGGCGGACTGGGCGCCGCACGACTCCCAGGGGCGTCCCGTCCCGATCGCGTGGCCGATGAACCTCAACGTCGTCGACGGGCTGATCCGCTGCTTCGGCAAGCCCTACGATAAGGCTTATTCCGTCTGCACGGCTCCGATCCGCATTCGCCGCTAGAGATCGCTCAATCCTCTTCGCCGATCGGCATTCCGGGCGGGATTCGGGGCAGGCGGCGGGGGTCGGCGACGGCCTTGTCGAGCGCCTCGCGGTCGGCGAGCAGCCCGGCGAGGCCGCGGCTCCAGTCCGCCTGAGTGCCGGTCCCCGGCGCGGCGGCGAGCTGGCGGCCGAGCCGCGCCAGCCGCTCCGACAACGCCAGCGCCAGAGTCGGCGACAGCGCCGGGTCGCGCTGCACCCGGGCGAGCGCCAGGATCGTCGTCGTCGCGATTCGCCGCTGCACCGCCGCCTGCGACGGGCCAAGGCCGGCGAATCCGGTCACCTGGGCGAGCAGGCGGTCGACCACCTCTCCCGCGCCGGGCGAGCCGGGATCGGCCTGGTTCTGGATCTCGAGCCGGTCGAGCCGCGCGGGGGCGAGCAGGTCGGTCAGGGTGACGGCGGCGCCGAGCTCGGTCGCGGCGAGCGGGTCGAAGACCGGTCCGCCCGCGGTCGGGAAGATCTCGATCTGCTGCTGGCGGTCGCCCTCGCCGGACCAGCCGGCCGAGAGGCGGGGCAGCAGCGCCGGCGGGACGGCGAGCGCGGCCGGCTTCAGGGTCGCGAGCAGGGCGTCCAGCGCCCGGCGCTGCGCCGCGGCGGGCACCGCTTTCGCCTCCTCCCTCCCCGTGCCGCTGACCCCGTAGGTGAAATCGACCCCGCCCAGCATCTTGGCCGCCGCCTCCACTTGGTAGCGGTGGATCAGCCATACGGGAACGAACGCGCGGCGAAGGTCGGCGAGCGGCTCGCCCGCCGGAAGCGCCTCGGGCCCGAAGCGGGCGATGGCGGCGGCGCGCACCTGCATCATCCGGTCGAGCTCGGCGACCGGGTCGGCGGCATCGTCCCACAGGCTGCCGAGCGGATGGGCCGACTCCGCCGGCCGCGCATCGTCGTCGGCGACGAAGCGCAGGCCCGCGGCAAGAGCCGCGGCCATCCGCGCCTGCGCCTCCGAGTCGCTCGCCGCATAATTCCAGCCGACCAGGAACGCGTCCCATTGGCCGACGCCGGTCCCGTAGGCGTCGGACAGGTCCGGCGCTCCGCCGGAGAGGCGGATGCGCGGCGCCGGATAGTCCATCACCGAAGTACGGCCCTGCGTGCTTCCGGCGAAATTGTGGGCGAAGCCGAGCGCGTGGCCGACCTCG
>JAXDPL010000040.1:0-6460 GCA_034668385.1 Sphingomonadales bacterium | reverse complement strand
TCGAAAGGCCGGCCAGGGCCAGCACGAAGGCGATGATCCAGAAGCGGATGACGACGGTCGGCTCGGACCAGCCCATCTGCTCGAAATGGTGGTGGATCGGCGCCATCTTGAACACGCGCTTGCCGGTGCGCTTGTAGAAGAAGACCTGGATGATGACGCTCATCGCCTCGACCACGAACAGCCCGCCGATGATGCCGAGGACGATCTCGTGCTGGGTCGCCACCGCGATCGCTCCGAGCGCCCCGCCGAGCGCGAGGCTGCCGGTGTCGCCCATGAAGACGGCGGCGGGCGGCGCGTTGAACCAGAGGAAGGCGAGGCCGGCTCCGACGATCGCCGAGCAGAGCACGGTCAGCTCGCCGACCCCGGCGACGTGCGGGATACCGAGATAGGTGGCGAACTTGGCGTTGCCGACCAGGTAGGAGATGAGCAGGAAGGCCAGGGCGGCGATGATCACCGGCATCGAGGCGAGGCCGTCCAGCCCGTCGGTCAGATTGACCGCATTGCCGAACGCCACCACCACGAAGGCGGCGAAGAAGGGGTAGAAGATCCACAGGTCGACGACCGGGCCCTTGTAGAAGGGGATGTAGAGCTGGGTCCCGGCCCCCCAGGTGATGATCGTGCAGCCGATCCCCGCCACCAGGAATTCGGCGAGCAGCCGCATCCGCGCCGAGACGCCCTTGTGGCTGCGCTTGGTGACCTTGTCGTAATCGTCGAGGAAGCCGATCAGCCCGAAGCCGACGGTGATGAACAGGCAGGCCCAGAGGTAGCGGTTGGCGAAGTTCATCCACAGCAGCATCGCAACCACCAGCGAGGTCAGGATCATCAGCCCGCCCATGGTCGGCGTGCCGCGCTTGGCGAGGTGGGTCTGCGGGCCGTCGACCCGGATCGGCTGGCCCTTGCCCTGGCGAACCCTCAGCCAGCCGATGAACTTCGGCCCGATCAGGAGGCCGAGGAACAAAGCCGTCGCCGTCGCCGCGCCCGCGCGGAAGGTGATGTAGCGGAACAGGTTCAAAAGCCCCGGAAAACCCAGCTGCTCGGCAATCCACAGGAACATCAGCTTTTCCCTGTCCCGAGTCGGGTTGAAGTTCCGCCCGTCAGCGCCTCGACGAGGGCGGCCAAGCCGATCGAATTCGAACCCTTGACGAGTATCGCGTCGCCGTCGCGGAGCTCGCGCTCGAGCGCCTCGGTCGCGTCCGACGCGCTTTGGGCATGCGTCATTTCGACCTTTTGGCCAAGCGCTTTCGCAAGCGCTCCCATCTCTTCGCCGACCAGGATGGCATAATCGACACAGGCGGCCTCGACCGGCCCGGCGAGGGCGGCGTGGAAGCCCTCCGAGCCGGCGCCCAGTTCCCGCATCGCGCCGAGCACGGCGACGCGCCGGCCGGCCGGCTTCAGGGCGCCGAAGGTCTTCAGGGTCGCCGCCATCGAGGCCGGGTTGGCGTTGTAGCTCTCGTCGATCAGCAGGGCCTCGCCGCCGCCGGCCAGGCGGATGCGGTGGCGCTCGCCGCGGCCCTTGAGGCCGGGCAGATCGGCGAGCGCCAGCCCGGCCTGCGCGAGGTCGCCGCCCATCGCCTCGACCGCGGCGAGCACCGCCAGTGCGTTCGACACCCAATGCTCGCCCGGCTGGGAGATGGTGAAGGTGAGCTCCGCCTCGGGCAGGAGCGCGGTGACCAAAGATCCGCCGCTCGGCGCCGCCACCACGTCCCTGGCGCGGACGTCGGCGCCGTCGCCGAGGCCGAAGGTGACGATCCGCCCGGCGTGATTCCGCGCTCCGGCGAGAAGGCGATCCCGGTGCGGGCTGTCGAACGGCACGATCGCGGCTCCGTCCGGCTCCAGTCCCTGGAAAATCTCCGCCTTGGCGCCGGCAATCTCCGCCTCGCTGGCGAAGAATTCGCGGTGGGCCGGGGCGATGGCGGTGACGATGGCGACGTTCGGCCGAACGAGGCGGGTCAGCCGCGCAAGCTCGCCGGCGTGGTTCATGCCCATTTCGAACACGCCGAACCGCGTCTCGCGCGGCATCCGGGCCAGCGAGAGCGGCACGCCGGTATGATTGTTGTAGCTCTTCACCGAACGGTGCGCCCGCCCCGGCGCGGCCCGATCAAGCGCGGCGTAGAGCGCCTCCTTGGTGCCGGTCTTGCCGACCGAACCGGTAACTCCGCAGATTCGGGCCCCGGTGCGGGCGCGGGAGGCAGCGCCGAGCGCGTTCAGCGCCTCCGCCGTGTCGGCGACGCGCACGTGAGGGCCGTCGACCGCCTCGCTCACCACCGCCCCGGCCGCGCCGCGTTCGAAGGCCTGGGCGACGAAACGATGCCCGTCGGTCGCCTCCCCTTTCATCGCGACGAACAGATGCCCGGGCTCGACCTCCCGCGAATCGAAGGCGACTCCGGAGAGGTCGAACGGAGCCGAAGCGACGCCGCCCGTCGCGGCCGCGATCTCGTCGGAGGTCCAGAGCGGGGTCATGAAAGCCCCGCCCTTCCCGTAAATCGGTGACAGCTACGCATTTCCCGAAATCGGGGACAGCTACCGATTTCGCCGCGCGGCACCGTGCGCAGCGACCCTGTCCACCTCGAAATCGGTAGCTGTCCCCGATTTCTCACGCCGCGCACTCCCTCGCCACCTGGACGTCGTCGAACGGAAGCACCTGGTCGCCGACGATCTGGCCCTGCTCGTGGCCCTTGCCGGCGAGAAGCACGATGTCGTCGGGACCGGCCTCGGCGATCGCGGCGGCGATCGCCTCGCGTCGACCCGGGACTTCGCGGGCCCCCGGGGCGCCCTCGAGGATGGCCGCCCGGATCGCTTTCGGGTCCTCGCTCCTCGGATTGTCGTCGGTGACGATGACGAGGTCGCCGAGCCGGGCGGCGACCGCGCCCATCTCCGAGCGCTTGCCGACGTCGCGGTCGCCGCCGGCGCCGAACACGATGATCAGCCGGGCCCTGGCGTGCGGACGGAGCGCCTCGGCCGCCGCCTCGATCGCGTCCGGCGTATGGGCATAATCGACATAGACCGGCGCACCGGCGCGGGTGATCACCGCCCGCTCGAGCCGCCCGCGCACCGGCTGCACCCGCGCGAGGTGGCCGAGCGTGGTCAGCAGATCGCCGCCGGTGGCGACGACCAGGCCGGCGGCGGTCAGAGCGTTGGCGGCCTGGTAGGCGCCGATCAGCGGCAGGTGGATCGCGTGCGTCTTCCCCGCCGCCTCGATCGTCAGGCGCTGACCCAGCTGGGTGGGTTCACGGCCGACCAGCTTCAGAGTCTCGCCCCGGCGGCCGACGGTGATCCGCTTCAGGCCGCGCGCCTCGGCACGGCGCAGAACCTCGTCGGACTTCGGATCGTCCATCCAGAGGACGGCCGTGCCGTCCGCGGCGACGACCTCCGAGAAGAGCCGCATCTTCGCCTCGAAATAGGAGTGCATGTCGCCGTGATAATCGAGATGGTCGCGGCTGAAATTGGTGAAGGCCGCCGCCTCGACCGGCAGCCCTTCGGTCCGGTATTGCGCCAGGCCGTGGCTGGACGCCTCGAACGCCGCGTGGGTCACCCCTTCGCGCGCCAGGCCGGCCATGTTGGAGAGGAAGGTGACGATGTCCGGCGTGGTCAGGCCGGTCGTCACCTGGTCGTCGGCGGTGGTCACTCCGAGGGTCCCGATCGAGGCGGAGACGTGCCCCGCCATCCGCCAGAGCTGGCGGGTGAGCTCGACGCTCGACGTCTTGCCGTTGGTGCCGGTGACGGCGACGACGGTGCCGGGGAAGGGCGCGAAGAACTTCGCGGCGAGGCTGGCGAAGGCGCGGCGCGGCTCGTCGGCGGCGATCCGCGCGGCCCCCTCGACCGGCACGTCCGGCCGGGTCACCACCGCCACGGCCCCAGCGCCGACCGCGTCGGGAATGAAGTCCTCGCCATTGAAGACCGTGCCGCGGAAGGCGCCGAACACCGTGCCGGGCGCCACCTTGCGGTGATCGATGGCGAAGCCGGTCACCCGGGAATCGGATTCCACACCTGCGAGCTCCCGCAGGCGCATCGGATCAATGCGCCGCTTCGCGCTGGATGTAGGGCAGGACCTCGGCGAGATTCGCCTCGCGGCTCGAATCGGGCGAGACTCCGAGCAGGGCGCCGGTGCGGCTCACCACCCGCGACACGACCGGCGCCACGTTCCAGCCGGCGGTGTGGAAGCCGTAGGTGTCGGAGGTCGCCTTGGGATCGTCCAGCATGGCGACGACCACATAGCGGGGCTCGTCCATCGGGAACACCCCGGCGAAGGTGGTGACCACCGCCTGGCCGGTATAATGGCCGCCGACGATCTTCTCGGCCGTGCCGGTCTTGCCGCCGACCCGGTAGCCGGGCGCCTCGGCCTTCTTGCCGGTGCCGTCGAGGACGACGAGTCGGAGCAGCGCCCGCATCCGGTACGAGGTCTCCTCGGTGAAGACCCGGTGGCCGGCGGGGACGGGATGGTCCTTGCCGGTCTTGAGGAGGGTCGCCGGCCGCCAGATGCCGCCGTTGAACAGGGTCGCATAGCCGATCGCGAGGTGGAGCGGAGTGACGGCAATGCCGTGGCCGTAGCCGACCGTCATCGTCGCGATGTCGCCCCAATTGGCGCCGGGCGTGAGGGTGCGGCCGCGCTCGTTCAGCTCGATCGACACCGGCTCCATGAAGCCCATCGCCCTGAGGAATTTCTGCTGGGTCGCCGAGCCGACCTGCGCGGCGATCTGGGCGGTGCCGATGTTCGAGCTTTCCTTCATGATCTCGGCGACCGAGCAGGCACGGCCGAACGGATGGGTGTCGGTGATCGTGAAGCCGCCGCCGACGACCAGGGCGCGGGGGCAATTGTACATCTGGCCGAAGCTCTTGATGATGCCGGAATCCATCGCCATCGCGACGGTGAACGGCTTGAAGGTCGAGCCGAGCTCGTAGACTCCGAGCGTTGCCCGGTTGAATCCGGCCTGCTCCAGCCCGCGGCCCGGCGCGTTCGGGTTGACCTGCGGCAGCGAGGTCATGGCGAGCACCTCGCCGGTCTTGATGTCGAGGACGATGCCGGCCGCGCCGATCGCGCTGAACTTGGCCATCGCGGCGCCGAGCTCGCTCTCCAGCGCCGCCTGCACCCGCGTGTCGATCGAAAGGGCGACCGGCGTGCCGCGCGTGACCGGGTTGGTGAGCCGGTCGTCGAGCACCCGCTCCATGCCGGCGACTCCGTGCCCGGTCGAGTCGGTGAAGCCGAGCACGTGGGCGGCGAGGCCGGTCTGCGGGTAGAGCCGCTCGGGCTCGCGCATGAACTCGATCGCCGGCTCGCCGAGCGCGTTCACCGCCGCCACCAGGTCGGGCACCGCGCGGCGCGAGAGGAAGGCGAAGCTCTTCCCCGATTTGAGGATCGCGCGAAATTGGTCCGCGGTCCGTTCCGGCATCAGCTGGGCGAGCTTCGCCGCGAGCTCGTCGGGATTGCCGAGCAGGCGGTTGGGATGGATGGCGATCGTCCAGGCGTCGATCGTGCGGGCGAGCGGAAGGCCGTTGCGGTCGGTGATGTCGGCCCGGGCCGGCATCAGGCCGTTGGCCAGCGGCGCGGCGCCCGAACGGTCGGTAAAGACCTGGAGATAGAGCAAACGGGTCGCGATCAGCAGGGTCACGCCGGCGAAGACCAGCATCACCAGCATCAGCCGGTAATAGGTGAGCGACAGCCCATCCTGGCGGTTGCCGGCGTCGCCGAGACGCGGCGGGTTGACGGCGATGGCGACCATTACCGGCCGCTGCTCCCGCCGCCCTTGCCGGCGCGCGCCGGCGGCACGGCCGAAGCGGTGCGGGGGGAAGCCTTGGTGGGCACGGGGGAGGCGGCGGCGGCCTTGATCGGCTTCGCCTTCGCGGGAGCCGGAGCGGGCTTGTCCGGCCTGGCGAGCGTCGCGACACGCATCGGTGTCGGCTTTGTCGGCTTTGCCGGCTTCGCCGCCGTCGCGGGCTCCGGCTTGGCCGGCTTCGCGGCGGCGACCGTCGCGGGTTTCGCCGGCTTCTTCTCCGGCGAGGTCGCGGGCGCGGCGGCGGGCTTGAGCCTGGCGGAGGTCGCGGGGGTGTAGCTCGCCTGGTGGACGAGGGTCGGCGCCGGCGGCGGCGCGGCGGCGGCGACGGCGGTCACGACCCGCGGAGCCGGCTTCGGCGCGGCGGGCGGCGCGGCGACGTCCGGGTCGGCCGGAGCGGCGGCCGCGCCGGTCTCGGCCGAGGCCATGCGGACCTCGGCGCTCTGCTCGGCGACGGTAGGCTCATGCCGCTCGAGCCGGGCGAGAGTCACCTGGTCGCGGACGAACTGCGCCGAGTTCGGCGCCGAAAGGGCGAGCACGTTCGAGTTCCAGTCCTCTAGCTGGGTCATCCGGCCGCGCGTGCCGAGCTCGGTCTGGAGCGAGCGGATCTCGCCCCTGGCAGCGAGGATCTGGCCCTCGACCCGGGCGAGGTCGGCCCGCTCGGTGGCGACGCGCAGCGACACCATGTAGCA
>JAXDPL010000039.1:0-5207 GCA_034668385.1 Sphingomonadales bacterium | reverse complement strand
GACCGGCAAGAGCCCGCGCGCGATGCGCGGCTGAAGGGAATCCCCCTCCCTGCACGCAGGGAGGGGAGATCAGCCTTCAATTCCCGGGGCAACGGCCCTAGATGAGCCCCAACGAAGCCGCCTGCATATCCGCAGAGCGGCCTTTTGCGCATGGAGCTTCCCCTGGACCGCGACGCCCGAATGAAGCGCCTGCGCTTCCGCGCCTGGCACCGCGGCACGCGCGAGGCGGACCTGCTGATCGGCGGGTTCTTCGATGCCGCGGCCGAGGCGTGGGGCGAGCCGGAGCTCTTATGGTTCGAGGCCCTGCTCGAGGAGCAGGACGTCGACATCATGGCCTGGGCGATCGGAACCGCGGCGCCGCCCGAGCGCTTCGAAGGTCCGCTCATGCGCCGCCTCCAGGCCGTCAACTATATCAAGCATCCCGAATAAGTGACTGACATCCCTAAAATCCTTTCGGCCAAGTCGCCGATGACGCTGGCCGGAGCGCCGGCCGGGTTCCTGCCCTGGCTGGCGGCCGACCTCGCGCGCGCGGCGAAAGGCCGGGCCGTTTTCATCGCGCCCGACGAGGCGGCGATGCGGGCGCTCGCCGACGCCGCGGCCTATTTCGCGCCCGAGCTCGACGTGCTCGCCTTCCCGGCCTGGGACTGCCTGCCCTACGACCGTTCGTCGCCCTCGCTGCGTTCGACCGCCGAGCGGCTGGCGACGCTCCACGCGCTCCAGCGCAAGGCGGACAAGCCGCAGCTGCTGGTCACGACGGTCAACGCCGCGACCCAGCGCACCCTCACGCCGTTCCGCATCCGCCAGCTCGTCGCCCGGCTCGCGCCCGGCGAGCGGATCGACCTCGAACGGCTGACCGCCTTGCTGCTCGCCAACGGCTACCAGCGCACCGACGCGGTCGCCGACGCCGGCGAGTTCGCGGTGCGGGGCGGCATCGTCGACCTCTTCCCGTCGGGCGAGAGCGAAGGGCTGAGGCTCGACTTCTTCGGCGACGAGATCGAGAGCGTCCGCCGCTTCGATCCCGGCACCCAGCGCACCACCGGCCGGTCCGAGGCCGGCTTCACTTTGCTCCCGGCGTCCGAGACGTTGCTCGACGAGGAAAGCGTCAAGCGCTTCCGCGCCCGCTACCGCGAGAAGTTCGGCGCCACCGCGACCGGCGACCCGCTCTACCAGGCTGTCTCGGACGGGCGGCGGCTGGCCGGAATCGACCATTGGCTGCCGCTGTTCGAGGAACGGCTCGCCACCCTGTTCGACCACCTCGCCCCCGACGACCTGATCGTCCGCGACGCCCACGACGCCGGCGCCGCCGACGCCAGGTTCGAGGCGGTCGCCGATTATTACGAGAATCGCCGGCGGGCCCAGTCGTCCGATCCCGGCTCGTACCGGCCGCTGGAGCCGGAAAGCCTCTATCTGACGCGCGACGAGTGGGAAGCGCTGATCGCCCAGCGGCCGCTCCACCTCGCGACGCCGTTCCACGAGCCGGAAAGCGCCACGGTCCTCGATTTCGGAGTGGATTCGGCCCGGGACTTCGCCGCGGAGCGCTCGCAGAACGTCAATGTCTACGAAGCGGTGGTCGAGCATATCGCCGGCCTGCGGCGCGCGAAGAAGAAGGTCGTGCTGGCGAGCTATTCCGCCGGCGCCAGGGACCGGCTGAAAGGACTGCTCGCCGATCACGGGCTGAAGAAGGCGGTGGAAGTAGACAACTGGCAGGAAGCGCTGGGCGCCGCGGCGACGGGCGCCGTCGCGCTCGCCGTCCTCCCGCTCGACCACGGCTTCACCAGCACGGAAATCGCCTTGCTCACCGAGCAAGACATGCTCGGCGACCGGCTGGTCCGGCGGCGCAAGCGGCGGAAATCGGCCGACGCCTTCCTCAGCGAGCTGGCGACGCTGACGCCGGGCGACCTCGTCGTCCACGCCGACCACGGCATCGGCCGCTACGAGGGGCTGACCCGGATCCCGGTCGGCACGAGCCCTCACGATTGCGTCGCGCTCGAATATGCCGGCGGCGACAAGCTCTACATCCCGGTCGAGAATCTCGACATCCTGTCGCGCTACGGCTCGGGCGCCGACGGGGTGGTCCTCGACCGGCTCGGCGGCGAGGCGTGGCAGCGCCGCAAGTCGCGGATGAAGGAGCGGATCCGCGAGATCGCCGGCGAATTGATCCGGGTCGCCGCCGAGCGGGCGCTCCGCCCCGGCGCGGTGATCGAGCCCGACACCAGCTACGCCGCCTTCGCCGACCGCTTCCCCTACGAGGAGACCGAGGACCAGGACCGCGCCATCGCCGACGTCTTCGCCGACCTCGAGGCCGGCAAGCCGATGGACCGGCTGGTCTGCGGCGACGTCGGCTTCGGCAAGACCGAGGTGGCGCTGCGGGCGGCCTTCGCCGCCGCCATGGCGGGCCTTCAGGTTGCCCTGATCTGCCCGACGACCCTGCTCGCCCGCCAGCATTTCAACACCTTCGTCGAGCGCTTCCGCGGCTTCCCGATCGAGATCGGACGGCTCTCCCGGCTGGTCCCGCCCCGGGAAGCGAAGGAGACCCGGGAACGGCTGAAGGCCGGACAGGTCGACATCGTCATCGGCACCCACGCCATCCTCGCCAAAAGCGTCGAGTTCAGGAACCTCGGCCTCGTCATCGTCGACGAGGAGCAGCGCTTCGGGGTCACCCACAAGGAGAGGCTGAAGGCGCTCAGGGCCGACGTCCACGTCCTCACCCTCACCGCCACGCCGATCCCCCGCACCCTGCAGATGGCGATGTCGGGCCTTCGCGAGCTGTCGGTGATCCAGACCCCGCCGGTCGACCGGCTGGCGGTCCGCACCTACGTCATGCCGTGGGACCCGGTGGTGGTCCGCGAGGCCTTGCTGCGCGAGCATTATCGCGGCGGCCAGACCTATTTCGTCGCGCCGCGGATCGCCGACCTCCCAGACCTCGAGCAATATCTGCGCGACGAGGTGCCCGAGGTGCGCTTCGTCACCGCCCACGGCCAGATGCCGCCGACCGAGGTCGAGGAGAAGATGTCGGCCTTCTACGATCGCAAGTACGACGTCCTCCTGTCGACGACGATCGTCGAGTCCGGGCTCGACATCCCCTCGGCCAACACTTTGATCGTCAGCCGCGCCGACCGCTTCGGCCTCGCCCAGCTCTACCAATTGAGAGGCCGGGTCGGCCGCGCCAAGACCCGCGCTTATTCCTATTTCACCACGCCCGAGACCCGGACAATCACCGAGACCGCCGACAAGCGGCTTCAGGTGCTCGCCAACCTCGAAAGCCTCGGCGCCGGCTTCCAGCTCGCCAGCCACGACCTCGACATCCGCGGCGCCGGCAATTTGCTCGGCGACGAGCAATCGGGGCACATCAAGGAGGTCGGCTTCGAGCTCTACCAGTCGATGCTCGAGGAGGCGATCCTCGAGGCGAAGAGCGGCGGGCACCTGAAGCCCGCCGACGAATTCTCGCCGCAGATCAATGTCGACGCGCCGATCATGATCCCGGACGATTACGTTCCCGATCTCGACCTCCGAATGGGCCTCTACCGGCGGATGAACGAGTTCGAGAAAGCCGAGGAGATCGAGCCGTTCGCCGCCGAGCTGATCGACCGCTTCGGCAAGCTTCCGGCCGAGACCGACAACCTGCTGAAGGTGATCGAGGTCAAGCTGAACTGCCGCAAGGCGATGGTGGCGAAGCTCGACGTCGGCCCCAAGGGCGCGCTCGTCCACTTCCACAACGACCAATTCCCCGACCTCGAGGGCCTGATCGCCTACGTCCAGCGCCTCAAGGGCACAGCCAAGCTGCGACCCGACAGCAAGCTGGTGGTCACGCGCGCCTGGCCCGCGCCGGCCGACCGGATCAACGGCGCGGTGCAACTGAGCCGCGGCCTGGCGCGGATCCTCGCGACGGAGGCGGCATGAGCCCCGAGGGGCGTCGGAGACGGAGTGAGGATGTCGCGGTGTGGGCCGCCATGCAGCGCCATGCCGCCGCTGCGACCCATCGCTAGCCCACCAGCGCCGCCAGCGCTTCGACATCGACCGGCGGCGAGCAGAGGAAGCCCTGGTAGAGGGTGCAGCCCTCCCGCGCGAGCAGGGAGAGCTGCTCCTCGCTCTCGACGCCCTCGCCGATCACCTCGAGCCCCAGGGAACGCGCCATGTCGATGACGCTTCGTACCACCACCTGGTCGCGCGCGCTTCCGCCGATATCCTCGACCAGGCGCTTGTCGATCTTGAGATAATCGAGCGGCAGCGCCTTCAAATAGGCGAGGCTCGAATAGCCGGTGCCGAAATCGTCGATGGCGACCCTGAGGCCGCCCTGGCGGAGGCTGGCGAGGAGGGCGGCCGCCGCCGCGAGGTCCTCGATCAGGCCGCTTTCGGTGACTTCGACGGTGAGCCGCCCCGGCGCGAAGCCGCTCTCGCCGACCAGGGCCAGGAACTGGGCCGCGAAGCCGGGGCGGACGATGTCGGCGGCGGTGATGTTGACCGACAGGCGCAGGTGCGAGAGCGCGGCGGGCCAGGCGGCGGCGGCGGTCACCGCCTTGCGCTGGACGTGGTCGGAGAGCTGGGCGAGATAGTCCGACCGCTCGGCGACCCCGAACAGGGTGGCGGCCCCGAGCTCGCCATATTCGGGATGCCGCCAGCGGGCGAGCGCCTCGGCGCCGACGATCCGCCGGGTCGCCACCGCCACCTGGGGCTGGAACAATATCTCGATCTCGTCCTTGTCGAGCGCCCGGCGCAGGTCGATTTCGAGCCGGTCGCTCAGCGCGTTGTCGCTCGCCGCACCGGCGTCGAGGACGTGGACCGGGCCGCCTTCCCCGGCTTTCGCCTCCGCCAGCGCGGCGCTGCCGCGACGCAGCAAGGCCGCGCTATCGTCGCCGGCCTGCGACGCCGCCACCCCGACCCGGCTGCCGAGGGTCACGACATGGTCGCCCGACATGAACGGGCGGCCCAGCGATTCGACGATCTGGCCGGCCAGCAACCGGCCTTCGGCAAGGCTGGCCGGCGCCGCCAGGAGCACGGCGAACTCGGCGCCGGCGAGGCGCGCGACGAGGCGCCGCCGCCCGTCCGCCTCGACGCAGCGCTCGATCCGCCGCGCCGCCGCCTGCAGCACCGCATCGCCGGTGCCGCGGCCGAAGGCGGCGTTGATTGCGTCGAAGCGGCTGACCGACAGGAGCAGCAGCACCAGAGCGGGCTGGGCGTCGGCCGGCGTCGCGAGCTGCCTCTCCATC
>JAXDPL010000038.1:0-10379 GCA_034668385.1 Sphingomonadales bacterium | reverse complement strand
AGGTCGGCGATCTTGTAGGCCTCGACCGCGTGGTGGAAGGCGGCGACGTGGTAGCCGAACTCCTTGGCCATATCGATGACGATGGCCATTTCGTCGGCGCGGTAGCAGTGATTCTGGACGAGGATCTCGCCGGCCAAAACGCCGCGCAGCGTGTCCATGCCGATGTCGCGCGTCGGCATCTCGCCGCCGTCGCGCTCATATTTGTCCCACTTGCGCTTATACTCGGCGGCCCGCGCCCAGGTGGCGCGGTCGACCGCGATATTGCCCATCCGGGTCGCCGGCGACTGGTTGCGGCTGCCGTAGACGCGCTTGGGATTCTCGCCGCAGGCCATTTTGAGGCCGTAGGGCGCGCCCGGGAACTTCATCCCCTGGACGGTGCGGGCCGGCACGTTCTTGAGCACGACCGAGCGGCCGCCGAACAGGTTGGCAGAGCCGGGCAGGATCTCGAGCGTCGTCACGCCGCCGTTCATGAGCGCCCGGGTGAAGCCGGGATCCTGCGGCCAGACGCTGTGCTCGGCCCACACGTCCGGCTTGACCGGACCGGTCGCCTCGTTGCCGTCCGAATGGGCCTCGACCGCGGGCGAGGGATAATCGCCGAGGTGCGAGTGGATGTCGATCACGCCCGGAGTCACCCACTTGCCGCGCGCGTCGACGCGGGTCGCGCCGGCGGGGATCGGCGTGTCGGGGCCGCCCACCGCTTGCACCTTGCCGTCGGCGAGGACGACGATTCCGTTGTCGAACCGCTGCCCCTCGCCGTCGAACACCGTGCCGCCGGTGATCGCGGTCAGCACTCCGGGATAGGGACGGTAGGTCGAGGGATAGGGATCGTGGGAGTAACTGACCGGCTTCGCCGCCGGCGCGGCCGACGCGCTCCTCGGCGCCGGAGTGGAGGCGCCGCAGCCGAGCAGGGCGGCGAGCGCGGGAAGGATCAGCCAGGTCTTACTGGACACCGTGCATCCACTTCTTGATCAACGGCGAGAGGACGAGGAGGAGAACCCCGATTCCGACCGAGATCCATCCAATGGTCCAGTAGACGGAACCGAAGGTTTCGAGGCTGACCCGCGGGTTGGCCACTTGGCCGCCCACCGTTTCAACGCTGGCATATTGCGCCACCACGCCGGCAAGACTGAGACCGATGGAGATCGACAGGAACCACACCCCCATCATGAGACCGACGATGCGGGCGATGGACAGCTTGGTGATCATGCTTAGGCCGACCGGTGAGATGGCGAGTTCGCCCATGGTGTGGAGCAGGTAGAGGCCCGCGATCCACAACATGCCGACCTTGTAGTCCGCGCCGGCGGTCTTCATGCCGAGCACCAGGAGCAGGAATCCTGCCCCCACCAGGATGAGGGCCGCGGCGAACTTTATGGGGATGCTCGGCTCGAGTCCGCGTCTGGCAAGACCCGTCCACATCGCGCTGAACACCGGCGCGAGCACCACGACGAAGACCGGGTTGAAGACCTGGACTGAGCCCGCCGGCAGGGTGCCGAAGATCGTGGAGCGGTTTGTGTTGCTCTCCGCGAACAAGGTGAGGGACGACCCCGCCTGCTCGAACAGCATCCAGAAGACGACATTGAACACCACGAGCACGATGGCGACGGTCATCATCTGGAACTCCTGGCGGGTGCCGGTCTTGGCCGCCCACGCGGGAATACCGATGACCGCGATCAGGAAGGTGACGCCGAGAACCTTGGTCAGCAACGGGAACGCCACCAGCGCCGCGAGGACTCCGCCGCCGGAATGGGCGGCCGCGGCAACCGAGGCGGCGGTATCGATCGTGTTCTTGAAGATCAGCCAGACAATAGGCACCGCGACGATGGCGCCGAGGGTGATGAGAAGCGTTCGGTCGGATCCGGCATTTTCAGGAGGGTCCCCGTAGCCGGCCAGGCGTCCGCCATCGAACTGAAACAGGAACCAAGCGAGGAGCATGCCCCCCGCAGCGATCAGGAAGCCAGCCCACCAGCCGAACGCATCCGCGACAATCGGGCAAAGAAACTGGCTCGCGATCGAGCCGAGATTGATGCCCATGTAGAATATCGTGAAGCCGGCGTCCCGGCGCCGGTCCCCCTGGCCGTAGAGAGAGCCGACGATCGTTGAGATGTTCGGCTTGAAGAAACCGTTCCCGACGGTGACCGCGGCCAGGCCCAGCAGCATCAGCGCGACGAGCAGCGACGACCTCTCCGCATCGCTCTTGAACTGGCCGTCGGGGAGTCGGCGGGCCTCCGACCCGTCCGCCCTGAGCAGGCTGACCGACTTGTCCTCGTTACCCTTGATCTCGAGGCGGCCATCGGGGACGACGACATATTGCTTTTCGGAATCGCCGGTTTTGACGATTTCCATCGGCGCGCGCTGCCCGCCGATCGTCGCATAGGGCTTCGCCATTTCGCCGCCGAAGCAGAGCATGAAATAGCCGATGCACATGATGATCGCGCCCAGCTTCACGGAGCGCTTCGAGCCGAGATACCGATCGGCGATGAAGCCGCCGATCAGCGGTGTCAGATAGGTAAGGCTGGTGAAGGCGCCGTAGAGGCCGTTCGCCGTGCCTTGGGAAAAAAGAAAATGGTGCGTGAGATACAACACCAGGATGGCCCGCATGCCGTAATAGCCGAACCGCTCCATCGCCTCGGTGGTGAAGAGACGGGCGAGCTGGCGCGGATGGCCGAACCACGTGTCACCATCGGTGCGGCTGACATCCGGGCGTTCGCCCTCGGTGGTGGTTTCCGGTCCGACGTTGACCATAGCGCACTCTCCCCTGGGCGGGTTCGCGCGTGACGGGCGAACCTCGTTTCAGCGGCGGCACCCTAGCGGCGAAAACGCCCTTGTGAAGCCGGATTGTTGCGCCCCCTCATGGCTGCTAGCGCCCGTTGCTCATGTTCAACGACACCTCCTCGACCCTCGCTTTGCTGCGTACCCGCCGCTCCGGTCGCCCCCGCGACCTCGTCGAGCCCGGCCCGGACGCCGCGCAGCTGCGCGAGATCCTCGCGCTGGCGACGCGGGTCCCGGACCACGGCAAGCTCGCGCCCTGGCGCTTTATCCACATCCGCAAGGAAGATCGCGCCGCCTTCGCCGAGCTGCTCGAGCGCGCCTACCGCACCGGCAAGGCGGAGGAGCCCGGGCGGCTCGAGATCGAGGCGGCGCACCGCTTCGCCCACCAGGCGCCCGAGCTGGTCGTCGCCCTCTCGTCGCCGGTGCCCGAAACCAAGATCCCCCTCTGGGAGCAGGAGTTGAGCTGCGGCGCCGCCTGCATGACCCTTCTCCTCGCCGCCCACGCCATGGGCTTCGCCGGCGGCTGGGTGACCGGATGGGCCGCCTATTCGAGCGAAGTCCTCGCCGGCCTCGGCGGCCGCGAGGGCGAGCGCATCGCCGGCTTCCTCTTCCTCGGCACCCCCGGCGCGCCGCTCGAAGAACGCCTCCGCCCCAGCCTCGACGACGTGCTCAGCGAATGGAATCCGGACCGCGGGGGCGCACCGACCGAAAATTCTGGTTAAGCGGGCCCAGCGCGTTCGGACCGCGCGCTCTGCCGGCGGCGAAGCCACGACCGAGGACGGTCCCGTGATGCGTGCCGTCCTTATCGCCATTCTGTTGCGGACGCGGCCGCGCTTCCCCTATTTTGGCCGCGACCCCGCGCCGGCATTGGAGAAGCCGCAATGATCGCGTTGGCGGCAGCGCTGGCCGTCATCATGACCGGAGATGCGCGTCCGATGCGCTTCAGTGCCTTTCAGCGCGACCGGATTGCCAGGGGCTGCCACGTCCCGGCTTCCTGGCTGCCCTTGCGCAAGGGCGGCAGGCTTCATTTCCAACCTCCGGCAAGCGCCGACTATCGGCGAGTCGACTGCGTGCTGCAGGCGATCATTTCGCGCAGGGCCCAGCGCTACCTGTTCATAGGCAATGAGGGACCCTAGCTTGCAGGCCGCGATCGCTCGCCGCCCTTGACCGCCCCGCTGTGTTAGTACAGTATAGCGCTCGATGCCCAGCGAAGACCGTCCCGTCTATCTCCGCCTCCGCGACACGATCGCGGCGATGATCCTCGAAGGGCGGGTCGCCGACGGCGACCCCCTGCCCTCCGTGCGCAGCCTCGCCGCCGAGCATGGCGCCAACCCGCTTACTGTCGCCAAGGCCTACCAGACCTTCCAGGACGAGGGCCTCGTCGTCGTCCGCCGCGGCGTCGGCATGTTCGTCGCCTCGGGCGCCGCCCAGCGGCTGCTCACCGCCGAGCGCGACGAGTTCCTCAACCAGCGCTGGCCCGCCATCGTCGCCCAGATCCGACGCCTCGGGCTCGACGCCGAAGACCTGATCGAACGCACCCTAGCCTAGGACGCGCAGGCGCCGGGCGCGCTCGGCGTCCTTGGGCCGGCCGAACAACTCGCACATCGCGACCAGTTCGGCGACGCTCGGAACGAAGAGCCCGCCGCTGGCGATCCGAGTCTCGGGAACCAGTTCGCGCCCGTCGACGTGGAAGCCGCCCATCGTCTCGACGACGTAGGCGCCGGCGCCCCAGCGGCCGAACACATCCGAATGGAAGCGGCCGCCCGCTTCGCCGGGCGCCGGCTCGACGCCTTTCGACCGGAGCAGCGCGGCGGCGTCGCGGCGGCTCATCAGCAGGTCGACGTCGCCCACTTCGAGGCCCGCCACACCGTGCAGCGCCATCGCCGCGCTGCCGATGATCCACCAGGGATCGCGCGCGCCCGCCGCCGCCGCGCCCGCCTCGGCGAGCGCGTCGGCGAGGTCCGGTGGAAAGTCAGGGCCGGCGGCGCAGCTCGTCGCGGATCTCGCGAAGCAGAACGACGTCCTCGGCCGGGCCGGCCGGTGCCGCTTCCTCGGCGGCCGGCATCAGCCGCATCGCATATTTCACCATCAAGTAGATGATGAAGGCGAGGATCAGGAAGTTGACGGCGGCGGTGATGAAGGCGCCGTAGCCGAGCATCGGCACGCCGGCGGCCTTCAGCGCCGCATAGCTCATCGGCCCGTGATAGCCGGGCGGCACCGGCTTCAGGACGATGAAGTAGTTGGAGAAATCGAGCCCGCCGAAGATCGCTCCGACCACCGGCATGATGACGTCGTCGGTCAGCGAGCTGACGATCTTGGCGAAGGCCGCGCCGATGATCACCGCGACGGCGAGGTCCATGACGTTGCCCTTGAAGATGAAGGTCCTGAAGCCGCTCATGTCCGTCCCCCCTATAGTGCGTTCCAGAGCCTAACCTGTGTTCGATGGAACGCCAAACCGGCGGGCGCGGGCGACCGGCGGGCGGCGCCGCGCTGGACAGCGGCGCGGCCACGGGGGTAAACGGGCGGCGGGAAGGGAAACCTCAAGCCAACATGTTGAAAAGACGCCGCAGCCTGAGGGCCGCCGCCTGTGCCCCGTTGATCGCCGCCCTGGCCGCCGGCGCCGTTTGGGCGCAGGACACGAACAGCGTCGTCGGCCCGCCCCAGCTCAAGGACTTCCAGCTCCCGGGCCAGCGGACCACCCCGCCGGCCGCGACTCCGCCGGCGCCCCGGCCTCAGCCCGCCGTGCCCGCGCCGTCCCGAAGCGCGCCGACCGCAGCGGCCCCGGCGCCGCGCCGCGAGACGCCGGCTCGTCCGGCCGGGCGCACCCCGCCGCGCGCCGCGCCCGACCGCGTGGCCCCGGCGCCGCGGACCGTGCCGTCGCAGGCGCCCGCGACGCAGCAGCCCCGGCCGGCGTCGCCCCTCCCCTCGCCGGTTCAGGCGCCGCCGCGCGTGGCGCAGCCCACTCCCGCGCCAGCCGCGATCCCGCCGTCGACGCCGGGTTTCAACGGGCTCTGGCTGCTGCTGCTCGTGCCCTTGCTCGCTCTCGCCGGTTTCGCCGGGCTGCGCCTGCGCCGTCGCGGCGAGGCGCGGGACGAAGACGATCGGGCGTCGCTCGCGGGAACGCTCGGAGTCGCCCGCTGGGTCGAGGACGAGGCACCGCCGCCGACGCCGGTCGAGGTCCAGCCCGAGGCCCCGGAGCCCGCCCGCGCCTGGCTCGAGATCGACATCGCGCCGGACCGCGCCGCCGCGACGGACACCCACGCGGTGCTCCATTACGAGCTGACCCTGCGCAACACCGGGCAGCTCGTCGCGCGCAACATCCGGATCGATTCGCGGCTGTTCAACGCCAGCGCGGATGCCGATATCGCCGATTTCCTCGCCGCCCCGATCCACGACCGGAGCGGCTCGCCCCAAATCGCGATTCCGCCCGGCGAAACGCTGCGTCTCGGCAGCGCCGCCGGCATGGCCAAGGAGGAGGTTCAGGCGATTCAGGTTCAGGGCCGCACCATCTTCGTGCCCAGCCTCGCCACCAAGGTCGCCTACGACTGGGACGGCGGCGCGGCGAGCGGCCGGACCGCCCGCGCCTGGCTGGTCGGCCGCGAGACCGAGGCGTCGGCGAAGATGGGCCCGTTCCGCCTCGACCTCGGCCCCCGAATCTACCGCCAGGTCGGCCGCCGCGAGACGAAATCCGCGGCCGCCTAGGCTTCGGCCAGCGCTTCGTCCGACACCGAATCGAGCAGGCCCGCTCCGGCAACCGCCTGAGCTTCCAGGCCGAGCGCCTCCGGCACGGCTTGCTCGAGATAATAAGTCGCCGCGGCGCGCTTCATCGCCGCGAAGGCGGGCGACACGTCCGCCCCGTCCAGCGCGGCGAGGCTTCGCCGCATCAGCCATCCGCAGACCGCGACCGACAGCATGGTCAGGAACGGATAGGAGCCGGTCATCCGGTCGTCCGGGCTCATGGCGTCGAAGCGACTCGCCACCCGGCGGCACCCTTCGGCCAAAGCGGCGAGCGGACCTTCGGCCTCCGCCTCGATCTCTTCGAGCAGGGTCCGGAAGACCGCCCCGCCCTCGAGCCCGAGCTTGCGGCCGACAAGATCCGCCGCCTGGATTCCGTTGGTCCCTTCGTAGATCGGCGAGATGCGCGCGTCGCGATAATGCTGGGCCGCGCCGGTCTCCTCGATATAGCCCATGCCGCCATGGACCTGGACTCCCAGGCTCGCCACCTCGCAGCCGACATCGGTCCCGTAAGCCTTGGCGAGCGGCGTCAGCAGATCCGCGCGTCCTCTCGCCGCCGCATCGCCGAGCGTCGCCCGGTCGGTCATCCCGGCCGTGTAGTAAGCGAGCGCCCGCGCCGCCTGGGTCAGCGCCTTCATCCGGAGCAGCATCCGGCGGACGTCGGGATGGGCCACGATCGCCGCCGGCCGGCCCTCGCGCGCGCCCTGCACCCGCTGAAGCGCGTACGCCACCGCCCCCTGAGTCGCCCGTTCCGCGACCGAGACACCCTGCAGGCCGACGTTGAGCCGCGCGTTGTTCATCATCGTGAACATGGCGCGCATGCCCTGCATCTCGCCGCCGATCAGCCAGCCGACCGCGCCGCCCTCGTCGCCATAGGACATGACGCAGGTCGGCGAGGCGTGGATTCCGAGCTTGTGCTCGATCGAGACGCAGCGGACGTCGTTTCGCGTCCCGTCCGGCAGGACCTTCGGCACGATGAACAGCGAGATTCCCTTGGTCCCCGGCGGAGCGCCCGGCGTTCGGGCGAGGACGAGGTGGACGATGTTGTCGGCAAGGTCGTGCTCGCCGAAGGTGATGAAGATCTTCTGCCCGCGGAGGCGCCAGCTTCCGTCCCCGGCGGGCTCGGCGCGGGTCTTGAGGGCGCCGACGTCGGAGCCGGCCTGCGGCTCGGTGAGGTTCATCGTGCCGCTCCATTCGCCGGTGACCAGCTTGGGGAGCCACGTCGCCTGCTGCTCGGGCGTTCCGTGATGCTTCAGCGCCTCGACCGCGGCGGGCGTCAGCATCATCACCAGCGAGAAGCCCATGTTCGCCGAGCCGAGGTCCTCCATGACGACGCTGGCGAGGCTGAGCGGCAGGCCCTGTCCGCCGAACTCGGGCGGACCGGCGAGCGTGCCCCAGCCGCCCTCGACATAGGCCCGGTAGGCCTCCCGGAAGCCGGCCGGGAGGGTGACGCCGTCCGGCGACCATCTGGCGCCGACCTCGTCGCCGACCCGGCTCAGCGGCGCGAACACACCCGCGGCGAACTCGCCCGCGCCCTCGACGATCGCGTCGGCGACGTCGGCGCTCGCCTCGGCGAAGGCGTTGTGGCCGGCCAGCGCCTCGATCCCGACGATGTGGCGCAGGACGAACTTCTGCTCCTCGACCGGCGCCACATAGGTCATCGCGTCCCCCGAACTTGCCTCCGCTCGGGCCCGGCTATAGCGCCGCAGCCATGGGGCCGCAAAACGAGACGCGGGTGATGCCCTACGGGCCGGCGGCGATCGCCGAGGCGGCCCGCCTCGTCCTCGCCGGCGAGCCGGTCGCCGTGCCGACCGAGACGGTCTACGGCCTCGCCGCGGACGCCACGAACGCCGAAGCCGTCGCGCGCATCTACGCGGCCAAGGGCCGGCCTTCGTTCAACCCGCTGATCGTCCATGTCGCGGACCTCGGCGAGGCGGAGCGGATCGGCCTGTTTTCCGGCACGGCGCGCGCGCTCGCCGCCGCGCACTGGCCGGGGCCGCTGACCCTCGTCGTACCGTTGGCGCCCGATTCCGCCATCGCGCCCGCCGTGACCGCCGGACTCGCGACGATCGCCCTGCGCTGCCCCGCCCATCCGGCGATGCGCGACCTGCTCGCCGCGACCCGAAGGCCGCTCGCCGCCCCTTCCGCCAACGCCAGCGGGGGCATCAGCCCGACGACGGCCGGGCATGTCCTCGCCTCGCTCGGCGGCCGGATCGCGCTGATCGTCGACGGCGGCCCGACCGAGCGTGGGCTCGAATCGACCATCGTCAAGGTCGAGGGCGACAAGGTGACTCTCCTCCGCCCGGGCCCGCTGGCGATCGAGGCGGACGCCGCCGCGGACGGCCCCGTCGAGGCGCCCGGCATGCTCGCCAGCCATTACGCGCCGGCCAAGCCGCTTCGCCTGGACGCGGCGCGCGCGGAGCCGGACGAATGGCTGATCGGCTTCGGCCCGGTCGAGGGCGACGACACTCTGAGCGCCTCGGGCGACCTCGAGGAGGCCGCAGCGCGCCTGTTCGCCGCCCTCCACCGGGCCGACGCCGAGGCCAGGCCGCGCATCGCCGTCGCTCCGATCCCGGACAGGGGTCTGGGCGCCGCGATCAATGACCGGCTCCGGCGGGCCGCGGCTCCGCGCGGCTGACCGCTCAGCCGGCCGCCGCCTCGCCTTTCGCCCGGGCGGCGAAGCTCTTCCTCAGCTTCCTGAGCTTGGGCGGGATGACGGCGAGGCAATAGGGATTGCGCTGACCCTCGCCCTCCCAATAATCCTGGTGGTAATCCTCGGCCGGATACCATTCGCCGAGCGGCTCGATGGTGGTGACGATCGGGTCGCTCCAGTCGGCTCGCGCCCGCTCGATCGCGGCGCGCGCCTCGGCTTCCTGCTCGGGCGAAGCCGGGAAGACGGCCGAGCGATATTGGGTGCCGACGTCGTTGCCCTGGCGGTTGAGCTGGGTCGGATCGTGGGTGGCGAAGAAGATGTCGAGGATGTCGCCGTAGCTGACCTCGTCGGTGTCGAAGGTGACCCGGATCGCCTCGGCGTGGCCGGTGTCGCCGCCGCAGACCTGGCGGTAGGTGGGGTCCGGCGCGTGCCCGCCGGTATAACCGCTCTCGACCCTTGTGACTCCGATCACGTCCTTGAACACCGCCTCGGTGCACCAGAAGCACCCGCCGGCGAGGACCGCTTGCTGCTCGGCCATGTCTCGCTTCTCCTTTCCCTCTCAAATAGGCCGCGGCGCGCGGGCGGCAAGGCGTGGGCGCCAAGTTGACGCTCCCCCCTCGCCCGGCCTATCGCGCCGCCTTCACCGAGAGGAGCCCAATGCCCGTGGCGGAGAGGAAGGATTTCGACGACCGGGACGGCTTCATCTGGTTCGACGGCGGCCTCGTCCCGTGGCGCGAGGCCAACATCCACGTCCTCACCCACGCCCTCCATTATGCCTCGTCCGTGTTCGAGGGCCAGCGCATCTACGGCGGCGAGGTGTTCCGCCTCGCCGACCATTCGACCCGCCTGAAGAAGAGCGCGGCCTTGCTCGGCATGGAAATCCCGTGGAGCGTGGAGGAGATCGACGCCGCCTGCCGGGAGGTCGTGGGCGCCAACAGGATGGAGAACGGCTATATGCGCCCGGTCGCCTGGCGCGGGTCGGAGCAGATGGGGGTGACGGCGATCGACGTCCCCGCCCACCTCGCCATCGCCTGCTGGCCGTGGGGCGCCTATTTCGGGGAAGAGGCCATCCTCAAGGGCCTCCGCCTCGACATCTCGCCGTGGCGCCGCCCCGCGCCCTATACCGCACCCACCGAATCCAAGGCGGCGGGCCTGTACATGATCTGCACCCTCGCCCGCCTCGAGGCCGAGCGGAAAGGCTTCGATGATGCGCTGATGTTCG
>JAXDPL010000037.1:0-5199 GCA_034668385.1 Sphingomonadales bacterium | reverse complement strand
GCCGCCGCCGAGCCGCTCGGGCCGATCGGGATCATCCGCCGGAGCTGGACGCTGACCGGCCGGCCTTTCTGGAAGCTGCTCGGCCTCCTCCTCCTGCTGCTGATCCTGTTCCTCGTCATCGCCATCGTCGTCCGAGTCGCGCTGGGATCGCTCGTCTTCCTGAGCCTCGGCGCGCCCCAGGCGGGCAACCTCTCGACCCTGGTCCTCCTGCTGCTCACCGGAATCGTCAACGCCGCCATCGCGGTCTGTGTCGTCACCCTGGTGGCGCGGATCTACGTTCAGCTGGCGGGCGAGCCGCCGATCAAAGGCACCTGAGGGGCGGCGTCGGGCGGCAGAAGGCCGGCGAGGCGCGGATCGGGGAAGCTCTCGAAGGCGCGGTCATAGGCGGTGAAACCGGCGTTGAGATAGGCCTTGAGCGCGGCAGGATGGTCGAGGCTGCAGGTGTTGACCCTGAGGCGCCGGACGCCGGGGCGCCAGGCCAGCGCCAGGGTCTGCGCGAACAGCCAGGCGCCATGTCCCTTGCCTGCGAGCTCGGGAACGAGGCCGAGGAACTTGATCAGGCACTCTCCGGGCGCTCGGAAGTCGAGCTCGAGCAACCCGACCTCGACGCCCTGGCGGTCGACCACGGCGTGGACTTCGCCCATCTCGGCGCGCAGGCGCGCATCGTCGAACGTCAGCCGCGAGAACCAGAGCCAGGGCCCGCCGACGCGGCGGAACAGCAGGCGGTATTTGGCCGGGTCCGGCTCGCGCCAGCGCTCGAGGCGGAGCGGCGAGCCGGGGAGCGGCTTCGGCTTCGGCCGCTCGGTCATCTCGAGATAGGTGACGACGGCGCCGAGACGGCCGGGCGGGATCGGGGTGAGGGTCATGTCATCGCTCCAGGGCGATCCAGGCGACCAGCAGGCCGAGCAGGAGGAAGAGGGGCGAGTAGAGCCGCGTGTCGTAGCGCGCCCAGCGGGTGCCGCGCAGCGACTTGAGGAAGCCGACATAGGGGTTGGGGACGAGCGCCCGGAGGGCAAAGGCGGCGGCGGCGACGAGCAGCGCCGCGCGCGCCGGGCCCCTCGGCAGCGGCGGGGGCAAATGCCCGGTATAAGCGAGCAGCAGCCAGGCGAGCGCGGCGAGGGCGAGCGCAACCGCCCCGGCGGCGGGGCGCCACCACGGCAGGCGGTGCGCCATCACCGGCGTCCCGTCCGCCCGCTGCGGAAGCGACACCGGGAAGCCGACCCGCCCGCCCAGCGCCCAGTGGAGATGGAAGCCGGCGGCGAAGGCGATGATCGCAAGGGCGAGGATCAGCGGCATCGCAGCCGGGCTAGCATTTCCGCCGCCGGCGAGGAACTCGCGGCGAGGAGGGTTCACGCGAAGGCGCGAAGGCGAGGCCGATCGTTTGAGGGGCACCGCGCATCGTGACTCGTCATTGCTTTCCATCAAGGGGCTTGCCATCGCTGCACGGAAAGCGCAGATTTCGGTCATGGCGACGATGGCTGATTCCGGATTTCGCAGGCAAAGCAAGGCCACCGTGCTCGGCCGGAGCGCGGCTACCGGGCGGCTCGTCCTCGCGCCCGCGGCAGCGAAGAGAGGCATGGTTTCCGAGCAGAGGCTCACGGCCGTGGTGAAGAGCGTTCTCGACAAGAAGAAATAGGCCGTGTCGGTCGAGGCGACGTCGGCGGACGACGTTTTCATCAACTGTCCGTTCGATGACGCATACGCACCAACCTTCAGGGCACTCATCTTTACGATCATGGCGTGCGGCTTCCGGCCGCGCTCGGCGCGCGAGTTGGACGACGCCGCCCAAACACGGATCGAAAAGATCTATGACCTGATCGAGGAATGCCGCCACGGCATCCATGATCTTTCACGGACCGAGCTCGATCCGGAAAACCGGCTGCCACGTTTCAACATGCCGCTGGAGCTCGGACTATTCCTGGGCGCGAAGCGTTACGGTGGGAAGGCACAAAAGCCCAAGCGGGCAATGATCCTGGACGTCGAGCAGCACCGGTACCAGAAGTTCATCTCCGACTTGGCCGGCATGGATATCCACGGGCATGGCGGCGATCCGATGCGCGCTGTCCTTCAGACACGCGATTGGCTGGCCAACGTCTCTCGCCGGGAACTGCCAAGTGCGGCGCGCATCCAGCGCGTCTATGGAGCATTCACGGATAACTTGCCGGAAGTCGCGTCGCAGCTCGAATTTGAGCCGGCGAACCTTCCCTATGTGGACTTTGAGCGGATCGTTGCCCAATGGCTGGTGGAAGCGCCGGCCACCGTGGGCGCATAGATCAAACTCCCGCGAGAGCCTCGTGAGCCCTGCCCAAACGCGGCTGGGGCCTATTGGTGCCAGGCACGTGCCAGGCACGAAGCTAGGGGAGATTCGGGGAGGATTGGAATGCGCACCTGCGCCATTTCGGCTAGCCTCGCGCCGATGATGTTCGCCAAGCGCCTTCGCGAAGGGATCCGGAAAGGGCGGATCACGTGCAGCGTAAGAATCTGGACCCGCCCGCATGTGAAGGTCGGCGGGGCCTATGCGATCGAGGGCGGGCAGGTCGTGGTCGACTCGATCCGGCCGATCGCGCTCTCCGACGTCACCGGCGCGCTGGCGCGGCAATCGGGGTTCGAGGGGGTGGTGGACCTCCTGAAGGTGGCGAAGCACGGGCAGGGGACGAACGTCTATCTGATCGACTTCCACTTCGAGCCGGCGGGCGGCGCCGATGGGGGATGAGTTGGTTCGAAGGCGGATGCCGCAACGATCGCTCCTGGCCGGCGCGCTGGGCGGGATGCTACTGTGCGCGAGCGGCGCGGCGCAGGCCAAGGGCCGCGCCTGGCCCTGCGCGTGGGTGCATGGCCGGATGGCGGACGGCAACGGGACGCCGTCGGTCCGCATCTGGCCGAGCGGGACTCACCGCCTGCTCGGCGTGATCGACCCCGGCGGGCCGGAGCCCGGCGAGGCGGAGGGCGCGCTCCCCCGATCCGTCCAACGGCTCTTGACGGTTGAGCATGGCTACACGGTCTGGGGCGATTTCTACGTTTGCCCCGTCGAGCCCCGGCGGCCGGGCTGGATGCGCATGGTGGTCGTCAAAAGCGCCCGAAGGCTCTTCGCGCGTCGCTTTTGAGCCTGAGGCAGGTCCTACGGCTGCATCTGCATGAGCTGGTTCATCGGCATCATGTTGGTCTGGAGGTGGTTCATGATCCAGATCGAGCCGATCACGATCAGGAAGACGATGAGGATGCCGTAGGCGAGGGCGAGGACGTTGTTGGTGTTGTCCGGGCCGGTGGTGATGTGGAGGAAGAAGACCAAGTGGACGCCCATTTGGGCGATGGCGAGGACGAGCAAAGCGACGGGGATCGCCGGCGCGTAGATGAGGTGGGTGCCGGCGAGGACGAAGGCGGCGGCGGTCAGGATCACCGAGAAGCCGAGGCCGAGATTGGCGTTGGCGACCCAGTGGCCGGCGCTCTCGACCGGCTCGTCGCCCGGCGCATGGTCCTCGCGGTGGTCGAGCATTCCGGCGGTGCCGAGGGGATCGAATTCGAGGTCGCTCATGCGACGGCTCCCATCAGGTAGACGATGGTGAAGATGCCGATCCAGACGATGTCCAGAGCGTGCCAGAACAGGTTGAAGCAAATGAGGCGGTGGACGATCTCGGGCCGGAAGCCCTTGACCTGGACCTGCGCCATCATGGTGAGGAGCCAGAGGCCCGCCAAGGTGACGTGGAGGCCGTGAAGGCCGACCAGGCCGAAGAAGGCGGAGAGGAAACCGCTGACCTGCGGGGTGATTCCACGGCGGGCGAGGTCGATGAACTCGAACAGTTCGAGGCCGACGAAGACCAGGCCGAGCAGGCCGGTGATCAGAAGGAAGATCTGGGTCCAGAGCAGGTTGCGGGCGTTGGTCGCGGCGAAGGAGAGGCCGCAGGTGTAGCTCGAGAGGAGGAGGGCGGCGGTCTCCCAGCCGACGCGGGGCATCTCGACCAGGGCCTGGATGCCCGGCCCGCCCGCGGTCGCGCCCCGCTGCACCGCGAAGGCCGCGAAGAAGCAGGAGAACATGACGATGTCGGAGAGGAGGAAGATCCAGAAGCCGTAGCCGACGATTATCCGCTTCCTCGCCGGGCCGGTCATGCCGTGGCCGGCGCCCTCGACCGGGCCCTCGGGCCCGTGGCCGCGATGGCCGAGCCGGTGCGGGTCCTCGCGGACCCGGCGGACGGTCTCGACGGCGGCGGGGAGCGGATGGTCGGTCATGCCGGAACGCTCCCCTCGGCGGCGATCTGCTCGAGCAGGGCCTCGCGCTGGGCGCGGCGGGCGCGCTCGACCCGGGCGACCTCGTCGGCCGGCACGTGGAACTCGTGGACGTCGCGCCAGGCGAAGACGACGAAGCCTGCGAAGGCGGCGGCGAGGCCGAGCCCGGCCAGCCACCAGATCTGCCAGATGAGGGCGAAGCCGGTGACGCTGGCGAAGACGGCGGTGTAGAAGCCGACCGGCGAGTTCACCGGCATCTCGATGTCATGATAATCGGGCTCCTCGGACAGGCGCTGGCTCTCGATCGCCTTCACCTTGATTCCCCAATAGGCTTCCTCGCCCTCGACATTGGGCAGGATCGCGAAGTTGAAGAAGGGAGGCGGCGAGGGAGTCGCCCATTCGAGCGAGCGGCCGTCCCAGGGATCGCCGCTGACGTCGCGCAGTTTGTCGCGCTGGACGATCGAGACGACCAGCATGATCACCTGGCAAAGGGCGCCGACGATCAGTACGCCGACCCCGGCCAGCGAGATCAGCAGCAGCGGCCGCCATTCCTCGATGTTCACGTGCTGGAGCCGGCGGGTCATGCCTTCGAGGCCGAGGATGTAGAGCGGCGCGAAGGTGATCCAGAAGCCGAAGAAGGCGAACCAGAAGGCGGCCTTGCCCCAGCCTTCGTGGAGCCGGAAGCCGAACGCCTTGGGAAACCAGTAGTCGAGCCCGGCGAAGAGCGCGAAAACGACGCCGCCGACGATCACGTTGTGGAAATGGGCGACGAGGAACATCGAATTGTGGACGAGGAAGTCGGCCGGCGGGACGGCGAGGAGGACCCCGGTCATGCCGCCGATCACGAAGGTGAAGATGAAGCCCAAGGACCACAGCATCGGCACGCTCATCCGCACCCGGCCGCCGTACATGGTGAAGATCCAGTTGTAGATCTTGACCCCGGTTCCGACCGCGATGACGCTGGTCGAGATGCCGAAG
>JAXDPL010000036.1:0-6681 GCA_034668385.1 Sphingomonadales bacterium | reverse complement strand
GACCCTGGCCCACGCGCCGGCGCTCGACGTCACCAACGAGGTGCTGGCCGCGCTCAACGCCGCTCTGCCCAGCGTCAGCGTCACCCCGCTGCCGCAGCAGGCGGCCCCGAACCCGGCGCAGCCGCAGGGCCGGTGAGCGCCGACGGACAGGGCAGCGCCGTCCCCCGCGGTTCCACTGGGGACCCGCTGGACATCCGGCGGGTGATGGCGGCGCTGCCCCACCGTTACCCCTTCCTGCTGATCGACCGGGTGGAGGAGATCGTCCCCCGCCGGCGCATCGTCGCGATCAAGGCTGTGACGATCAACGAGCCCTTTTTCCAGGGCCATTTCCCGGGCCGGCCGATCATGCCCGGAGTGCTGCTCGTCGAGGCGATGGCGCAGGCTTCGGGCGTGCTCGCGGTCGAATCGCTCGGCCTGTCGGGGACCGGCAAGCTGGTCTATTTCATGGCGATCGACGGGGCGAAGTTCAGGAAGCCGGTCGAGCCGGGCGTGCTTCTCAGGATCGAGGTCGACCTCGTCCAGGACCGCGGCAAGGTCTGCAAGTTCGCCGGCCGGGTGCTGATCGACGGCCGGCTCGCCGCGGAGGCCAATTTCACGGCGATGATCGCCGATCCGCCGGCGGACTGACCAAAGCCCAGCCGGATCCCGAGCGCCGGATTCCGAACACCTCCTCGACGACCTCGCCCGCGAGGATCTCCGCCGGCGGGCCGTCGGCGGCGATCCGGCCGCCGTCCGTCACCAGCATCCGGTCCGCGTAGCGGGCGGCCAGGTCGAGGTCGTGGAAGGCCGCGATCACGCCTTGGCCGTTCGCGACGGAGTCCCCAAGGAGAGCCATCAGCCGGAGCTGCCAGGCGGGATCGAGGTTCGCCGCTGGCTCGTCGAGGAGCAGGAGCCTGGGCCGCGGCGCGAGCGCACGGGCGAGGAGCACCCGGCTGCGTTCGCCGGTCGACAGCCGGTCCATCCGGCGATCCGCCAGCGGCTCGAGGTCGAGCGCCGGGGCCACCGCCTCGAGACGGCCGCCGCCGAGCGCGACGAGGTCGCGCGCCGTCACCGGCCAGGCGACGTCGCGGGTGGCGGGCAGGTAAGCGAGGAGCCGCTGCCTCGCGTCGGGCGTCAGCGCGTCCGGGTCGCTGCCGTCGATCCTCACCTCGCCCCGGGCGGCGCCGATTCGGGCGAGCGCGTGGAGCAGGCTGGTCTTGCCGCTGCCGTTCGGTCCGACCAGAGCGACCAGCGAGGCGGCCTCGATGGTGAGGTTCGCCGGCTCGAGCCGCCCGGGCAAAGCGAGACCGCGGGCTTCGAGCAGAGCGGTCACCTCAGCCTCCAGCGCATATGCACGACCAGCCAGAGGAAGAACGGCGCTCCGAGCAGCGCCGTGACGACTCCGATCGGCAGGGTCCGGCCGAGCGGGGCGGAGCGGGAGAGGAGGTCGGCGGCGAGGAGCAGCGCGCCGCCGATCAAGGCCGCGGGAAGGATGGCCCGCCCGGGATGGCCGCCGGTCATCCGCCGGGCGAAGATCGGCGCGACCAGGCCGACGAAGCCGATCGCGCCGCAGATGGCGACGCAGGCGCCGACTCCGATCGCCGTCAGCCACACCACCCACAGGCGCAGGCGACCGACGTCGTGGCCGAACGACTGCGCCACCTCCTCGCCCAGCGTCAGGGCGTCGAGCGCCGGGCGCAGGCGAAGCAGGAGCAGGATGCAGAGCAAGGCGGGCAAAGCGGCGAAGGCGGCCTGGGCGAGGCTTCGGTCGACCAGCGATCCCATCAGCCATTCATAGGCGTCGTAGAAGGCGAAGGGGGAGGGGGCCAGGGCGAGGGCGAGGGTGGTCAGAGCCCCGGCCAGAGCGCTGATCGCGAGGCCGGCGAGCAGCAGGGTCGCCGTCTCGGCGCGCGGACCGGCCAGCGCGAGCAGCAGCAGCAGCGCGCCGAGCGCTCCGGCGACGGCTCCGAGCGACAGGGCGAGCGGCGAGGCGAACCCGAGCCAATAGGCCGTGACCACCGCTCCGAGCGCCGCGCCGCTGGTCGTGCCGGTGAGATCGGGCGAGGCGAGGGGGTTGGCGAACAGCGCCTGGATCGCGGCGCCCGAAGCCCCCAGCATGGCGCCGTAGGCAAGGGCGAGCCCGGCCCGGGGCAGGCGAAGCTCCCACAGGATGGCGAGGGCGAGCGAGCGGTCCTCCGGCCAGAGCGACGCAAGCGTTCCGAACGGCAGGGCCAGGGAAAGGCCGAAGAGAAGGCACAGGCCCGCGAGGAGAAGGAGCCGGGTCATCGTGCCACCTCGCGCCGCAGCCGCTCGATCTCGGCGATCATCAGCGGGCCCATGCAGGTCCAGACCCGGCCGTCGGTGACGATCGTCCGCCCCGCTTTGGCACGCGCGGCGAGCGGGTGGCTGAGCCAGCGCTGCTCGCCCGAATATTGGCCCGAGCGATAGTCGCTCCTCAGCAGGACCGCCGGCGGGCGGACGAGCAGAGTCTCGAGCGGGACACGGTCGCCGGCGAGCGCCCGCTGCCTAAGGCCGGCCAGCGCCATCCATTTGGCGGCGAGGCCCGTGGCCGGCACGGTTCGGCCGCCGCCGCCCAGCCAGATCGTGTCGAGGGAAGCTGCGGGCCGGGCCCGCTTCAAGGCTTCGATACGGTCGACGAGTGCGGCCCCCGCCTCCGGCCGTCCCAGCGCCCCGGCCGTCTGTCTCACCGCCTGCTCGATGTCGCTCAGGCTCTGCGGGTAGGAGAGGTCGAGGACCCGGATGCCGAGCCGCCCGGCGATCCCGACCCGGTCGCGCGCGCCGCCGCCCATGGTCAGGACGAGGTCCGGCTTAAGCGCCGCCACCGAGACGAGGCTGCCGTCGTTGCGCGGATAGGCGCGGGCCCGCCGCCAAAGCGGGGTCTCGGCGGAGCTCTGGGCGAGGTGGGTGACCGAGGCGACCTGCTCCGGCGCGGCGAGCAGAAGCAGCAGCTCGTCGGTGCACAGATTGAGCGACGCCACGCGCCGCGGCGGCGCGGCGCCGGCCGGCGACGCGGCGAGCGCGAGGCTAATCGCCGAGGCGCAGGCGAACGCCCGCATAGACCGTCCTTCCAGGCATCCGATAGCCGACCACATCCTGATAGCGCGCGTCGAACGCATTTTCGGTCCGCACATAGGCCTCGATTTGCTTCGCGACCTGCCAGCCGAGCTGGACCGAGGCGAGCAGATAGGGGTCCAGCCGGACCGTCCGCGCCGGGAAGAGGTTGAAATCGACGTCCCGGCGGGGCCCGATCCAGGCGAGGGTAGCGCCCCAGGTCAGGTGCCCGACCTCGCCGTCGCCGCCGAAGCCGGCGCTGTGCCTGGGCCGGCGCACCTCGCGGACGAGAAGCGCGCCGGGCGCCTGCTGCTCGGTGGCGTCGAGATAGGTGTAGCTCAGGAACAGGTGGGCGGCGTCGGAAAGACGCAGCTGTGCGCGCGCCTCGAAGCCGCGGCGCCGACTGGTGCCGCCGGCGTTAGCGGTCGTCGAGCGGAAGGTCGCCGGATCGAAGACGTCGATTATCTCGTCCCTGAGCCGCGCCGTGAAGACCGAGACGGCGAGGTCGTAGCGGCCGCGGACGAAGTTCGCGCCGGCCTGCCACCCCGTCGACCGCTCCGGCTTCAGCGCCGGATTGCCGGCGAACGAGCCGGGGAAGAAGCCGTAAAGGTCGTAGAAAGTGGGCTGGGCGATGCCTTCCGCGTAGCTGGCGTACAGGCTGAGATCCGCGACCGGCTTGACGGTCACGCCGGCGCGCAAGGTCGTCGCGTCGGCGAAGGCGCTGAAGCGGTCGCGGCGGATGGCGAAATCCGTGGCCAGCGCCTTGGTCCAGTCGGCGTGCCATTGCCCGACCAGAGCGGTGAGCCGGCGCGAGCGATCCTGGTCGGTGGCGCCGAAATAGATTTGGTCGCGCGCCCGGAAATGCTCGACCTGGTGGTCGACGGCCGCGGTGAAGAGGTGCCGGCCGAGTTGCTTCGACAGCTGGGCGGAGGCGGTGAAGCGCCGGCCGAAGGTGCGGTTGAGCGGGGCGCCCGCGAGCAAATTGCGGTTGGCGCTCGCCAGCAGGCTCGAGTCGAGCTTCAGGGTCCAGCCGCCATGCCCGCCCTGCGCCCAGCCGCGCACCGCCTCGATCCGGTTGCGCGTCTCGTCGAGCGTCTCGGCGCGGAGGAAGGTGACGGGGTCGAAGCCGTCATAGTCGCTTCGGCCGGCGATGGCGTGGCCGACGATTCCGAATTCGAGGCTGTCGCCGCCGCTCGTCGATTCGACGGGTGCGAAGACGAGCTTGGCGCTGGCCGAGCGGTTGTCGAAGCCGTCGCGCTCGCCGCCGCGTGCGAAGGCGTCGATGCCGTCGCTCGAGAGCCAGGCGCCGGTCGCCGACAGCCGGACCTTGCCGGCCCGGCCGGCGACCCAGGCCGAGGCTCGGCCGCTGTCGAAGCTGCCATATTCCGCCCGGGCGCCGAGCCCGGGGTGGCCATAACCGGGGACGTGGGTCTCCGTGTCGACGACTCCGCCGATCGCTTCCGAGCCCCACAAGGCCGAATTGGGGCCGAGGATGAGGGTGATCCGGTCGAGCAGGTCGGTCGGCAGCAATTCGAAGCGCGCCTCGTTGCCGGCCGCCGGGTCGTTGAAGCGAATTCCGTCGACGACGAGCAAGGTGTGGTTCGCCTCGGCGCCCTGCAGCCGCACCTGGGTCTGGCTGCCCCGCGGGCCGGCCGCCGCCACCGACACGCCGGGAACGATCCGGAGCACGTCCGTCACCATCGGCAGCCCGACCGCCTCGGCGAGGCCCGGATGGGCCCGCACCGGCGAGGCGGACTGGAAGGTCGCATTGCTCGCTTTGTTCGCGGTGACGACAATTTCGTCCTCACCGGCCGGAACATCGGGCGCGGCGGCGGTCAGCACGGTTAGGATAAGTGTTAGGATCATGGCTCAAACTCCTGACAACATTTGCAAATGTCGTCTCGGAGGAACCTGGTGGCGAGGGGGCCGCCCGGTGCCACGCATGTCGGCTGGTCCCGGCCGGATGCGGACGACGGCCCAAGGCAGGTCTCCTGGCTCGCGGCTTTGGAAGGCGACTTCGCCACCTTCCGCACCCCGTCATCCTTTGCGGATTGGGGGCTCGCCGCCTACAGTTGCGGGCACAGCGCCGGCTTTGGACCGGCTTCCCTTTTCACCGGCCCTTGCGAGCGCGGCACCTTCGGCAACATCCGGCTAGGCGCGCCGAGCGAGGCTTGTCAATTCCGCCCCTCCCGGCTATGGGCCGCGGACCTTTTCGAGGCTGGTCGGAACCAGCCGAAATCTCAGGAAATCCAAGATGAAGACCGACGTCCATCCCGATTATCACATGATCAAGGTGCAGATGACCGACGGCACCGTGTTCGAGACCCGCTCCACCTGGGGCAAGGAAGGCGACACCCTCCAGCTCGACATCGATCCCAAGGTCCATCCGGCCTGGACGGGCGGCCACAACCGCATGGTCGACAGCGGCGGCCAGGTGGCGCGCTTCAACAAGCGCTTCGGCGGCCTCACCCTCGGCAAGAAGTAAGCCGGCGCGCTTGGTCCCGATCGTCGAGACCGAGCGGCTCCGCCTCAGAGCCTTCCGCGAGAGCGATCTCGAGGCCCAGGCCAAGGTCATGGGCGATCCGGACGTGGTGCGCCATCTCGGCGGCACGCCTTTCTCGCGCGAGGAGACCTGGCGCCGGATCGCCATGGCCGCGGGCCTGTGGCCTCTGCTTGGCTACGGCTATTGGGCCGTGGAGCGAAAGCAAGACGGCGCCTATCTCGGCCAGGCCGGCTTCGCCGACTTCAAGCGCGACATGCAGCCCTCGATCGAAGGCGGCCCCGAAATGGGCTGGATCTTCGCACCCTCCGCGCAGGGGAACGGCTATGCGACCGAGGCGGTGATCGCCGGCCTGCGCTGGATCGACGAAGCCCTGCCGGGCCGCGAGGTGACCGCGATCATCGATCCCGGTAACGCGCCCTCGATTCGGGTCGCCGAGAAAGCGGGCTTCTCGATCCGCGAGGACGCCGTCTACCGTGACTCCCCGATCCTGCTCTTCCGCCGTCCCGGCGGCTAGAAGAGGGTGGTCAGCCCGTAGAAGAGCGCTCCGACCGCGGCCGAGGCGGGGAGGGTGATGATCCATGCCACGCCGACGTTCTGGGCCACCCCCCAGCGCACGGCGGAGGGGCGCCGCGCCACCCCGGCACCGATGATGCAGCCGGTGATCGTATGGGTGGTGGAGACCGGGATTCCGAGCCAGGAGGCGGCGAACAGCATGATCGAGCCGCCCGCCGAGGCGCTGAAGCCCTGGTGCTGCGAGAGCTTGGTGATTCGCGAGCCCATCGTCTCGATGATCCGCCAGCCGCCGGTCAGGGTGCCGAGGCCGATCGCGATATAGCAGCTGATCGCCACCCAGTGGGGGACGTGGAATTCGCCCGACAGATGGCCGGTCGAATAGAGCAGGACGGTGATGATCCCCATCGTTTTCTGCGCGTCGTTGAGGCCGTGGCCGATCGAATAAGCGGCCGAAGAGACGAGGTGGAGCCTGCGGAAGCTGCGCTCCGCGCCCCGCGCGCTCGCCCGGATCGCCGCCCAGCTCGTCACGAGCTTGATCAGCATCGCCAGCATCATGCCCAGCATCGGCGACAGGACGATGGCGATCAGAGTCTTGTTGAGACCCGTCCACTGGA
>JAXDPL010000035.1:0-16502 GCA_034668385.1 Sphingomonadales bacterium | reverse complement strand
ATCCGTCTGACCTTGAATAGTAAGGATGTCTTGCCCGTTTTCCTAAGACCGAATAAGCCTCTATTCTGGGATAGTTTAATAGACGCGGTAAACTCGGCGGCTATTCTATCCCTGCCAAAAAAGAAAGTGTCAGTTTTAAGGGGAAGCTGATCGTTGAACAGGTCCCTCGAAAATAGCTGCTCCGAGATGGTCGAGCGAATAAACCAAGGATCCCCTTTCGCCGCGTGGATCTCTCCTTGTGAAATCGCAACAGTGACTCGAAACTGGGGGTTCAGAGCTACGTAGGAGGCAATCCATTCTCTGAGTTTTGGATCGGGACTGACCAAGAATATCGTGGTCTGATCCACGCGGCCTAGTGCAGGCGCAGTTTTGAGGAATACGTCAATCGCCTGCATTGCCCTAGGCTGCAGGTCAGTAAAATCCGAAACGATCAGCAATACTTCTGTATCGATGCCGAATTGGTCTTTAATCGTCTGTTCAGGCGCTAAGAAGTATGCGGAGAACGCTGTATTTTTGACTTGATGTCGCGTCGCCCATGTGACGTCGAAATTCGTGAAGAACGGAACAAGTATTTCTCGCTCTTTGGGGAACTTGAAAAGGTGGTGGGCGACGCTTTCTCCTTTTATCGTTCCCACAGCAAGATCCTCCATAGATGTAACGCTTGGGGCTACGCTAGCCGACTCTTGTGCGTGTTGCGACCCCGTAGGGGCCACTGGGTGGCTGCCTGAGCGACGTAAGAGGTCGGGGCGCCCTCAACCAGCCAAGGCTGTGGCAGAAATCTAGAGAGCGCGCGCCAGCATTTTGACCGGCCCGTCCCCGAGGGCCCGCGCGATGAGGATGAATTCCATCCTACCGTTTCGTCGCCAACTCCGTGACCATAGCCGCGGGATCCCGCCCCAGCGTCCGCGCAATCTGGATGAACTCCGGCACCCCGAGTTTTCTCTGCCCCCGCTCATAATTCGAGACGAAGCTCTGGGTGCGGCCGAGCGCCTTCCCCAGCTCCGCTTGCGTGAGGTCGGCGGTTTCGCGGGCTTCTATCAGGATTTGGCATAGCCGGCGGCTCAGTCGTTCGCGTTCGTCGCCTGGGCCCGCCATGCCGGCATGAGTAGGGAGCCCGCGATTCTATGCAAAGTTGGCGTAATTTCGGATGGATCAGACGAGCGGCAGCGCCATGGCGGCCGCCGTCGCGAGGTAGGCGCGCAGGCGGCGGGTCATTTGCTCCGAGAGCCTCAGGATGATGAGCCGCTTGTCGGCGGCGTCCCGGGTGCGATGGACTGCGCCGGTGGCGACCAGAATCTCGGTGGCGCGGAAGGCTGTCGTTTCCGCGACATGCGCCTCCACGGCCGCGGCGGTCCGGTAAAGGGGACGACGTTCCAGGCCTGCCTGGTAGAGGGTCAGCAGCATCGCCAGCATGGCGTCGGACGCCTCGAGGCCAAGGAACTCGCGGCGCAGGCCTCGCAAGTCCAGCAGAGTGCGGATCCAGCGCGGGTCGGCCTCAGGGCCGGGACCGGCCTCAGCGGCTTCGCCTGACGCCGCGGGGACGGCGTGCGGTGGTATCTCCTCGCCGCAGGCATGGTGACGCACGAGGCGGGCAGTCTCTTCCAGCACCCGGCTGATCTCCAGCAGGCTGGCCGCCGGCGCGCCTTTCCCTGTCCCGCATTCAGCCACGTCGCCTGCCCCACAGGTGAGGATTCGACGATTAGCGAAATATAACAAAACTGAATAGTCGGTTTTCGTGGGGGTGGAAGAGGAGCCTGCGCCGTCAGCCCCTCACCATGAGCAGGCACGCCATGCCCCCAGCATGGCTGCGGATGTCCTGACGGACATCCGTACCTGCTCATCCTCTCCCGCGAGCGGGAGAGGGGAAAGGCGCGGTCGAGCGCGCTTGAGAAACCTATCGAGATGGGTTATTCGCCCGCATGGTCACCATCCATCGTGAGCGTGGGCTGCGGTTCGTCATCTTCAGCGACGATCATGAGCCGGCGCACGTCCACGCGTTCGGCGCGGGGATGGCGAAGATCAATCTGATCGGCGAGGACGGGGCGCCGGAGCTGGTCTGGGCGGTGGGCATGAAGCGGGGCGAGATCCGCAAGGCGATGCGGATCGTCGCGGCCGAGCAGGCGCGGCTTCTCGAATGCTGGAGGAGGATACATGGCTGAGCTGACCGACCGCGCGATCGACGAGGCGCTGGCGCGCGGGCGCGCGCTTCGGGCGGCGGAGCCTCGCGCCGTCGCAGCGCGCTATGAGGCGGGCTCCGGGCGCGTCGTCGTCGATCTGGCCAACGGATCGAGCTTCGCCTTTCCCGCCGCCCTGGTCGAGGGGCTGGCGGACGGGACGGCCGGGGACTTGGCGGAGATCGAGCTGCTCGGCGACGGCTACGGACTTCATTGGGAGCGGCTCGACGTCGACTTCACCGTCCCCGGCCTGGTCAGCGGCCTGTTCGGCACCGCGCGCTGGCTCGCGGCGCGGGCGGGGCGATCGCGCTCGCCCGCCAAGGCGAAGGCCGCGCGCGCCAACGGGGCCAAAGGAGGGCGGCCGCGGAAGGCGACGCCGGTCTATGCCGCGCGGAGTGAAGGCACGCGGGCCGTCGTGAAGGATCCGCCCTCGGTCTTCCAGGCGCCGCGCGGTCAAGGAACAGAAACAGAACTCACTCGTTCCAGACATCCGCCGACGAAGGAGACTGGAATGGGTGACGACCTCTCGAACCGCGGCCCGCAGGACAGGAGCCGGGTCAATGTCAACGAGCCTTGGGAGCTGCGCTACTGGACTCAGCATTTCGGAGTCAGCGAGCAGCAGCTCCGCAATGCGGTGAGCCAGGTCGGCGTCTCGCGCGACGCGGTCGAACGGCACCTCCGCGCCGCCTGATCGGGACCCGCGCTGAGCGTGACGGGTCTTCGCGCGGGCTAGCGCCGCAAAGCCGCGCCGTGACGTCGGACGGGTTCGGATGGCTTCAGGCCCTCCGCCCCGCCGGCCGGCGAGCGCCGGGGACCCCATGAAAGTCGTACTTTCATGGGAACCCTCGTCTCCTTGCGCTGCTCGTGACCGCCGCGCGCTCACGGCGCGGCTCAAGGGCGGCTTCGCTTGATCCGCCAGCCGCCGAACAAAGCCAGGTCCGGGTTGTGCTTCGGCCGGGCGGGGTCGGCCTTGCTCCAGCCGGTGACGGTCTCGAGCGGCGGCACGGGGGGCGGCGGGGCTTCGGGCACGACGCGCCAGCTGGGGGTCGCCTCGACGGGGGGCTGCAGGCGGGCGAGGCCGGCCTCGATCGCTCGGCGGACCTCCTCCGGGCTGGCGGCGACGTAGCGGGCCTGGCGTTGGTCCCTGCCCTCGCGGCAGGTGCGTCGGTGCATGGCGAGGAGCTGGACCGCCTGGTCGACGCTCATCGGCGGCAGCGCGCAATCGCCGACCCGCCCCAGCCAGTCGTCCCGAGTCTCGCCCCGTCGCGGGCCGGCGAAAAGGTCGACGCTCTGGAAGAGCGCGCCCTCGATGCGCCCGTAGCCGATCAGGAGGGCCTCGTTCATCTCCGCGGCGAAGGCGGGGCAGACTCGCTTGCGAGAGTAAAAGGCCGAATGGGAGAAGCCTGCGACGGCGGCGGCGAGGCGGACGTTGGCGCTGGCCGACCGCGCCTCGAGGAAGACCAGCTCGGCCGCGCGGGTCATCCGGCCGGGCGGGGTCCGGCGGGCCTGGAAGCGGCCGCCGGCGAGGCACGCGACGGCGAGCTCGCCGCCCTCGCTTCTCATTCGCGATCGCCCGTCGTCGCGGGGACGCTCGCCGCGGGCCGGCTTCAGGGCGGAGTCGGCGGCGGCGAGCGCGGCATCCCAGCGGGCGGCGAAGGCCGGATCGCGGGCGCGGCGCTTGGTGTAGGTCGAGCGGTGGACTCCGAGCTCGCGGGCGGCGAGGCGGGCGTTGCCGGCGCGTCCCAAGGCGGCGAGGAAGGCCTCGTTCTGCTCGGCGCGCAGGGCGGCTGAGGTTTTCGGCATGGGTCGACTCCGAATCCGTTTTTGCTTTGTTCTAGCGCGCGACGCCCGTTCGCCAAGCCGTTTCGGAATAGCTTCGCCTGGGGTCATAGCCGATACGGTTGCCGGTTCGGAGTAAAACGGAAGAATCTGCGCGGTTTTTGGCAGAGTCGGCGCGTACCGAATCTGGCGCGAGTTCGCTATCTGTTCCCGGTGTCCGACCTGCCCACCCTCCATCCGCTGGAAGACCTGTTCGACGCCGCCGTGCGGCACAGCGCGATCAGGCTCACCTGCCGCCAGTGCGGCCGGGTCGCGATCTTCAGCAGCCATGCCTTGTGGTGGCGGTTCCGGCGCCGGGGGTGGGCGGACCGGCTCGACGACGTGCGCAAGCGCTGCGTCTGCCTGATGTGCCTCCACCGCGACGGAGTGCCGGTGCGCAACCCGGAGCTCGAGCTGGTCGACGAGGCGCCGACCGATACCAGCCTGCCGAGGCCGACCGAGCTGGACTGGAAGCGCGAGCTGAGGCGGCGGCGGTGACACGCGCCCCGCCAAATTGTATTCCTCTTATGTTCTTGCTATGTTCGGCCTCGACTCGGCGACAGGCCGCGGCGCCCCGACGCCTGCCTGCCGCCGGGAAGCGGAACGGCCCGGGTCCGGCAGCGGTCGCCGTCGCCGGGATCGACCGGAGGCCGGTTTGGCAGGATTTGATGCTGTTTTGGCAGAAAGAGCCCGCCCAGCGCGGCCGGAGAGGCGTGCTCGGGGAGACCCGCCGCGGCCTGGATTGCAAGACGCACTGCGGCTGTTGGGACGATAATGACAAATATAGTTCAAATCCTGCCACGCACTCTTTGTGCGGTTGCGTTCGGCGCGGCCGCGACGCGATTTGGCATTGATGGTCGCGTCTCCCCACATTGCCAGCGAAAAGGACGGTAAGCGCCACCGCGTCGTGATCGTAGTGGAGGAGGGATTTGAGGTTATCGACCTCGCAGGACCTTCGCAGGTGCTGGCGACTGCAAATGACTTTAGACAATATTATGAAGTCTCTACGGCTTCCGCGCAAGGCGGCCGAGTCGCCGCCGCCTGCGGCCTCGTCGTCGAGGCCGATCCGCTCGCGGCGCTGAGCTCCGCCGAGATCGACACCCTGGTGCTGATCGGCGGACGGTCCGGCGCCGGCGTCCAGGCAAGGTTCGTCGCCGGCTGGCTCGATGCGCAGGCGCGCCGAATCAAGCGCCTCTGCGGCATCGGCTTCGGCATCGAGACGCTGAGCGAGAGCGGTCTCGCCGCGCCCGACAAGGCGGCCAGGCACTGGCGCTCCGGGGACTCCGCCGACCCGGCGACCCGGCGCTGGCCGATCGCCCGCCGCGAGGGACGGATCTGGACGTCGTGCGGCGCCTCGGCCGCGATCGACGTGACCCTGTCGCTGGTCGCCGAGGATCTCGGCGAACCGGCCGCGCTGGGCGTCGCCGAGGCCCTCGTGGTGCCGCTGTGGCGCCATCCGGACGACCCGCAGGTCGGCGACACCCTGGCGATGCAGGTCCGCGCCGGAGTCCCGTTCGCCGCCCTGCTGCGCCGGATGCGCAACAACCTCGCCCCCGACCTTCGGGTCGAACAGCTGGCCGAATGGTGCAACATGACGCCGCGCACCTTCGCGCGCCGATTCACCGAATCGACCGGGATGACGCCCGCCGCCGCCGTCGCTGCGATGCGGCTCGAGGCGGCGACCGCTTTGCTCAAGGCCGGTCACGTGTCGCTGAAGCAGGTGGCGGCGCGCTGCGGCTTCGGGAGCGAGCTCAACCTGCGCCGGGCGCTGGAGCGGGCGCGCCGCTCCGGGCGCCCCGGAGACCCCACAGGCAACGGAACGTAAGGGCGCTCAGCCCACCCGCATCAGCTGGCTCGGGAAGGGCTGCGCGAGCGAGCAGGCGTCCGCCGCCTCGCCGTCCAGCCAGCGGTCGTAATCGTCGCGCTGGAGGATCACCGGCATCGCCTTGGGGTGGAGCGGCGCGACGAGGGGGTTGGGCTCGCAGGTGAGGAAGGCGAAGCGGGCGCGCCCCTCGCTCCAGCGCCAGATGCCGGCGAAGGCGCAGCATTCCTCGCCCTCGACGGTGAACCACCAATTGGCGGGGCGGCCGGTCTCCGGATCCTTGCCCGGCCGCGGCTCGGCGAAGCTGGTGAAGGGGACGAGGCAGCGCTGCGCCGGGCTGGCGATCGTGCTCCGCCAGAACGGGCTCGAAAGGTTGCGGACGTTGGTGACCGCCTTCTTGACCGGCTTGCCGCTCTTGCCGGGCATGGTTCGGACGATTCCCCAGGCCATGCATTCGAGCCGGCGCTCGCCGGCCTCCTTGCGCACCACGAGGGCCTCATATTTCGGATAGGTATCGGGCTTCGGCTCGAACGGCAGCGCGAGCGGCGTGGCGTCGAACAGGCGCGCGACATTCTCGGGGCCGCGAAGGCGGTAGAGGTTGCACATAAGCCGGTTCTAGCAGCCTCGCCCCGGCTTCCAAACGGGGTCCGGCTTTCCGACGGGAAGCGGGGCCGCTCCACCCACAGAACGGCCCCGCCTCCGGCGCCGTCGCGCTCGGACCTTTCGCCCGCAAACCACGGTTGCGGAGTGCCGAGTCCCTTTTCTCGGCAGGGTGGAGACTATACGGATTGCCGACTGGTCGTACCTGACAATAGAGGTTCAGATTCTGCCGTTCTTCGCGCGACTAGAAGCGCAGCGGCTCCACCCTCTTCACCCCCGGCAGCGCCGCCAGGCGTTGGACCAGTTGCGGGCCGACCGAACTGTCGACGCTGACCAGCGCGACCGCCTCGCCGCCCGCCTCGCGGCGGCCGAGGTTGAAGGTGCCGATATTGACGCCCGCCTCGCCGAGCAGGGTGCCGAGGCGACCGATGAAGCCGGGCGCGTCCTCGTTGACGATATAGATCATCTCGCCCTCCAGCTCGGCCTCGACGCGGATTCCGAACATGTCGACGAGGCGCGGCGCCGCGTCCGCGAACAGGGTGCCGGCGACCGACGTGGCGCCGCGCGCCGTAGTGACCGTGACGCGCACCAGAGTGTGGTAATCGCCCTCGCGGTCGTGGCGGACCTCGCGCACGTCGAGGCCGCGCTCGCGCGCGAGGTAGGGCGCGTTCACCATGTTGACGCTGTCCGAATAGACCCCCATCAGGCCGGCGAGGACGGCGCCGGTGATCGGCTTCTGGTTCAATTGCGCGGCGGCGCCCTCGACCTCGACCGAAACGCCGAGCGCCCGGCGGCCTTCCAGCTGGCCGACGAGCGAGCCCAGCTTCTCGGCGAGCGCCATATAGGGGCGCAGGCGCGGCGCCTCCTCGGCCGAAAGCGAGGGCATGTTAAGCGCGTTCGTGACTCCGCCGCGGGTCAGGAACTCGCTCATCTGCTCGGCGACCTGGATGGCGACGTTGACCTGGGCCTCGGTGGTCGAGGCGCCGAGATGGGGCGTGGCGACGAGGCCGGGCGTGCCGAACAAGGGGTTGGCCGTGGCCGGCTCGTCGACGAACACGTCGAGCGCCGCGCCGGCGACCCGGCCGCCTTCGAGCGCGTCCTTGAGGGCCGCCTCGTCGATCAGGCCGCCACGGGCGCAATTGACGATCCGCACGCCGCGCTTCGTCTTCGCGAGGTTCTCGCGGCTGAGGATGTTGCGGGTCTGGTCGGTCAGCGGGGTGTGGAGGGTGATGAAGTCGGCGCGGGCGAGCAATTCGTCGAGCGCCACCTTCTCGATCCCGAGGTCGATGGCGCGCTCGGGGGTAAGGAAGGGATCGTAGGCGATCACCTTCATCCTCAGGCCCCGCGCCCGGTCGGCGACGATCGAGCCGATATTGCCGGCGCCGATCAGTCCGAGGGTCTTGTTGGTGAGCTCGACCCCCATGAAGCGGTTCTTCTCCCATTTGCCCGCCTGGGTGGAGGCGTCGGCGGCGGGAAGCTCGCGGGCCAGCGCGAACATCATCGCGATCGCGTGCTCGGCGGTGGTGATCGAGTTTCCGAACGGCGTGTTCATGACGACGATGCCGCGCGCGGTGGCGGCGGGGATGTCGACATTGTCGACTCCGATGCCGGCGCGGCCGATCACCTTGAGGTTCGTCGCGGCGTCGAGCAGGTCGGCGGTGACCTTGGTCGCCGAGCGGATGGCGAGGCCGTCATAACCGGCGATGATCGCCTTCAATTCCTCCTTCGGAAGGCCCGGCCGCTCGTCCACCTCGACTCCGTTCGCGCAGAAGATCTCGGCGGCTTTCGGATCCATCGGGTCGGAGATCAGAACCTTCGGCATGGCTAGGCCCTTCCCGCTTCGTGATAGGCCCAGTCGAGCCAGGGGAAGACGGCCTCGAGGTCGGCGGTCTCGACGGTCGCGCCGCACCACAGGCGCAGGCCCGGCGGGGCGTCGCGATAGGAGGCGACGTCGTAGGCCGCGCCCTCCGCTTCCAGGAGGGCCGCCATCTTCTTGACCAAAGCCGCCTGCGCCTCGTCGTCGCCGGCCTCGGCGAAGCGCAGGCAGACGCTGGTGTTGGAGCGGGTAGCGGGATCGTGGGCGAGGTGGGCGATCCAGGGCGTGCGCTCGACCCAGGCGTCCACCGCGGCGGCGTTGGCGTCGGCGCGGGCGATGAGCGCGGATAGGCCGCCGAGCCCGATCGCCCATTCGAGCGCGAATATGTAATCCTCGACCGCCAGCATCGAGGGCGTATTGATCGTGTCGCCCTTGAAAATGCCTTCGTTGAGCTTGCCGCTTTTGGTCATCCGGAAGATCTTGGGGAGCGGCCAAGGGGGCGAATAACTCTCCAGCCGTTCGACCGCGCGCGGGCCGAGGACGAGCATGCCGTGGCCGCCCTCCCCGCCCAGGGCCTTCTGCCAGGAGAAGGTCGCGACGTCGATCTTGTCCCACGCGAGCGGCTGCGCGAACGCCGCCGAGGTCGCGTCGGCGAAGGTCAGGCCCTCGCGGTCGGCGGCGATCCAGTCGCCGTTCGGCACCCGGACGCCCGAGGTCGTGCCGTTCCAGGTGAAGATGATATCGGAAGCCGGGTCGACCCTGGCGAGCGGCGGCAGCTCGCCATAATCGGCGCGCATCACCTTCGCGTCGAGCTTCAGCTGCTTGGCCACGTCGGTCACCCAGCCTTCGCCGAAGCTCTCCCAGGCGAGCAGGGTGACGGGGCGGGGGCCGAGCATCGACCAGAGCGCCATCTCGAAGGCGCCGGTGTCGGAGGCCGGGACGATGCCGATGCGGTGGCTCGCCGGAACGCGCAGCACCTTGCGGGTCAGTTCGATGGCGTGGCCCAATCGCGCCTTGCCGAGCTTCGAGCGGTGCGAGCGGCCGAGCGACCCCAGAGCGAGATGCTCGGGGCCCCAGCCGGGCGGCTTGGCGCAGGGGCCGGAGGAGAAAAAGGGGCGCGCCGGACGCTGAGTGGGTTTTTCCCGGCGCGCAAGCGCACCGGCGGCCGCCGGCTTCTCGATGGTCATTTCAACGACTCTCCTTCCAGAGAGCCCGCACCGCGTTGGGACGGCGTGGCCCGTCGGTCAGGGTAGAGGCGGGACGGGGGGTGTCAACCGGCGATTGGCCGATTGACCCCGCGCCGCCCCCGGCGCAGCTTCGCCTTCGTGCGGAAATGGGGGGCCTTGCTGGCGGCGGCGGCGCTGACCGGGTGCATTCCGCACGGTGAGCCCAAGCCGGCGCCGCAGCCGGCGCCCGGCGAGGTCGATGCGAAGACGCGGCTTTGCTACGCCCATCTCAGCGAGGCGGGCGTGCGCTTCCGGCCGCTGCGCGACCAACTCTTCGAGGGCGGCTGCTCGGCGCTCGGCGCGGTGCAATTGATCGACATCGGCACGCCGGTCGCCAATCTCGGCGCGATGACCTGCCCGCTCGCCGAGGCGTTCGCCGCCTGGGTGCGCGACGCCGTGCAGCCGGCGGCGCGCGCCTGGCTGGGCAGCCCGGTGGCCAGGATCGAGAGCTTCGGCACCTACAGCTGCCGGCCGGTCAACGGCCAGGCCGGCGCCCGGCTCAGCGAGCATGGCAAGGCCAATGCAGTCGACGTCGGCGCCTTCCTGCTCGCCGACGGACGACGCATCACCGTCGCGGCGGGCTGGAACGGCGGCGACGAGGACGTGCAGCGTTTCCTGCGCGCCGTCCACGATTCCGGCTGCCGCCGGTTCAGCGTCGGCCTGGGTCCGGACGCCAACGCCTTCCACCGCGATCACCTCCATTTCGACCTGGGGCCCGGCCCCTATTGCCGCTAGGGCGTCGGCGTGGCGGACGACATCGACCGGATGATCGCGACCTTCGAGGCGGCGCTGGCGGGGCGGGACGAGCGTGCCTGGGCGCTGCTCGGCGTCGCCGAAGCCGTGGCCGGCAAGAAGGACCGGCGTCGGGCGGCGGAGGTGGCTCTCCGCGCGCTGGCGGCGGCGCCCGGCGATCCGGCCGTGAGGATGCGGGCGCGGCGGCTGCTCGCCTCGCTGCTGCCCGGCTACCACGCGCCGATGATGAACGACGCTCGGCGTAACCCCGCGTGGGACGCGGCGATCCGCCGAGCGGTGCGGCCTGACATGCTCGTGCTCGAGATCGGCGCCGGCGCCGGGATGCTGGCGATGATGGCGGCGCGAGCCGGGGCACGTGTCGTCACCTGCGAGACCAACCCGGTCGCGGCGATGATGGCTCGTGAGCTGGCGGCGCGGAACGGCCTCGGCGAGGCGATCACGGTCGTCGACGCGAATTCGCACGATCTCCGGGTCGGCGCCGAGCTGGAGCGGCCGGCCGACCTGCTGGTCTGCGACATCTTCGCCGACGGTCTGCTCGATTTCGAGCCGCTGACCGCGATCTTCGACGCTCGGGCACGGTTGCTGAAGCCTGGCGCCCCGGCCTTGCCGAGGGCGGCGAGCCTCGTCGCGGCGCTCGCCCGCTGGGACGAGTGGGAGCGGGTCGCGCGCGTCGAGACGGCATGCGGCTTCGACATCTCCGCCTTCGCGCCGTTCGTGCCGGCGGCCACGGGGCGGCCGATCGGAACGGCCGGCCTGACGCTGCTCAGCGAGGGCGAGACCGTGTTCGGCTTCGACTTCCAACGAGGCGCGCCGCCCGACACGGAGCGCCGCGGCTTCGCGATCGAGCCTACCAAGCACGCCGAGGCGAACGCGGTCGTGCGGTGGATCAGGCTGGAGCTCGACTCCGACACCGTCCTGGAGGCGCGGCCGGGACCGGACGAAGTCTTCTTCTCCGGCGTGACGATTACGCCGCTCGACGCACCGCTCGCCGTGAGGGCGGGACGCCCGGTGACACTCGGCGCCTGGCGCGACGACCGCCGCATCGAAACCTGGATCGAGCGGTCGAGCTGAGACGCGTCACGCCGCGGTCCGGCCGCCGTCCATGCCGAGGTTGGCGCCGCGGTCGAAGCCGATCTCAGCGACTTCGCCAGCTCACACCGCGGCTGCTTGCCTAAAGGCGCAGCACCAGGCCGAGGAAGGCGAAGGCGGGATAGAGAGCGAGGAACAGCACGAGCAAGGCGAGGTTGACCTTGCGGCCGGGGGCCAGCATCAGCGCCACGGTCAGCACCACGAACAAGACGAAGGCCAAGAGGTAGCTCATGCCGACCGCGCCGAGGGCGAATTGGGCGCCGCGGGCGAGCAGCTTCGAGGCGAGAATGCCGCCGAGCACCTGCTTCTTGTGCTGGAAATAATAAGCGTCGAGGTCCGGCCACTGGGTCGGCTCGTCCGGGAAGACCAGCGTCGCGGCGAGGAAATAGAGGCCGGTGACGACCATCGCGATCATCAGGGTCAGGTAATTGGCGGGGATGGCGTCGCGTATCGCCCAGGCGAGCGCCCAGAAAGCGCCGAGGTCGAACATGACGAGCAGGCCGAGCAAGGGCGTCAGCCAGCCGAGCCGAACCGCCTTGCGCTGCTTCAGCGTCCGCGCGAGCCCGGAGAGCAGTTCGGCCAGGCTGAGGCCGAGCAGCAGCCCGAACAGCGAAAAGACGAATTCGAATGGGCTCATCGGCAGACCCCGTCGCGGCGCTCCCGACAAGGGGGGCGCCGGACAAGGCTACATCAGTTGCGCCGCGATTCGAAAGTCAGGCCGCGGTCCAGCCGCCGTCCATGCTGAGGTTGGCGCCGGTGATCGAGGCGGCTTCGTCGCGGCACAGGAACAAGGCGAGGGCCGCCACCTGGTCGACGGTGACGAACTTCTTGGTCGGCTGGGCGGCGAGCAGGACGTCGTTCATCACCTGCTCGCGCGTCAGGCCGCGCGCCTTCATCGTGTCCGGGATCTGGTTTTCGACCAGGGTCGTCCAGACGTAGCCGGGGCTGATGCAATTGACCGTCACGCCCGCCTGCGCCGTCTCCAGCGCGACCGCCTTGGTGAGCCCCGCGATGCCGTGCTTCGAGGCGACGTAGGGCGCCTTGTTGGGGCTGGCGACGAGGCTGTGCGCCGAGGCGGTGTTGACGATCCGCCCCCAGCCCTTCGCCTTCATGCCCGGAAGGGCGAGCCGGATGGTGTGGAAGGCGGCGCTCAGGTTGAGGGCGATGATCAAATCCCATTTCTCGGTCGGGAACGCGTCGATCGGCGCGACATGCTGGGTGCCGGCGTTGTTGACCAGGATGTCGACTCCGCCGAGCTCGACCTCCGCCTCCGCCATCATCGTCTCGATCGCCTCGGCGCGGGTGAGGTCGGCATTGCTGTAGAGCGCGCGGCCGCCGCTCGCCTGTTCGAGGCCGGCGCGGATCTCCTCGATTTCCTGCGCGTCGCCGAAGCCGTTGATCACCAGGTTCGCGCCCTCCCCGGCCAGCGTCTTGGCGACGGCGAGGCCGATGCCCGAGGTCGAGCCGGTGACGAGGGCGGTCTTGCCTTTGAGGAACATGCGGGGAGGTCCTGTCGTGCGATGCTGAAATTTCCGCTCATCCTGAGTAGCCGCTGAGCGAAGTCGAAGCGGCGTATCGAAGGACGTCCTTCGATACGGGCCCTCGACAAGCTCGGTCCCTACTCAGGATGAGCGGGGAGGTTCCGAGCCCATCCCCCGCCTCCGCGTAATTTGCAACCGCCGAGCCCTCCGATGCATTCAGCGGAGCGAAGGAGAGCGGGCATGCGTCTCGACGATTACCGGATGAGCGACAATGTCGAGGAAGGGCGCTCCGGCGGCGGCTTCGGATTCGGCGGCGGGGGCGGCGGAATGGGCGGGCTGCTGTTCGGGCTGGTGCTGAGCCGGTTCGGAATCGGCGGCGCGCTGATCCTCCTGCTCGGCTATTGCGCGCTGTCGACGCTGGGCGGCGGCGGCGGGCTCGGAGTCAGCGGCTCGGGGACCGGAGTCGCGACCCAGCAGGCGAGCGGCACCGCGGCCGGCGGCTCGACCTGCAGCGCCGACGCGGCCCGGCGCCTCTCCTGCCAGGTGCTGGCCAGCACCGAGGATACGTGGAGCGCGATCCTCGCCCGGTCCGGCGAGCGCTACGCGCCGACCACGCTCCATTTCTACAGCCGCGCCGACGATTCAGGGTGCGGCGCCGCCCAGTCGGCGATGGGACCCTTCTATTGCCCGAACGACGGCCGAATCTATCTCGACACCGCTTTCTACGACGAGCTCCAGAACCGCTTCCACGCCGCCGGCGACTTCGCCGAGGCTTATGTGATCGCCCACGAGGTCGGCCACCATATCCAGGATTTGATGGGGACGCTCGGCAAGGTGCAGCAACAACAGGGCTCGCTCTCGGCCAAAGCGGGGAGCGCGCTGCAGGTCCGGGTCGAGCTGCAGGCCGATTGCTATGCCGGGGTGTGGGCGGCCAACGCCAAGGCGCGCGACGGCCGGCCTGTGCTCGAGCCCGGCGACGCCGAGGAGGGGCTGCGCGCCGCCGCCGCGATCGGCGACGACACGCTGCAGCGCCAGGCGCAGGGCTATGTCATCCCCGACAGCTTCACCCACGGCAGCTCGGCGCAGCGCGTGCAATGGCTGAGGAAAGGCCTCGAAAGCGGCGACCCGGCCGCCTGCAATACCTTCGCGGGCGCCTAGACGCCGCTTGACTGTATTAGCGGGTTCATACAGTGAGGCGGCGGGCGCCCTGCCGCGCCCGGGAGAGTCACCGTGACGAAATTTCTGGGCCTGCTGCTTCTGCCGTTCCTGGCGCTCTGGGCAGGGACCGCCGCCGCGGCCGCACCGTTCAAGAGCGATCGCTTTTCGGTCGAGGTGAAGGGCAAGGGGCCGGACGTCGTGTTGATCCCCGGCCTCAGCTCCTCGCCGCGGGTTTGGGACACGACCGTCGCGGCCGTGCCCGGCTATCGCTACCACCTCATTCACATCGCAGGCTTCGACGGCGCGGCGCCGGGCGCGAACGCGACGGGGCCGGTGGTCGAGCCGGTCGCCGAAGAGATCGCGCGCTACATCAGGGAAGCCGGCCTGAAGCGGCCGGCGATCGTCGGCCATTCGCTCGGCGGCAGCTGGGGGATGCTGGTCGCCGCCCGCCATCCCGAGCTGGTCTCGAAGCTGATGGTGGTCGACATGTTCCCGTTCATGGGCGCGATGTTCGCCGGCCCGACGGCGACTCCGGACACCCTCCGCCCCATCGCCGAGCAGATCCGCCAAGGCATCTCATCGGGCCGGGGCGATCCGCGCAAGGCGCGGACCGAGCAGACCATCGCCGGCATGGTGAAGACCGAGAGCGCGCGCCCGACGATCGTCGCCCAGTCGCTCGCCAGCGACCCCGCGGTCTCGGGCCAGGCGATGTACGAGCTGATCCTCCTCGACCTGCGGCCCGAGCTGGCCCGGATCAAGGTGCCGATGGCGGTGCTCTACGCCGTCCCGCCGAACGCGCCGGTCACGCCCGAGCAGATCGACCAGTATTTCAAGCTGTCCTACGCCAACACGCCGCAGGCGGTGCTGAAGCGCATCCCCGACAGCTACCATTTCATCATGATCGATCAGCCGGCCCTGTTCCAGGCCGAGCTCAAGGCCTTCCTCGCCCGCTAGTCGGCGAGGAAGCGGCGGATCCAGGTCGCGACGCGCGGGCGGTCGTCGGGCGCGGCGAGCGAGGCGATCGCCGCGTCGGGATCGGAGAGGACGGCGCGGCGCGCCTCGATCAGGGCGCGGGCGAAGTCCGGCTCGAACTCCGGATGGAACTGCATCGAGACGGCGTCCTGGCCGGGATAAGCGAGCATTCCGAACGGGCTGAAGGCATTGGCCGCGAGCACTTCCGAATCGGGCGGCAGGGCGACGATCTGGTCCTGGTGCGAGACCGGGATGGCGATCGTCGCCGGCGCGTCGGCCATCCATGCGGGCCGCTGCCATATCTCGTAATGCTGGAGGCCGACGCCCCAACCGCGCTCGGACTTCTCGACTCGGCCGCCGAACGCCTCCGCCATGACCTGATGGCCGAAGCAGATTCCGACCAGCTTCGCCTTGCCCCTCGCGGCGCGGAGGAAATCTTCGAGCGGCGCGATCCAGGGCAGCGGATCGTAGACCCCGGCGGGCGAGCCGGTGATCAGGTAGGCGGGATGATCCTCGACCGCGGCGGGATATTCGCCGCGCCGGACGTCGTAACCTTTCGTCTCGAATTCCGGGCCGAGCAGGCGCGCGAACATGCCGTCATATTCGCCGAAGCGGGGAATCAGGGCGTCGGGCGGCGAGCCGGTGCGGAGGATGGCGACGTTCACCGCCGCCGCCTAGCCCGGCTGCCTCAGAACTGAAAGCGCAGCGTTGCCCGGACCGTCGTCGGAGCGCCGGGCATGATGTTGTTGTCGTTGAACGCCGAGGCGAAATAATGCGCGCCGAACAGGTTCTCGACATTGAGCTGCGCCTCGATCGCTTTGGTCAGCTTGAGATAGGCGGCGGCGTCGACGCGGGTGAGGGCGGGAAGGGTCACGGTGTTGGAGATAGAGGTGAAGCTCCTCGACTGACGGTAGAGGCCGAGGCCGGCGCCGAGGCGGGACGTGACGTCGTAACGAGCCCAGAGCGAGGCCTGGTGGCGGGGGACCAGGGCGACCTTGCGTCCGGCCGGCGCGGCGGCGGTGGTGCGGCTGATCTCGGCGTCGGTATAGGCATAGCCGGCGCTGACCCGCAGGTTCGGGAGGACCTGGCCGGCGAGGCCGATCTCCACGCCCTTGCTGCGCTGGGCGCCGGTGAGGATCGTGCGCGAGGGGTCGGCCGGGTCGGTGGCCCGCGTGTTGGTGCGGTCGAGGCGGTAGACGGCGGCATCGAGGTCGAGGCCGGGGCGGACGGCCCACTTCAAGCCCAGCTCGACATTCTCGAAGCGCTCCGGCTCGAGCGCCTTCAGCGTCGGGTCGAGCGAGCCGAACTGGTCGCCCGACTGGGGCAGGAAGGAGCGGCTGTAGCTGGCGTAGAGGCTGAGCGTTCCGGTCGGCTTGACGACCAGGCCGAGGCGCGGCGACCAGAGGCTGTCGGTGCGCCGGTAGCGGACGCCGGCGGCGAGATCGGTGAGATCGAGGGCGAAGCGGTCGCGGCGGAGGCCGGCGATCAGGTCGACATGGTCGCCGATAGAGACCTGGTCCTGCAGGTAGAACGCGAGCACGTCGGCGTCGCTCCGCACCCGCCGATAGCCGGCGCCGGTGCGGAAGGTGACCG
>JAXDPL010000034.1:0-3438 GCA_034668385.1 Sphingomonadales bacterium | reverse complement strand
AAGCGGCGGTTGGTCTTGTTGATGACGTAGGTGCGGCCCCGGCGGCGGATCACGCGGCAGTCGCGGTGGCGCGACTTGAGGGACTTCAAGGAGTTGCGGATCTTCATGGCTCGGGACGCCTGCCTGTTCGGGTCGGATTGTCTGCTGGAAAAGCGAGGCGCTCCCCTAATTTGCTGCGCCCGCGAAGTCAAGCCGAGGCGGAGGCCCGGCCATAGCCGTCGATCGCCTCGAACACCGCGGAAATGCCGCGCCTCTCCGCCTCGCTCAGCTCCGGACGCCACATGTCGAAGAGGAGGATGACGCGCAGCTCCGAGGTCGGGTTCAGCGCCTCATGCTCGATGCTGTCGTCGAAGATCAAAAGCTTGCCTTCTTCCCATTGCCGGGTCTCGTTGCCGACGCGCAGCCAGCAGCCCGGCGGCACGTCCAGGGGCAGGTGGCAGATGAGGCGGCTATTGAGCATGCCGTGGTGCGGCGGGATGTGGGCGCCGGGCTGCAGCAGCGAGAAGAGGACGGACGGGGTCCGGCTGCCGATCCGGCTCATCGGCACTTTCTCAAGCGCGGCGACGGTACGCGGGCAGCGGGCGGCGTTCTCGGCGACGAGCGAGCCGTCCTTCCACAGATAGAAGGCGCCCCAGCTCGGATCGTCCTGCATGCCGTGGAAATCCTGCGGCGGCCGGTCGGCTTCGGCCTCGACATAGGGCGTGAACGAAGCGCCGCCGTCGAGCAGCGCGCGAAGCTCGGTGCGGATCGCATCCGTCTCCGCCTCGAGGCCGGCGGCCCAGTCGAACTCCTCCCGCTCGTAAAACTGCCGCTGGGGAAGGCCGGGGAAATAGAAAGCGCTCGGCTGCTGGTGGAAGATTTCGCGGCGGCCGAACAGGATGTCGATCGCCTCGTCGAAGCGCGGACCCGCGCCGGCGCCCGCCACCGCCCGCTCGAGATGCGCCTGGTAATCGGCGCCCGCCTGCCTGACGTGCGCCTGGGCGCTCTGCAGCGGCTCCAGGAGATCGCGGGGCAGCGATCCGGCCTCGGCCGCCTGGCGCAGGGCAGCCTGGAAGAAGCTGGTCGCGGCCCGTACGTCGCCGGCGCGGCGGTAGGCGTCGCCGCGCGCGAGCAGGTCGCGAATCGCGGCATCGGTCGAGGGGGCGGGCTCAGCCAACGCGATAGGCGTCCACCGCCTCGAACATCGCCGCGACGGCGCCGCGCTCCGCCTCGCTCAGCTCCGGGCGCCAGATGTCGAAGATCAGCACCACCCGGTCCTCGCCGCTGTCGTTCCAGGCCTCGTGCTCGATCGTGTCGTCGAAGATGAGGAGCTTGCCCTCCTCCCATTCGCGCACCTCGTTGCCGACCCGGAAGCGGCAGCCCCGCGGAACGATCAGAGGCAGGTGGCAGATCAGGCGGGCGTTGAGCATTCCGGTGTGGGGCGGGATCCGCGCGCCCGGCGCGAGGCGCGAGAACATGACGACCGGCGCCCGGACGCTGATATGGGGAAGCGGCGCGTGGCCGAGCGCCTCGAAGGCGGCCGGGCAGCGCGCCGCATTCTCGGCGACCGGCTTGCCGTCCTCCCAGAGGTAGAGGCTCGACCATTCGGGATTGTCGAGCAGGCCGTGGAAGTCCGCGCGGGGCCGGTCGGGATCGGCGACCATGTAGGGCCGGAAGGCGTCCTTCTCCGCCATCAGCGTCAGCAGCTCGGCGCGGATCGCGTCGGTTGCCGTCTCGACCCGCTCCGCCCAGTCGAACCGCTCGCGCTCGTAGAACTGGATGTTGGGAAGCCCGGGGAAATAATAAGCGGTCGGCTGCTGGACGAAGATCTCCTTCTCGCCGGCGAGGATGTCGAGCGACTGCTGGAAGCGGGCGCTTCGGGCGGCCGCATCGAAGCCGCGCTCGGCGAGCGCCGAATCGAGATGCGCCTTGTAGCCGCGCTCGAAGTCCGCGAGCGCGCGCTCCGCCCGCGCCATCTCGGAGGCAAGGTCCGGGGGGAGCTCACCCACTGCGGCGGCGACCTGCCGCGCATGCCGGTAGAAGCTGGTGGCGGCTCGCCGCTCGCCGGCGGCGGCTCGGCAATCGCCCTTCAGGATAAGGCCGCGCAGATTCTGAGGATCGGCGGCGAGCAGCGAATCGAGCGCCGCTTCCTCCCCGGCCGAGTCGCCGGCCTGTGCCCGGGCATGGGCGAGCAGCAGCCAGACCTGGGCGTTGGCGATGCCGGCGGCGGTGACCTCGCCGAGCAGGCGCGCCGCCTCGTCCGGCCGGCCCTGCTGAAGCGCCGCCGCGCCTGCCCGCACCTTCGCTTCGGCTTCCTGGACGCTCATCCGCATGGCGCGGTTCTAGGAAGCCCGGCGGCGCTCCGCCAGCGCCCTTTCCCAGGCGAGGGCGTCGGCGACGATCGTGTCGAGATCGTCGCGCTTCGGCCGCCACGGAAGGGTGGCGAGGATCCGGCGATTGTCCGCGACCAGGGCATCGGGATCGCCGGCTCGGCGCGGCTCCAGCCGCCGCTCGACCTTCATGTTCGTCACCCGGTCGACGGCGTCGAGCACTTCGAGCACGGAGAAACCGCGCCCGTAGCCGCAATTCAGGATGTGGCAGGTCCCCGGTTCGGCAATCAGCGTCTCCAGCGCATCGACATGCGCGGCGGCGAGGTCGCTGACGTGAATATAGTCGCGAACGCCGGTGCCGTCCGGCGTGTCGTAGTCGGTGCCGTAGACCGAGACATGGCCGCGCTTGCCCGTCGCCGCCTCGACCGCGACCTTGATGAGATGGGTGGCGCCGGCCGTCGACTGGCCCGAGCGTCCCTTGGGGTCGGCCCCGGCGACGTTGAAATAGCGCAGCGCGCAGAAGTTGAGCGGATGCGCGGCGGCGGTATCGGTCAGCATCCGCTCGGTCATCAGCTTCGACCAGCCATAAGGGTTGATCGGCTGGGTCCGGGTCTCCTCGTCGATCGGCACCCGCTCGGGGATGCCGTAGGTCGCCGCCGTCGAGGAGAAGATGAAGTGGCGGACGCCGCCGGTCACCGCGCTCTCGATCAGCGACCGGCTCTTCACCGTGTTGTTCTCATAATATTTGAGCGGCTTTTCGACGGATTCGGGGACGATGATAGAGCCCGCGAAGTGGATGATCGCGCCGATGCCGTGCTCGGCGATCATTTGTCCGACGAGCCGCTGGTCGGCGATGTCGCCCTCGACGAACACCGCTTCTTCCGGCACCGCCCAGCGGAAGCCGGTCGAGAGATTGTCGATCACCACCACCGGCCAGCCGCCGTCGAGCAAGGCGAGGACGGCGTGGCTGCCGATATAGCCGGCGCCTCCGGTGACGAGGACGGCGGGACGGTCGTTCATCTGGACTCCTGCGTCGGGACGGCCAATAGGGCCGGGAGCGAAACGGCCGCGAGGATCGTTGGAGCCGCAAGGCCGCCGCTAGACGAAGAGGTAGGGGCATGAAAACAGC
>JAXDPL010000033.1:0-14126 GCA_034668385.1 Sphingomonadales bacterium | reverse complement strand
CATTCTCCGGGGCGGGCCCACCTCGAGCGCCGTCTGGCTCCCGGTCGTCCCGGTCGACGAAAGCGCGGCGATGGCGAACTGAGGTTAATTGGGGACAGCTACCAATTTCCTTGAAGCGGCCGGGTGGATACGACTTCAAGCGAAAAAAAATTGGTAGCTGTCCCCAATTAACGCGGCGCATCCTTGTCCGGGCCGGCGGCGAGGATCGTCTCGCGCGCCAGCCTCAATTCGCGGATCGCGGCGGCGGTGGACGCGCCCCAGACCAAATGGGCGACGATCATCAGGGCGTTGCGTCGGGCCGGGTGCCTGGTCGCGGGCTCCAGCGTACCGACGGCGGGGAGCCAGCCCATGTAGCTCGCCACCCACACGGCGAAGCCCGCCGCGGCGCCCGTCTTCTTCTTCGGATCGGGGTTCATCGCCGCGATCAGGGCCCCCATCGCCGCGCCATAGGCGAAATGGGCGGCGGTGGTGACGTCCTTCGCCGCCTCGTTCGCAAGCTCCACGCCGACCTGACTCGCGCCCGAATCGATGATCTCACGCGGCGTCAGCGGATAGCGCTCCCTGGGCGGCAGCCACCGGTGCATGCGCCGCATCCCCGCCGTCATCGCCATCGTCCCGACGAAGCCGGCAATTCCGCCGATCAGCAGCCGCGAGCCGAGATTGAGCTTCCCGTCCTTCACCCGCCCGAGCTAGGCGGGGCTCACTCGTAGCGCAAGGCGTGGATCGGATTGGCGCGGGCGACCCGGAAGGCGTGGCTGGCGATGGTGCCGAGCGCGATGGCGAGGGCGAGCACGCCGGCCGCGAGGAACGGCACGGGGCCGAGCGAGATGCGCGCATCGAAGCCGTTCAGCCAGTCGCGCATCACCCACCAGGCGACCGGCCAGGCGATGAGGTTGGCGACGATCACCGGCTTGGAGAATTGCCAGGCGAGCAGCCGCACGATGTCGCGGCTGCGCGCGCCCATCACCTTGCGGATCCCGATCTCCTTGGTGCGCCGTTCGGCGGTGAAGGCGGCGAGGCCGAACAGGCCGAGGCAGCCGATCACCACCGCGAGCAGGGCGAAGGCGCCGAACAATTGCCCCCGCGCCTCGTCGCGCTCGTAGAGCCGGCGCACCCGGTCGTCGGCCAGCTCGCCCTTGAACGGCACGTCGGGGGCGAACCGTTTCCACAGCCGCTCGACGTCCGCGAGCACCGCCTTGGGCTCGCGGCCGGCGTAGCGGATAACCATCGCGTTGGTCGAATTATGGGCGAAGAGGAACATGATAGGTTGCAACGGGTCGCGCACCGAGCGGAAGCGCGCGTCGTTGACCACTCCCACGATGGTCGCGTTGACCAGCCCGAATTCCGGCAGGCTGAGGCCCGACTGGATGGTCTTGCCGATCGCCTGCTGCGGATCGCGAAAGCCGAGGCGCGCCGCGGCCGATTGAGTCAGGACGACGTCCGTGCCGCGCTTGGCGAACACCGCCTCGGCCGCCTTGTCCGTCGGGAAGGGCGTGGTCGAATCGTCCATCGCGATGCGATCCGAGAAGTTGCGCCCGGCAAGGATCTTCATCCCCATCGTCGGGAAGAAATCGGCGTCCACCACGTAGATGCCGAGGTCGTTCCCCTTCGAATTGCCGGGCAGATAGACCGAGGTGACGCTGTTGTTGCCCGGCGCCACGCCGATGCCGGTGAGCGCCGCCGCCTGGACGCCGTCGATCTTCTCGATCTCGCGCTTCATCGTCTCGGCGACGGGCTGGACCTGGCGCAGGCCCATGCCCTGCAGCTGGAGCAGGCCGTGGCGGTTGTAGCCCGCGTCGGCGGTGCGGGCGTAGAGGGTCTGGGCGTAGATGATCGCCGTGCAGATGATGAGCCCGATCGAGACGGCGAACTGGGCGACGACGAGGACGTTGCGGAGGCGTCCGGTGCCCTGCGCCTCGGCCGACGACTTGTTCGCCTTCAGGACCCGCGCCGGCTGGAAGCGCGACAAATAGAAAGCGGGGTAAAGCCCGCCGGCGGCGCCGACGAACAGCAGCAGGACGAAGACGGGCAGCAGAACGCCGTCCCGGCCCCAGTAGGTGAGGGCGATATCGGCGTCGAGGAAGCGGTTGAACGCCCCCAGCCCGAGCTCGACCATGGCCAGCGCGAGCACCATCGCCAGCGCCGTCACCAGCAGTGATTCGCCGATGAACTGGACGACGAGCTGCCTCCGGCTGGCGCCCAGCACCTTCCTCAGCGCGACCTCGCGGGCGCGCTGCGAGGCGCGCGCGGTGGCGAGGTTGGTGAAGTTCACCACCGCCATGCCGAGGATCAAGAGGGCGATGACGGCGAAGGTGGCGATGGTGCGGCGGTCGTTGCCGGGCTTCATCGTCGCCTGCTGGGCCTTGCCGAGATGGACGTCGCGCACGTTGACCAGCTGCCAGTCCTGCGCGTCCCCCTGGTTGGTCTTCTCGCCGCCGCCGGTGTCGTCGGGGATGTTGCGCTTTTCCCAGGCGGGGAGCTGGCGGTTGATGTCGTCGGCCGAGGCGCCGGGCCTCAGCTTGGCGTACCACCAGCCGCCCTGGTTGCCCCAGCCGGTCAGGTAAAAAGGCTGGTCGGCAAAATAAGCTTCCGGGTCGAAGCGGGCGACGATGCCGAGGTCGAGATGGCTGTTCTTGGGCAAATCGCGCATCACCCCGGTCACGGTATAGTCCGCGGCCTTGCCCTTGCTGACCAGGGTCAGGGTCTGGCCCATCGCCTCCTGGTCGGGGAAGCGAGTCGCGGCCTCGGTCTCGCTGAGCACGACCGAGTTGGGCCGGCTGAGAGCGGTCGCGCGGTTGCCCTTCACGAACGGCACCTGGAGGATGTCGAACAGATTGCCGCTGACGAAATTGAAGCGCTCGGGCGCGCTCGGCTCGCCCTTCTGGAGGACGGTCGCCGCGCTCGACGAGACGTAGACCGCATTCTCGATCTGCGGGAAGTCCTTCACCAGCGCCTTGCCCGAGGCGTAGCTGGTCATCTGCAGCGCCATCTCCTCGCCGCCGTTCGGAGTCGCCTTGTAATAATCCTGCAGCTGGAAGGCGCGGTCGGCGCCCGGCATCCACGCGTCGTAGCTCCTCTCGTAGCGCACGTAGAGCAGGATCAGCAGGCAGGCGGCGAGGCCGAGCGCGAGCCCGAAGATGTTGATGAAGGCATAGGTCTTGTTCTTGGCGAGCGCCCTAACGCCGACGGTCAGATAGTTGCGCCACATGGCCTTGATCCTATTCGTAGCGAAGGGCGTGGATGGGGTTGGAGCGGGCGACCCGGATGGCGTGGCCGGCCACCGTCGCGACCGCGATGGCGAGGGCGAGGCCGCCGGCCAGCAGGAACGGCGTCGGGCCGAGCGTGATCCTTGTGTCGAAGCCGTTCAGCCAGCCCCGCATCACCCACCAGGCGATCGGCCAGGCGATCAGATTGGCGACGATCACCGGCTTGGAGAATTGCCAGACGAGCAGCCGGACGATGTCGCGGACCCGGGCGCCGAGCACCTTGCGGATGCCGATCTCCTTGGTGCGCCGCTCGGCGGTGAAGGCGGCGAGACCGAACAGACCGAGGCAGCCGACGATCACGGACAGGATGGCGAAGGCGGCGAAGGTCTTGGCCCGCGCATCCTCGGCCTTGTACAGCTCCTGGACGATGTCCTCGCTGAACTTGGCGGTGAACGGCACCTCGTTGGTGAAGCCCTTCCAGACGCGCTCGACCGCCGCTCGGACCGCGGCAGGATCGCCGTGGAAGCGGATGATCATGTGCGACTGGCCGCTGTTCGCATTCTGGAACAGGATCGGATCGAGCGGCAGCTTGACCGAGCGGAAGCGGCTGTCCCTGACCACGCCGACGATGGTTGTAGGAACGAGGCCATATTCGTTCTGGACCAGGGCGGAGCGCACCGTCTTGCCGACCGCGTCGGCCGAGTTCCTGAAGCCCATCCGCCTGGCGGCGAACTCGTTGATGACGATGTTGGCCCCGCGCGCCGCCAGCGCCTTCTGTGAGTCCGGATCGGGCGGGAAGGGGATGGTCATGTCGTCGAGCGGCCGGTTGGGGTCGAACCAGCGGCCGGCGACCAGGGTGAGGCCCATCGCGTCCTTGAAGCCTTCGTCGACCGTATAATTGCCGATCGTCAGCGGCTCCGACCCGCCGGGCACCATGACCCCGGTATTGTTCTGGTTGTCGGTGGCGACTCCGATGGTGGTGAGGCCGACCGCGTCGACGCCGGGGATCCGGCGCACCTGGTCGGCTATCGCCTCGCCCTTGTCGATCAGCTGATAGCGCGAGAGCTCCTCGACCTGCAGGATGTGGTCCCGCCGGTACCCGGGGTCGACCGTGCGGGCGTAGACCGTCTGCGCGTAGATCACCGCGGTGCAGATGATGAGGCCGATCGAGACCGCGAACTGGCCGACGACCAGCACGCTCCTGAGGCGTCCGGAACCCGGAGTCTCGGCCGACGATTTGTTGGCCTTCAAGACCTGCGCCGGCTGGAAGCGGGACAGGAAGAAAGCGGGGTAGAGCCCGCCGAGCACGCCTACGACCAGCACCAGCAGCAGGACCGGCAGCGCGATGCCGCCCGAGCCGAAATAGGTGAGCCTCAAGTCGGCATCGAGGAAGGCGGCGAACGGCCGGATGAGCAGCTCGACGAGGGCGAGCGCGATCACCATCGCGACGACGGCGACGATGATCGATTCGCCGACGAACTGGGCGATGAGCTGCTTGCGGGTCGCGCCGAGCACCTTGCGCAGCGCCACTTCGCGGGCCCGCTGGCTGGCCCGGGCGGTGGCGAGGTTGGTGAAATTGACCACCGCCATGCCGAGGATGAGCAAGGCGATGACGGCGAAGGTGACGATCGTCGTGCGATCGTTGCCTGGGCTCATCGCCCCGCCCTGTGCCTTGCCGAGATGGATGTCGCGAAGGCGGACGAGGTGCCAATCCTGATCGTCGCCGGCGTTGAAATGGGCCTCGCCGCTATTCTCATCGGGGATGTTGCGCTTCTCCCAGGCCGGGAGCTGAGCATCGATCGCCTTCGCGTCGGCGCCCGGCCGCAGCCGCGCATAGACCCAGCCGTTCTGGCAGCCCCAGCAGGTCAGCGCCTGCGGTTCCTTGGCCATGAAGCTGTGGATGTCGAGGTTGACGAGGGCGTTGATCCTGAGGTGGCTGTTCTTCGGCAGGTCCTTGATCACCGCGGCGATCTTGAAGTCCCATTTCTGGCCCTTGCTGATCAGCGTCAGAGTCCGTCCGAGCACCTGAGTGGTGCCGAATCGCCGGATCGCCTCTGCCTGCGAGATCGCGGCGTTGCCGACCTTGTCGAGGTCGGTCCGGTTGCCGGCGGCGAGCGGCAGCTCGATCACGTCGAGCAGATTGCCGGCGGTGTAGAGATAGTCCTTGGTCGTCGTGGCCTGGCCGTTCGCGAAGAAGACCGGATTGTTGTTCCACGCGTAGACGGCCTGCTCGACCTGGGGAAAATCCTTCTTCAGAGCCTCGCCGGCGACGAACGGCGTCATCTGCAGCTGCGCCTCCTCGCCGGTGACGTGATCGTGGTACCAGCTCTGGAACTGGTAGGTGTCGTCGGCATGCGGGATCCAGCTGTCGTAGCTCATTTCGTAGCGGACGAAGAGGAGGATCATCAGGCAGGCCGCCATGCCGATGGCGAGGCCGAGGATGTTGATGAACGCGTAGGTGCGGTTCTTCCCCAAAGCGCGGACCCCGACGGTCAGGTAATTGCGCCACATCTCGATCTCTCCTCCTCGTGGGCGCGCGTCGGCGCCCCCTCCTCTCCCGCTCGCTCAGGCGGCGCGGCGGCGCTCGATCAGGATCTTGCCGTCGAGCATGTTGACCACCCGGCCGGCATAATCGGCGTGGGCCGGCGAATGAGTGACCATGACGATGGTCGAGCCTTCGCGGTTCAAGGCCTGGAGCATCTTCATCACCTCCTCGCCATGCTGGGTGTCGAGGTTGCCGGTCGGCTCGTCGGCGAGGATCAGCTTGGGACTGCCGACCAGGGCGCGGGCGACGGCGACGCGCTGCTGCTGGCCGCCCGAAAGCTGGCTCGGCCGGTGGCGGGCGCGGTGGGCGATCCCGACCTTGTCCATCACCTCGTCGACCCGGCGGCGGCGCTCGGCGGCGGCGACGTCGTGGTAGAGCAGAGCGAGCTCGACATTCTCGCGGACCGACAGCTCGTCGACGAGGTTGAAGCTCTGGAAGATGAAGCCGATATTCTGCTTGCGGATGTCGGCGAGCTTCGCCTCCGGCAACCCCGCCACCTCGACGCCGTCGAACACGTAGGAGCCGCTCGAGGGGGAATCGAGCATTCCGAGCACGTTGAGCAGCGTCGACTTGCCGCAGCCCGAGGGGCCCATGATCGCGACGAACTCGCCGTCGGCGATGTCGAGGTCGATCTTGTCGAGCGCCGTCGTCTCGACGGTGTCGGTGCGGTAGACCCGCGACAATTCACGCATGCTCAGCATAAGTCGGCTCCTTCGGTCATGAGTCGAGGTCCAGCCGATCCTTGTCGGCGAAACCGGTATAGGGGCTGGTGATCACGCGCTCGCCCGGCGAGAGGCCATCGAGCACTTCGATAAAGTCGGCGTTGCGGCGGCCGAGGCGGACGGTCCGCTTGACCGCGCTCTTGCCGTCCGGCGCCACGACGAAGACGAAGGCGCCGCCGGTCTCGTTGTAGAAGGCGCCGTTGGGGATGAGCAGAGCCGGCGTCGGGTCGCCGAGCGTCAGCTTGACCTGCAGGGTCTGGCCGCGGTTGAGGTCCCGCGGCTCGTCGCCGACGAACCAGAGATCGACGTCGAACGTGCCGTTGCGCACCTGCGGGTAGATTTTCGCGACCTTGGCCCGGTAGGTCTTGCCGCCGACGTCGACCGTGGCGACCTGGCCCGGCTGGACCCGGCCCAGATAGAATTCGTCGACCGAGGCGACGATCTTGTTGTGGCCGGCGCTGTCGATCTGGCCGAGCCGCTCGCCCCGCTGCAGCGACTGGCCGACCTGGATCGAGAAGGCGGTCAGCTGTCCGTCGACCGGCGCCTTGAGGTTGAGAGCATCGAGGCTCGAGTGGGCGATGCTGAGGCTCTGGCTGAGCGAGGCGTTGGAGGCGCGCAGCTGCGCGAGCTGGCTCGCCTGCAGCCGCTCGTCGGTGACCCGCGCCCGCGTCAGCACGTCGGCGCGGCGGCGGTTCGATTCGTAATCGTCGCGGCTGTCGTTGAACGTCTTGGCCGGGACGAAGCCTTTCTCCATCAGCGGCCGCTGCATCTCGTACTGGCGGCGCGCCTTGTCGGCGGCGAGCTGCGCCTCGATCACCTGGCGCTGGTCGTTGGTGCGGGTCTGGGCGAGCGCAAGCTCCATGTTGCGCATCGAGTTGATCTCGCGCGACACGTCGGCCTGACGGGCGAGGACGTTCAATTGCAGGTCGGAATTGCTGAGCTCGGCGAGCAGCTGGCCCTTCTTCACCATCGCCCCGTCCTCGACGAACAATTTCTCGACCCGGCCGCCCTCGACGGCGTCGAGATAGACGGTGAGCAAGGGCGTCACCCGGGCGCGGAGCGGCAGGAAGTCGTCGAAGCGGCCGCGCTCGACCGTCGAGATGGTCACCCGGTCCGCGGCGACGCTCTGGGTGTTGGCGGACGGGACGAACCACCAGAAGAGGAGAACGAGCAGCAGGCCGGCGGCGACGGCGAGGCCCATCTTCACCGGTTTCGAAAGGCCCTTCACCTCGACGACGCGGTCCATGCCGCTGCCGCTCTGGGCCTTTGGCTCGCTTTGCATCCTGATCACGCTCATCCTGCCCTCACGCCGCTCCTCGCCGCTGCCCAGCAATCATCGTGCCAGCGCCGCCGAGGCGCGGAAGCCGTCGCGGCCGCGCGTCTCTGTCCGGAAACGGACACTGCTGTTCAGCGCCGGACAATCACAGGTGGACGCTGAGGCAGCCCATGGCGAGGCGGGGGCTGCCGTCCTCGCAGGGAGAGCCGGCGGCGTGGCGCGAGGTGGCCGCCTGCGCGGCGCCCCCGCTCACGGGCTCCAGCGCGGACATCGGCAAAAGGGTGGCGACGGCGATCCAGATCGCGGCGCCGATGACGGCTTCGAACTTGCGCATGAGCTTCCTCCCGGACCTCGAATCCCCTGTCCGGATCGTAGAGCATCAGCCGTGCCAATCGGCTGGAATGGCGGATTTCCGCCATTTCCCTCCCTCGCGGCCGGTGCCGGCCTGTCCGCGAACGAACGTCTTGTGTCCGCCTTCGGACGGCGCTGGCACGATTATTGTTTGTCGCCTTTCGGCCAGGCTGTAGGAGGCGGATGTGGTTGGGGAGGGGAAAGAATTCGGCCGAGTGATCGTCGTCGACGACGATCCAGACATTCTCTTGTCGGCCCGCTTGCTGCTTCGGGAGCTGTTCGACGAGGTCGCCGCGTTCGAGGACCCCGAGAAGGCGCTCGCCGCGATCGGCTCGGACGCCTCGGACCTGGTCCTGCTCGACGCGAATTTCGGCCGCGGCGCGACCAACGCCGCCGAGGGCTTTCACTGGCTGGGCGAGATATTGAAGCGCGACCCGCACGCGGTGGTGGTGATGATCACCGCCCATGGCGGGGTCAACATCGCGGTCGAGGCGATGAAGCGCGGCGCCACCGATTTCGTCTCCAAGCCCTGGTCGAACGAGCGGCTGCTCGCCACCGTCCGGACGGCGGCGGCGCTCAGGAAGTCGCGCGACGCCGTCGACGTCGAGCGCAAGCGGGCGGTGGCGATCACCGCGCCGGCGGCCGGCGCGGAAACGCCCCTGCTCGGCAATTCCCCGGCGATGCGCCGGGTCTATTCGCTGATCGAGCGGGCGGCGCCGACCGAGGCCAACGTCCTCATCCTCGGCGAGAACGGCACCGGCAAGGAGCTGGTCGCCCGCGAGCTGCACAGCCGTTCGCGGCGGTCGAACAACGTCTTCGTCTCGGTCGACCTCGGCGCGGTCGCCGAGAATCTGTTCGAGAGCGAATTGTTCGGCCACGTGAAGGGCGCCTTTACCGACGCGCGCGGCGACCGGATCGGCCGGTTGCAGGCGGCGGACGGCGGCACCCTGTTCCTCGACGAGGTCGGCAACCTTCCACTCCATCTCCAGCCCAAATTGCTGACCGCGTTGGAGCAGCGGCAGGTGATTCCGGTCGGCGCCAACAAGCCGGTGCCGATCGACGTCCGGGTCGTCGCCGCCACCAACCTCTCGCCCGACCGCCTGAGCGACGAGAGCCTGTTCCGCCAGGACCTGCTGTTCCGCCTCAACACGGTCGAGATCGAGCTGCCGCCGCTGCGCGAGCGGCGTGAGGACGTGCCTTTGCTCATCGCCCATTATGTCGCGCTCTATTCGAAGAAATACGGCAAGCCCGCGCGCGACGTGCCCCCCGAGGTGCTCGCGGCGCTCCAGGCCTATGACTGGCCGGGCAACGTCCGCGCCCTGCGCCATGCGGCGGAGCGCGCCGTGATCCTCGCCGGAGACGGCGCCTTCACGGTCGAAGACTTCTCGCTCTCCCGCGCCGCCGCGCCGCGGCCGGCGAGCGTCGCCGCCCCGGCCCTCCTTCAATCGGCCGACCTCAACCTGGAGCGCGCGGAGAAGCAGATGGTCGAGGAGGCGCTCAAGAAGCACGCCTACAACATCTCGCTCGCCGCCCAGGAGCTCGGCCTAACCCGAGCGTCGCTCTACCGCCGCATGGACAAGCATGGCCTCTAGGGTGGTTCGCCGCCATGGCCTTTAGGGCGCGCTTCGTCGCCGGGCTGGCGTGGCGGGCGGCGCTGCTTCTCGCCACGGCGGCGCTGTTCGCGGCTTCCCTGACCTTCGCCGGGCTCGTCGCCGCCCGGCTGATCGCCGCCGCCCTCTGCCTCTGGGCCGTCGCCGAGCTTTGGCGCTACATCCAGCGCACCAACGTCGAGATCGCGCGCTTCCTCGAGGCGATCCGGCTGGGGGACCTTTCGCAGGGCTTCTCGCGCGGAGGCGGCAGCGGCTTCACCGAGTTCGGCAAGGCGCTCGACGAGGGCATGCGCAGCCTGCGCGAGGAGCGACACCGGCTGACCGACGCGAACCGCTTCTACGAAGCGGTGCTCGACGACGCGCCGACGCCCCTGCTCACGGTCGACAGCGAAGGCCGGGTCGAGCTCATCAACAAGGCGGCTCGGCGGCTGTTCGTCCGCCACGACGGAGTCCGCACCGCCGACTTCCGCGAATATGGCGAGGCCTTCGCCAAGGCGCTCGAGGCCGACGCCATCACCCGGCCCCACCTCGTCCCGCTCACGCTCGACGCGATGCCGCAGACCGCCGTGGTCAGCGCCGCCGCCGTGCATCGGCTTGGGGGAATGGTCCGGGTGATCGCGGTGCAGCCGATCCAGGGAGAGCTGAACGCGGTGGAAATCGCCGCCCAGAGCGACCTGGTGCGGGTCCTCACCCACGAGATCATGAATTCGATCACGCCCGTCACCTCGCTGGCGCAGACCGCCGCGGCGCTGATGAAGGATGTCGACAAGGGCGCCGACCCGATCGTCGCCGACGCCCGCGCCGCGGTGGAGACGCTGGCGCGCCGCGCCGACGGGGTGATGCATTTCGTCGAGAGCTATCGCCAGATCAGCCGAACGCCGGAAGTCCGCCGCCGGCTGTTCGAGGTTCTGCCCTGGGCACGGGAGCTGGACTCTTTGTTCCGCGCCGGCGACGTGCCGCCGGGCGTGGCGCTGCAGGTGGAGGTTACGCCCGAAGGCCTGACCCTCGATGCCGACCCGGACCTCCTCTGCCAGGTGCTGATCAACCTGTTGCGCAACGCCGCGGAGGCGGCCGCCGGCCATTCCGCCTCGCCGGCGGTGACCATGCGCTTCCAGCGGATGGCGCACGGGCGGGTGCAGATCGAGGTCGCGGACAACGGACCCGGCGTGCCGGAGAGCCTTCGGCAGGACGTCTTCCTGCCCTTCTTCACCACCAAGGCGAAGGGCACGGGCGTGGGCCTCAGCCTCGCCCGCCAGATCGTGCTCGCCCACCGCGGCTCGATCGCCCTTGCAGAGAGTGAGAGCGGCGGAGCCCTCTTTCGAATCCTGATCTAGGCGTTCAGCCCGGCGTCCGCCGGGACCGAATCGGCAAGGCTGAGGCCGTCGAGGATGCGCGCCGTCTCGTCGCGAACCAGCAGCATCACCCGATGGAGCCGGCATTTGTCCTCGCTGATGCAATGGTCGCAGGTCTTGTGGGCGTAGCGGCTGGCGCAGGGGAGCAGGCCCAATGAGCCGCGGGTCAGCCGAACGATCGAGCCGTAGCTGATCTCGCCGGGCGGCTTCGCCAGCCAATAGCCGCCGTCCCGGCCGCGGCGGCTCGCCACCAGGCCCTCGCGGATCATCTGCGAGAGCATCACGGTCAGGAACTTGGGCGGGATGTTCTGCGCCGCGGCGATCTCGCCGAGCTGGACCGGACCCTCGCCATAGCGATCGGCGAGATGGAGGAGCGCCCGGATTGTATAGCGCGTCCGTTGAGAAAGCATGGCCGCTTCATGGACGCCCGACGGAGCCTTGGCAATCGCGGCGGGCTAGGTGCCGGCGACGGTATCTCCCTGGAGCTCCACCAGCCCGTCGCTTTCCAGGTCGCGGAGCAAATCCATGACCTCGCGCTCGCACCGCTCCGGCTCGACTTCATATTCGCCGGTCAGGCCCTCGCAGATCTCGTCCAGCCGCCGCGGACGGTCGAGCATCCGCCACACCGCGCTCGCCGTGCCGTTGAAGCCGTAGCAGGTGCCGTTGTCGACGTGCAGAGCGACGATCTCCCCGTCCACTTCCGCTTCGACCAACCCTTCCTTGCGGCTTACCAAGATGTTCTGCATGCCAGCTCCTGTCTTCGGCGCGGCCTAGACGCTTTGGGCCCGTTTTTTCAACCTTTGGGAAACAAACCCCCCTGAATTGACATTGATCGGGTGCGGCGCCAAAGCAAGCGGACGCATTTCAGAGGGAGCATCGATAATGGCGGTTCAGTACGATTCGGCCCCGAAAGCCGACGCAAAGCGGGGACGCAATGCCTGGACCTCGCCGCAGGTGAAGCGTCTCGCGGCCGGCGCCGCCGAGAATGCCGCCGGTCCCGCCCACGACCAGCAAACCACTTTCTCCTGATTCACGCCTTGCGCCGCGGCCGGCGGACGCCGGCGTGGCAAAGAAACACGAGGAGCCGCCCCTTCAGGGACGGCTCCTTTTTTGACCGCACGGCTTCCTAGAGGAAGAAATCGCTCGAGGTCAGGTTGTGCGTCGCATTGTCGGCCACGGCCACCGAGAGTTGGAAATCGGCGACTCCGTCGCCGTTGACATCTCCCGACACCGTCCAGATTCCGCCGCCATTGTTGACCGCGATGAGCTCGCCGGCATGGCCGTTCCCAGTGAAGCTGGAAGCGCCGTTCATGAAGGTGAAGGCTTGGTCGCCCGCCTGCGTCGTATCCGCGTCGATCCTCGAGAGGTCGATGAAGTCGCCGAGCGTGAAGTCGAGGATATGGTCGGTGGATGCTGCCGTGGATTCCGCCGTCGACTGGTAGCGGAAGACGTCGGCTCCGGCGCCGCCGGTTAGATTGTCTGAGCCGAGGCCGCCGTAGATCAGATCGCCGTTCGCGCCGCCGATGATGACGTCGTTGGCGGATCCCCCGAACAGGCGGAACGCGCCGTCGGTTTCGGCCGAGCCGTTGAAATGGAGGGTCTCGGCGACGCCGAGCGTCGCGCCGTTGAACGTCATCGTCTCGCCGGCGGCGACGGTCGCGTCGGCGGTCGTGATGTCATAGCTGAACGGCGTCCCGGGCGCGTAGAATCGGGCGTCGGCGCCCGACATAAGAACGACCGTTTCGACGTGCACGATCTCGGTGCCGATCAGGCTGATCGAGTAGTTGCCGCGAAGCACCAGCTGATCCCCGCCGGCGCCGCCGTCGACATGATCGCCGGGCCCGAAGCGGCCGTCCTCGGCGAAGAAGAAGACGTCGGCCCCGGCCCCGCCGGTCAGGGTGTCGACGCCCTTGCCGGCATAGATGAAGAAGGTGCCGTCCGTCTCCGCCGAGCCGTTGAACGTCAGATTCTCGCCGGCCTGGAGAACCGCGGCGTTGACGATCAGCTGCTGGCCGGCGGCGACGTTCGCCTCCACCGTGGTGATATTGTAGCTGTAAGGGTTGACGCTGCCGCCGCCGAACCGGTCGTCGGTATGAGTCATGATCGACAGCGTCTCCACGCCGACCAGATTGGCGGCGCCGAGAGTCAGGCCGGCCGAATAATCGCCCTGAATGGCGACCTGGTCCTTGCCGCCGCCGCCGTTCACCTGATCCGCCGCGGTCAGAGCCGCGCCGAAGTAGAAGGCGTCACCGCCGCCGAGGCCGACGGCGATGTCGTTGCCGCCCTGCTGCAGCATGAAGAAGTCGCCGTTCGGGGTGCCGGTGATGACGTCGTTGCCGGACGTGCCGACCAGCCAGTCGTCCGCGGTGGCGACGCCGTTGACGGTCACCGTGACGGTCGTCGTGTTGCCGCCCTGCAGCGTGTAGGTGAAGCTGTCGCTGCCCTGGGTGTTCGAAGCGCCGGTCTCGCCGCCCGCCGGGTTGGTCAAATGGTTGTAGGCGCCGTTCGGATCGTAGCTGAACGTGCCGTTGGCGTTGAGCGTCAGCTTGGCGCCCGAGGGCAAGGTGATGGTCTGGCCGACCGAGGCGGCGACCCCGTTGACCGCCGAGACCTGCAGCGGCGGGCCGTCCACGTCGGAATCGACGCCCGAGCCGTTGTTGCTGAACACGTTGCCGGCGAGCACCGCATTCTCGGCGGTGGTGACCGCGTCGGGCTGAGCGACGGGCGGATCGTCGACCGCCGTGATGTTGATGGTCGAATTGTGGATCGTGCTCGAGAGGCTTCCGCCGCTGCCGGTGTTGCCGTTGTCGTTGACCTGCAGGTGCAGGGTGGTCGAGGCCGGCGGCGTGTCGGTGTTGGGCACGTAGCCGAAGCTGCTGGTGCCGTTGGTCGAGAGGAAGTCGTTGATCTGGGCGAGCGTGCCGCTGATCGTGACGGTCGCCGTACCCGAGCCCGACAGCACGACGCCGCTGGTGCCGGCGCTGGCGTTGAGGATGCCGTAATCGACGCTGACCGTGGCGGTGACGTTGCCCGAGGCGGCGTCGACGTCGGCGACCGACATCGT
>JAXDPL010000032.1:0-6362 GCA_034668385.1 Sphingomonadales bacterium | reverse complement strand
GCGCTGGTCGGCTGCCTCATCGAGGCGATTCGCGGCAAGCTCGGGCGGCGGCGGCTGCGCGGAGTCCATCTCGAGCGCGGCGACGAGATTCAGATTGAAGGTGAGCGCCAGAGCGTGATCCTCGACGGCGAACTCTTCCAGGCGGAGTTCGGACGGCCGATCGTGCTGAAGCCGACCGCGCCGGTATCGTTCCTGAAGCTCGCCGCCTGATCCTCGCGCCTCTATAGGAGCCGGGTGGAGCGCGTCAGGGACCTGGTTGCCGCCGAACTTGCGGAGTCTGTCGATCCGCGGGTGTCGTCGATGGCGGCCGCGATCGCGGAGCTTTATCCGGGCGCGGCGCGCGCGGTGCTGTTCTACGGCTCCTGCCTGAGAGAGCGGCGGCTCGAAGGGCTGATGCTCGATTTCTACCTGATCGTGTCGAGCTACCGTGCCGCTTACGGACGGACCTGGCTCGTCTTGGCCAATCGGCTCATCCCGCCCAATGTCTTTCCGTTCGAGCATGACGGCTTGGTGGCCAAATATGCGGTGCTGAGCGAGGCGGATTTCGCCCGCGAATGCAGCGTCGAGGCGCGCAGCGTCTCGGTGTGGGCGCGATTCGCCCAACCGTCGCGGCTGGTCTGGACCGCGGACGAGGCGGCGGCGGACCGGGCCAGGACGTCGGTGACGGAGGCGGCGCCCACCTTGTTCGCCCTGACCCGCCTGGCGATGACCGGCGATCAGGGCCAGGATCCGGTCGCGGTGTTCCGCGAGGGCTTCCGGCTTACTTATGGGGCGGAGCTGCGAGCCGAGCCCAAGACCCGCTCCGGCTCGCTCGTCGACGCGGATCCCGAACGCTACCGGCGCCTCGGCGAAGCGGTGATCGCCGAACGGCCGCTCGAGGAGCCGCCGAAGCCAGGGAAATCCGCACGCGCCTGGCGGCGGCGACAGATCAAGGGCAAGATGCTGACCCTGGCGCGTCTGCTCAAGGCGGGCCTCACTTATATCGACGGGATCGACTATCTGGCCTGGAAGATCAACCGACACGCGGGCACGAAGATCATCGTGAAGCCGTGGCAGCGGCGCTGGCCGCTGGTCGCCGGCCTTATTCTGCTGCCTCGACTGCTGAGGAGGGGTGCGATCCGCTAGGGCGGCGGGCGAGCGCGGTGGCGACGGCCTCGGCGAGGGCGGAGACGGTGAAGGGCTTGCGCAGCATGTCGTAGCCGGCGAGCCTCTCGGCGTCGCCCGCCTCGCCGACATAGCCGGTGACGAACAGGATTCCGATCCACGGGTAGAGCGCGGTCGCCTGCCGGACCAGCTCGGTGCCGGTCATCTCGGGCATCATGATGTCGGTGACGATCAGCTCGATCCCGCCGTTGCGTTCGAGGATGTCGAGCGCCTCGCGGCCCCCCGAGCAGGCGGTCGGCGCATAGCCCAGCTCCTCGAGCGCGGCGACGGTCGAGCGGCTCACCCGCGGGTCGTCCTCGACGACGAGGATCGCGGTGCCGGCGCGCGGCCGCGCCGTCTCCCCGCCCGCCGCGGCGAAGGAAGGATGTTGCTCGGCCGTTCCCGACGCCGCCTCCGCGGAGCGCGGCAGATAGAGCGAGACGGTCGTGCCTTTGCCGACTTCCGACTGGATTCCGACGTCGCCACCGGATTGGCGGGCGAAGCCGAAAATCTGGCTGAGCCCGAGACCGGTGCCTTTGCCGACGGGCTTGGTGGTGAAGAAGGGTTCGAACACGCGGTCCATCACTTCTTTCGACATCCCGTCGCCGGTGTCGCTGACGCTGATGCGGACATAGTCTCCGCCACCCAATTCTCCCACTTCGCCCTCGGCGAGCGTGACGTGGCTGACGGCGATCACCATCTCTCCCACGCCGTCCATCGCGTCCCGGGCGTTGACCGCGAGGTTGAGGATCGCGTTCTCGAGCTGATTGGTGTCGACGCAGACCGCCCAGGGATGCTCCGGGAAGCGGGTGCGGACCTGGATGCGCTCGCCGATCGAGCGGTCGACGAGATCGAGCATGCCCTCGATCAGGCCCGCCGGCGCGATCGGCACCGGGAGCAAAGGCTCGGCGCGGGCGAAGGCGAGCAGCCGCCGGGTCAGAGCGGCGGCGCGGGTCGCGCCCTCCATCGCATTGTCGAGGTGGAATTCGACCTCGCGGCGCGGCCCGGTCAGCTTGCGCCGGGCGAGGTCGAGCCCGCCGACGACGACCGCCAGCATGTTGTTGAAATCGTGGGCGATGCCGCCGGTCAATTGGCCGACCGCCTCCATCTTCTGGACCTGGCGGAGCTTGGCCTCCGCCGCCTCGCGCTCGGCCGCCTCGGCCTTGAGCCGGGCATTGGCCTCGGTCAGCGCCTGGGTCCGCTCCTGCACCGCCGTCTCGAGCCGCTGGGCGCGCGTCGCCTCGCTGTCGGCCTCGCGAAGCGCCTCGATCCGCTCGCCCATCGCCCGGACGGCGAGGAAGCCGAAGAGCAAGGCACCGAGGCCGATCAGCACGGCGAGCCACCCGAACCAGCCGCCGAGACGGTCGGCCCGGTCGGAGGTGCGGCGGGTCACGTCCATCCGGGCCAGCAGGTCCTGCCGCTCGGCCGCCGCGATGGCGTCGAGCGTGTCCCTTATCTCCTTGCCCGTGTGCGAGAGGCCCGCGGCGTAATAAAGCGGGATTCCGCCCGTTCCCTTCTTCTTCGCGGCGGCGGCGGCCGCGGCGGCGAGCTCGGTGTCGCGCCGCGGGTAGGCGGCGCGCAGCCGGTCGACCCGGTCGAGCTGAGGACGGTTGTCGCCGACCAGCGCCTTGAGCTTGGTGATCTGCTGGCCGGCGAGCACCCAGTCCGCATAATAATCGACGCCGGTCCGCACCCGCTCGTCCATCACGTAGCGGCCCAGGGTCGCTTCGGCCCGCGCCACCGTCGCGTCGACGGTGCGCGTCATCAGCATCACGTCGTAGCTGTGGCGTTCGGAGGCGAGCGCCTGGTCGCGCGCCGCATTGGACGAGCCGACCATGATGAGGAGGGCGGCGAGCAGCACGGTCGCGAGCAGCGCCGCCGCGCCCGCCAACAACCCCCGCCATCTGCCCGAGGTCCCTTCCTCCGGCGAGGCGTCGAAATCCTCACCCGCCATGGGGGCGATTCTAGGGGATGGCGAAGCGGCTGGAAAGGCTGGCAAGGCCCCCCGCCCTCGCTTCGCCGCTCAGGAAAGGTAGCCCGTCGCCCTTCCGGCGGCCTCGAACATGCCGAGGATGTCGCCGACCTGCTCGGCGCTGTGCTCGGCGCGGAGGGATCAGCAGAGGAGGCCGCGGCCGTTGGGGCCGAAGAATTCCGCACTCGTTTCCGATACGAATCGTCTCGTGATAGTATCGCGAAGACTCGTTCCCTTTCTGCTTCGATGGGAGGAAGACATGAACGACACTGTCAACCCACCCGCCCAATATTGCCTGTCCGGCCAATCTGAGGTAGATTTCCAGCCGGCCGCCGGCTCGGAAGCGCGGAGTGCAGCGCCGCCTCTACAGAATTACGTGCCTAACCCTTCCGATCCTTTGAAGATCGTCTGCGTCAACATCCACATCTTCCAGGATCAGTGGGGCCAGGGAAATTTCCAGCCGTCCGAAGAATCGCGTTTGCGGCAGATCGTCGACTGGATCAACGACCGCTTCGTCCACCCCAGTATACCGAGCCGAATGTGCAAGCCTAAAGAGAGGCTATTAGCCGACACGCGCATTCGCTTCAGAATCCATCGCATTGAATATTATCAGGTTCCAGCGTTGCACGTTCTGCTGATCAAAAAGATTCCCGAAAAGGCCAGCGCCGCGGAAAAAGCCGCTTTGGCGAGCTATAACGACGCGGCTCGCGAGAGCGGTCGAGCGGCCCGGCAGGCGGCCGCGGTGGCGCGTGATCCGAGCCTCCTGAAGCAGCTCAATATCTATGTGAGCATTCCGGATCCTGCGGGTAGCGGGGGCGGCTATGCGATCATGCCATCGACGCTGATGTCGATCGATTCCAACGTGGTCTATCTGAACCCGTATGCGCCGCAGACCGACCCACTGGGGCTGCAGGGGGATTTCGCCCTATCGATCATGCTGGGGCATGAGCTGGGCCATTGCCTCGGCCTTGCTCACACCTACGAAGGCGGCGGGGCCTCACCGATAGCGAACCCTGCCGATCCGGAATTTCTCCGGGATGTTTTCGGAACCAATCCGAACACCTGTCCTCACGAGGGTGGATGGGGAGCGGATTTCAAGCTCTGGCCGCCCAAACGCACCAACAATCTGATGGGGGGGACTCAGGATGCGAGCTGGATCTCGCGGCTCCAGGGTGCGACGATGCAGCGCGCGCTGACCGAACGGTCGGTTCGCAAATATCTTGCGACCGGCTGCCACGATTGCGGAAGCTGCGTCGCTTTCACGGTGTGGGGTGCGAGCCATCGCTCGTCGGGAGCGCCGGCCAAACTTAGCTATGAAGCGGTTGAGCTGAACGAGACCTGGGGGTGGAGCGGCCTCGATTTCGTCGCGCCGGTCGCGGGTGTCTACCATTTCGACCTCAACTTTCGCAAAGAGGGCGCGGCGGAAGGCGCGGCGGTCGTGATCCGGAAGAACGGGTCTGGATGGATCGCCCAGGCGCGACCGGGCCAGGGCAAGGATTTCGGACTCGGCAACGTGTCGGTCAACGCCAAGCTCAAGCGAGGCGACAGCGTGAGCACGATGGTGGAAGGCGGCAGCGGCGAGCGCGCGATCAGCGATTATCGCTTCTCGGGCCATCTCGTCTGCGGCTGCCCCTGACGGCGGCCTGCCGTCGCGATCAGCCGATCACCCCCGTCGCCCTCCCCGCCGCCTCGAACATGGCGAGGATGTCGCCGACCTGCTCGCTCGTGTGCTCGGCGCAGAGCGAGCAGCGCAGGAGGTACATGCCGGCGGGCGTGGCAGGGGGACGGGCCATGTTGACGTAGACTCCGGCCTCGAGCAGCGCCTGCCACATCCTGACCGTGGTGTCCTGATCGGGGAGCAGGACGGCGATGATCGCCGACTGGGCCTCGGGCGTGGCGAGGGTGAAGCCGAGGTCGCGCAGCCCCTGGTGGAGGCGGCGGCTGTTCTCCCAGAGGTGGGCGCGCTTGTTGCCGGCGAACTTCAGCTTGCGGATCGAGGTGGCGGCGGTGGCGACCACCGAAGGCGGCAGCGAGGCGGTGAAGACGTAGGGCCGGCAGACCAGGCGCAGCACCTCGAACTTGGGATGGTTGGAGACGATGAAGCCGCCGACCGTGCCGACCGATTTCGAGAAGGTGCCGACGACGAAATCGACCTGGTCCTCGACCCCGGCTTCCTCGAACACGCCTCGGCCGTTGGGGCCGAAGAAGCCCATTCCGTGCGCCTCGTCGACGGCGATCATCGCGCCCGCCGCCCTGGACACCTCGACCATCTCCTTAAGCGGCGCGATGTCGCCGAGCATCGAATAGACGCCCTCGAGGACGACCAGCCGGCCGCCCTCCGGCGGCAGGCGTCGCAGACGCTTTTCGAGGTCCTCGACGCTGTTGTGGCGGAAGCGGACGATCTGCGCCGAGCCCAAGGCGCAGCCGTCGTAGATCGAGGCGTGGCTGTCGGCGTCGAGGATGATGTAATCCTCCTTGCCCGCGATGGTCGACATCAGGCCGAGATTGGCCTGGTAGCCGGTCGAGAAGACCATGGCGTGCTTCGTGCCGTAGAAGTCCTTCAGCGCCTCCTCGCACTCCTTGTGGCCTTGGTAGGTGCCGTTGAGGACGCGGCTTCCGGTCGTTCCCGAGCCGAAGGCGTCGAGCGCCTTCTTGCCGGCCTCGATCACGTCCGGATCGAAGGTCATGCCCATGTAATTGTAGGTGCCGAGCAGGATCGTCTCCTTGCCCTTCACCGTCGCCAGCGTGGGGGAGTGGACCTTTTCCATGACCAGCCCGAACGGATCGCGGACGCCGGTGTCGAGCAAGGCCTCGCGCTCGGCGATCAGGGCGTCGAACTTGGAGAAGAGGTCGCGGCCGTGACTGGGCGCGACGGCGGTCTCGCGCGCGGGATCGTCGGCGGTGGCGGTGGCGTCGGTCACTTCGCAATCCTCCCCTGCATTTGCAGGGGAGGGGGACCAGCCGCAGGCTGGTGGAGGGGCCTCTTTCGCCCGAAGAAGCCCCTCCACCATGCTTCGCATGGTCCCCCTCCCCCGGAAATCCGGGGGAGGACCTTTTTCACTCCCCTCATCCCTCGTTCCTCAGCCGCTCGACGGCGTCGACCAGCTGGCCGACCGTCTCGATCTCGGCCTGCATGTTCATGGTGATGAGGATGTCGAACTCGTCCTCGACCGAGGCGACGAAGTCCATGACGATCAGGCTGTCCCATTCGAGGTCGCCGGCGAAGCTCGTCGCCTCGGTCAGCGCC